>NZ_CP024190.1:921901-1229201 GCF_003391395.1 Mycobacterium marinum
AGCGTGGCGCCGACAAGCTGGTGTCCACGATCGACGAGTTCGCCAAGATCGCCGCCAGCTCGGGCTGCGCGGAGCTGATGGCCTTCGCGACATCGGCGGTCCGAGAGGCGGAGAACTCCGATGACGTGTTGTCGCGGGTGCGCAACGAAACCGATGTCGAATTGCAGGTTCTCAGCGGTGTCGACGAGTCGCGACTGACCTTCCTGGCGGTGCGCCGCTGGTTCGGCTGGAGCGCGGGGCGCATCATCAACCTCGACATCGGCGGCGGCTCGCTGGAGTTGTCCAGCGGCGTGGACGAAGAGCCCGAGGTGGCGCTGTCGCTCCCGCTAGGCGCGGGACGGTTGACGCGGGAATGGCTGCCCGACGATCCGCCCGGCCGGCGCCGGGTGGCGATGCTTCGGGATTGGCTGGATGCTGAGTTATCGGATGCCGGCGTGACGATGCTGGACGCGGGCATCCCGGACCTCGCGGTGGCTACGTCCAAGACATTTCGCTCGCTGGCGCGACTCACCGGCGCAGCGCCGTCGGCCGCCGGACCACGGGTGAAGAGGACCCTGACGGCCAATGGCCTCAGACAACTCATATCTTTCATCTCTAGGATGACCACCGCTGACCGTGCAGAACTGGAAGGAGTCAGCGCCGAGCGGGCGCCGCAAATCGTGGCGGGGGCTCTGGTGGCGGAGGCAAGCATGCGAGCGCTCTCGATAGAAGCGTTGGATATCTGCCCGTGGGCGCTACGAGAAGGTGTTATTTTGCGCCGACTCGACAGTGAAGCCGATGGGACCGCCTTCATGGAAACTTCGCCGGTGTTGACTTCGGTGCGCGATGCTAGAGGTCAGGTAGTAGATCGGAACGCTGCAGGCCGATCGAGAGGCAACAAACCATGACTGGACCACACTCCGAGACGGAGGACACCAAGCAGATCTCGGTGGCCGAACTGCTGGCCCGCAATGGCAACGTCGGTGCCCCGGCGGTCACCCGGCGCCGCCGCCGCCGCCGCGGTGACACCGACTCGATCACGGTCGCCGAGCTCACTGGTGAAATTCCGATCATCCGGGACGATCATCACGATGAGCGAAGCGCGCCCAGTGCGCCCGCCGAAACCACCGAGACTGTCGCACCGACAAGCCAAGCCACGCCCGGCAACGGCCGAGTCGAGGTCGACGAGCCTGCACCCGCATCGCGCGTGCAGCCCGAATCGGTCGTAGCACCGGCCGAAGCCGCCGAGCCCCCGCCGGCCGCCGAGGAATCGGCGGCCGGCCAGGCCGGCAGGGGGGCGTATTGGTCGGAGCCCGAGCCGCGCTGGCCGAAATCGGAGCCGATCACCCGGACCACGGCGGGTCCTGAGCGCAGTGAGTACCCCAGACCCCTGCGCCACACCGGGGATGGCGATGCCGCGGGGCAAGGGCCCGGGGCTGAGGACATGAGCCCCGACCCGGTGGGCCATTACGGCGATACATCGGTGGATGTCTCCGACTCCGAAGCGGAAGCCGAGGTCGAGGATTCCGCCTACGTGCGTTCTTTTCTGCAGGCGTCGGAGGGGATCTCCGATCAGGCTCTCTATGGCGGGCAGTCCCTGGCCGATGAGGTGGCGCGGCGGCGCGGGGAGTCGTTCCCGTCGACGTTCGACGAGGAAGAGGAAGAGGCCGAAGCCGACGAGGAACAGGGCGCGCGCCCGTTGTCGGGCAAGCTCGCGGCTCTGTGGCGCGGCACGCTGGTAGTGCTGCAGTCGATCTTGGCCGTGGTGTTCGGTGCGGGTCTGTTCATCGCGTTTGACCAGCTGTGGCGCTGGAACAGCATCGTCGCGCTGGTGCTCTCGGTACTGGTCATCCTCGGCCTGGTGGTCGGGGTTCGGGTGGTTCGCAAGACGGAGGACATCGGAAGCACATTGATAGCGGTTGCCGTGGGTGCGTTGATCACCCTGGGTCCGTTGGCCTTGTTGCAATCGGGCTAGGCGGCCCCCACTCACAGTGCGCCCAGCAATCAAAGTCGGTCTGTCGACGGCCTCGGTGTACCCCTTGCGGGCCGAGGCCGCGTTCGAGTATGCCGCCAGGCTCGGTTACGACGGCGTGGAGCTGATGGTCTGGAGCGAGTCGATCAGCCAGGACATCGATGCCGTCCGAAAGCTGTCCCGGCGCTACCGCGTTCCGGTGCTGTCCGTGCATGCCCCGTGTCTGCTGATTTCGCAGCGGGTGTGGGGGGCCAACCCGATCGTGAAGCTGGACCGCAGCGTTCGGGCTGCCGAAGAGCTGGGCGCGCAGACCGTCGTCGTGCATCCGCCCTTCCGCTGGCAACGGCGCTACGCCGAGGGATTCAGCGACCAGGTTGCGGCCTTGGAAGCGTCCAGCGACGTGGTGGTGGCCGTCGAGAACATGTTTCCGTTCCGGGCGGACCGGTTCTTCGGGGCCGGCCAGTCACGAGAACGGATGCGCAAGCGCGGTGGTGGCCCGGGTGCGGCGATTTCGGCGTTCGCGCCGTCCTATGACCCGCTGGACGGCGATCACGCGCATTACACGCTGGACCTCTCGCACACCTCGACAGCCGGAACCGACGCGCTGAGCATGGCCCGGCGGATGGGCCCGGGTCTGATGCATCTGCACCTGTGCGACGGCAGCGGGCTGCCCGCCGACGAGCACCTGGTTCCCGGCCGCGGAACGGAGCCCACCGCCGAGGTATGCCAGATGCTGGCCGGTGGGGGCTTCGCCGGGCAGGTGGTCTTGGAGGTATCCACCTCCTCAGCCCGTTCGGCGGCGGAGCGCGAAGCGATGCTGTCGGAGTCCTTGCAGTTTGCCCGTACCCACCTGATGCGGTGATATGAACGCGTTATTCACGACGGCGATGGCGCTGCGCGAGGTCGAAGCACCCGCGGGCGGCCAATGCCGGATATTCGACGGTGAGCTCGACGAGCACTGGACCATCGGCCCCAAGGTGCATGGCGGCGTGATGCTGGCCTTGTGCGCCAAGGCGGCGCGCGCCGCCCATGGCGGTGACGCACTGCAACCGGTCGCGGTGTCGACCAACTTCCTGTGGGCCCCCGATCCGGGGCCGATGCGACTGGTGACATCGATCCGCAAGCGTGGCCGCCGGATCAGCGTGGTCGACGTGGAGCTCATGCAGGGCGAGCGCACCGCGGTGCACGCCGTCGTCACGCTGGGTGAACCCGAGCATTACGAGTCCGGCCCGGCCACACCGCTGCTATCGGCCAACCCGGTGCTGGAAATGATGGCCCCCGAACCGCCAGACGATGCCACACCGATCGGCCCCGGTCATGCGCTGGCCGGTCTGGCCCACCTGGGTGCCGGCTGCGATGTGCGGCCCCTGGCGTCGACGCTGCAGACCCCGGCGAGCGGGTGGGGCGGACGGGCGCCGACCTTTCAGATGTGGGCCCGGCCACGTGGCGTCGCCCCGGACGCACTGTTCGCCCTCATGTGCGGCGATCTGTCGGTCCCGGTCACCTTTGCCGTCGGACGCACCGGTTGGGCGCCCACCGTCCAGCTGACCGCCATCCTGCGCGCCCTGCCCACCGATGGGTGGCTGCGGATCGTCGCCACCTGCGTTGAGATCGGGCAGGGCTGGTTCGACGAGGACCACATCGTCGTCGATCAGGCGGGCCGCATCGTGGTGCAGACGCGCCAGCTGGCGATGGTGCCTGCCCGGTAGCGGCGCCACTGCGGACCGTCTGCGATGCTGTCGGGCATGCCAAGAATCGCGATCATCGGCGGCGGCAGCATCGGTGAAGCATTGTTGTCCGGACTGTTGCGGGCCGGGCGGCAAGTCAAAGATCTGGTGGTGGCTGAGCGGGTACCAGAGCGCGCCAAATACCTGGCCAGTACCTATTCGGTATTGGTGACCTCGGCCAAGGATGCGGCGGAGAGCGCGTCGCTGGTCGTCGTCGCGGTCAAGCCCGGCGACGTCGACTCGGTGATGGGCGACCTGAGCGCGGTGGTGGCCGCGGCCGAAAGCTACAGCGGCGAGCAGGTGTTCGTCACCGTCGCGGCAGGGGTCACCACCTCATATTTCGAATCCAAGTTGCCCGCGGGCACCCCGGTGGTTCGAGCGATGCCAAACGCGGCCGCACTGGTGAGTGCGGGGGTTACCGCGCTGGCCAAAGGCCGCTTCGTCACGCCCGAACAGCTCGAGGAAGTCTCAGCCCTGTTCGATTCGGTCGGCGTCGTGCTCACCGTTCCCGAGCAGCAACTCGACGCTGTGACCGCGTTGTCGGGGTCCGGGCCGGCATATTTCCTGCTGATGGTCGAGGCCTTGGTGGACGCGGGTGTGGCGGCGGGCTTGAGTCGGCAGGTGGCAACCGACCTGACGGCCCAGACGATGGCCGGTTCGGCGGCGATGCTGCTGGAGCGGATGGATCAAGACCGACGCGGCGCTGCCGAGCCGTTGGGTTTGCGGGTGGACACCTCGCCGGCGCAGCTGCGGGCGTCGGTCACCTCACCCGGCGGGACGACCGCCGCTGCGCTGCGCGAACTCGAGCGCGAAGGGTTCCGGGGGGCCGTCGATGCCGCCGTGCAGGCCGCCAAAAGCCGCTCTGAGCAGCTAAGAATTACATCGGAATAATTCAAAAAATTTGAACTGATTGTCCCCCACCAGTACCAGTAACCCCACTAGTCCCGCTATTCTCCTCTTTGTATGCACGCGTGGGTGCCAGCGGAGGGGAAGCCGCTGGGATTGCGTGTGCCTGACACGATTGGGTTAGCGATGACGTCTACGAACGGGCCATCGGCGCGCGATTCTGCTGGTAAATCGGTACGTGATAGTTCAGGCGAAGGCCAGCAGGCCGGCAGCCAGTTCCTCACGGTGGCCGAGGTGGCTTCGCTCATGCGGGTGTCCAAAATGACCGTCTACCGGCTTGTGCACAACGGAGAGTTGCCAGCGGTTCGGGTCGGGCGGTCATTTCGGGTGCACGCCAAGGCCGTCCACGACATGCTGCAGACCTCGTATTTCGCCGGTTAGCCGAATACCGGCCGCACGCCACCAGGCTTGGCTTCGGTTGGTCAGGTGGCGCCGGTTTGGTGTTGGGTACGGCGGGCTGGGTAAAGTGACCGGGTCATTTGTTGAAGCAAGCCGGTCACAGGTCAGATAGCGGAGTTCATGGGTTCAGTAATCAAGAAGCGGCGCAAGCGCATGTCCAAGAAGAAGCACCGCAAGCTGCTGCGCCGCACCCGGGTGCAGCGCAGAAAACTTGGCAAGTAGGCCCCGACTGGTTCGGGTTGGCGGCTGCTGTCACCAGGCTGTAACGCCCATGCCTCCAGCCGCGGCTAGGCTGTCGGGGTGAATTCGTCGAACGGTCAAGGGGGCGGCGCCGGAGGAATCGGTGGCGGCGGTGACAGCGTCCACCATCCCAAGGTGGTGCTGGTTACCGGCGCCTGCCGATTTCTCGGCGGCTACTTGACCGCGCGACTCGCGCAAAACCCGTTGATCAGTTCGGTCATCGCGGTGGATGCGATCGCGCCGAGCAAGGACATGCTGCGGCGCATGGGCCGAGCGGAGTTTGTGCGTGCCGACATCCGTAATCCCTTCATCGCGAAGGTGATTCGCAACGGCGATGTCGACACGGTGGTGCACGCTGCGGCGGCGTCCTACGCTCCGCGCTCCGGTGGTAGCGCGGCGTTGAAGGAACTCAACGTGATGGGCGCCATGCAGCTGTTCGCGGCGTGTCAGAAGGCACCGTCGGTGCGTCGGGTTGTGCTCAAGTCGACTTCCGAGGTGTACGGGTCCAGCCCGCACGATCCGGTGGTATTCACCGAGGACAGCAGTAGCCGTCGTCCATTTCGCGAGGGCTTTGCCAAGGACAGCCTCGACATCGAGGGTTATGCGCGCGGCCTGGGCCGGCGTCGCCCCGACATCGGAGTGACGATCCTGCGGTTGGCCAACATGATCGGCCCGGCGATGGACACCACGCTGTCGCGGTATCTGGCCGGGCCAGGGGTGCCCACCATGTTTGGCCGCGACGCGAGGTTGCAGCTGCTGCATGAGCAGGACGCCTTGGGCGCGTTGGAACGCGCGGCTCTGGCGGGCAAGGGCGGGACCTACAACATCGGTGCCGACGGCATCATCATGCTGTCCCAGGCTATCCGTCGGGCCGGCCGAATCCCGCTGCCGGTTCCGGGCTTTGGGGTGTGGGCTCTCGATTCGCTGCGACGAGCTAATCGTTACACCGAAATCAACCGCGAGCAGTTCGCGTACTTGAGTTATGGCCGCGTGATGGACACCACCAGGATGCGTTCCGAACTCGGCTACCAGCCCAAGTGGTCGACGGCGGAGGCCTTTGACGACTACGTTCGCGGCCGCGGCTTGACTCCCATAATCGACCCGCATCGGGTACGCTCCTGGGAGGGTCGCGCCATAGCGGTAGCGCAGCGCTGGGGTAGCCGAAATCCAATTCCATGGGGTGGGGTCAGGTAGATATCGTGGCGGGTAATACCAGAGCGAATGTCATTCCCCTGCACGCCAATCGGGGTCGTGTGGCGGCGCGTCGTCGCGCCGATCAACGGGCAGACGCGTCTCGTCAACATCCCTCATTGCTGTCCGATCCGGGCGGCCGCGCATCGGCCGAGCAGATCGCCGCTGTCGTCCGCGAAATCGACGAACACCGGCGTGTCGCGGGTGGGAGTTCGACTGCCGAACCGCCGCTGAACGAGCTTGCGCAGCGCGTCGCCGCGGTCGCGGGTTTTCTCCGTCAGCGCCTGATCGGTGACTACAGCGTTGATGAATTCGGTTTCGACCCACACTTCAACGACGCGATCGTTCGGCCTTTGCTGAGGTTCTTTTTCAAGTCTTGGTTCCGGGTTGAAGTCAGCGGTGTGGAGAACATCCCCAGCGAAGGCGCCGCACTGTTGGTGGCCAACCACGCAGGGGTGCTGCCGTTCGACGGGTTGATGCTGTCGGTGGCGGTGCACGATGAGCATCCGGCGCAGCGGGATCTGCGGTTGCTGGCCGCCGACATGGTGTTCGATCTGCCAGTGGTCGGTGAAGCCGCCCGTAAAGCGGGGCACACGATGGCCTGCACGACCGACGCGCACCGCCTGCTGGCCTCCGGCGAACTGACTGCCGTTTTTCCCGAGGGTTACAAGGGACTGGGCAAGCATTTCTCTGATCGCTACCGGTTGCAGAGGTTCGGCCGCGGCGGCTTCGTATCGGCAGCGTTGCGAACCAAGGCGCCGATTGTTCCGTGTTCGATCATCGGCTCCGAAGAGATCTACCCGATGCTCACCGACGTCAAGTTGCTGGCGCGGCTGTTCGGCTTGCCGTACTTCCCGGTCACCCCGTTGTTCCCGTTGGCGGGTCCGGCCGGGCTGGTGCCGCTGCCGTCGAAGTGGCGCATCGCATTCGGCGAACCGATCTACACCGCCGACTACGGGTCCGGTGACGCCGAGGATCCGATGGTCACCTTCGAGTTGACCGACCAGGTCCGTGAGACGATCCAGCAAACGTTGTACCGGTTGCTGGCCGGGCGGCGCAACGTCTTCTTCGGCTGACCTCGCGCGGCCACGTCACCGATGCTGCACCGCTACCTTGGTGGGCGGGCCAGCTACTTGACCATCGTGAACTGGCAAACGTCGGTGTAGTGGTCGCGGAACAGGTCCGAGCAGCCCGTCAGGTAGCGCATATAGATGTCGTAGATCTCTTGGCCCTGCAGTTCAATGGCCTTTTCCTGGTTGGCCTGCAGCGCCTGGGCCCAAGAGTTCAGTGTCGGAACGTAATTCGACCCAATCCGGTGATACCGCTCAACCTTGAAACCCGCCCTCGACGAATACTCATCGATCTGCGGAATCTGGGGTAGCCGCCCGCCGGGGAAGATCTCGGTCAGGATGAACTTGATGAAGCGCATCAGGCTCATCGGCGCCGTCAAACCAAGTTCCTTGGCTTCCTTGGCGTCGGGCACGATGATCGTGTGCAGCAGCATCCTGCCGTCATCGGGCAGCACGTTGTAGCACATCTTGAAGAAGCGGTCATACCGCTCCCAGCTAGCGTCACCGGCGCCGTCGGCAAAGTGTTCGAAGGCACCCAGCGACACGATGCGGTCGACCGGTTCGTCGAATTGTTCCCAGCCCTGCAGCCGCACCTCTTTGCGCCGAGGGCTGTCCATGTCAGCGAACTTGCGCTCGTCGTGGGCAAGTTGATTCTCACTGAGCGTCAAGCCGATGACGTTGACGTCGTACTCCTCGATCGCGTGGCGCATGGTCGAGCCCCAGCCGCAGCCGATGTCGAGCAGCGTCATGCCGGGCTCGAGGTTGAGCTTGTCCAGTGAAAGTTTGCGCTTGGCGTACTGAGCCTGTTCCAGCGTCATGTCGGGACGCTCGAAGTAGGCACAGCTGTAGGTCATCGATGAATCGAGGAAAAGCTTGAAGAACTCGTTTGAGCGGTCGTAGTGCGATTGGACCGCCTCGACGGGTGGCGAGAGCTGGTCCGGAAGAGAAGGTTGGTCGCCCCTTTTCCCCATCAACCGGACCCTACTGGCCCTCCTAGATGGATGCAATCGCCGCCACAGCGGCATCCGCTTCGGCCTCGTGATGGGCCGCTTCGCCCAACATCGTGACCACACTCGTCACCACCGGCTTGCCCTCGTCGTCGGTGACCTCGCTGCGGATTTCGGCTATCACCGTCCCGTGAGACTCCAGGACAGAGTCGAGATAGGTGTGGAAGTACAGCTTGTCGCCGGTCACGATGGGCCGGTAGAAGCGGAACTTCTGGTCCCGATGGAAGACCCGGGCGATGTTGATCGGAATATCGAATTTATTGAAGATCTCCAGCTGCACCCGACGCCCTGCAATTGCCAGGAAGGTCAACGGGGCGACCAGCTCGGGGTAACCCAACTCGGCTGCGGCTGCCTCATCGGAGTGCGATGGGTGCTCGTCTTGGATCGCGGTTGCGAATTCCCGGATCTTCTCGCGGCCGACCACGAAGTAGTCCGGTGCCTGGTAGTGCTTGCCGATGAGTCCTGCGGCTTCTGGGGGGACTGTCATGCCCTTTGCTCTCTGCTCGAATATATGCTCAGCGGCGCAGCCTATCAGCGTGATTGCCGTCGAGACGCCAGAGCTGCCAACGCGCCGCCCGCCGCGCCCAGCGCAAGGGCCGAAGGCACCCCAATCCGGGCGGCTTTACGAGCGGTGCGGAAGTCCCGGATTTCCCATCCTCGTTCGCGGGCCAAGCTACGTAACCGGGCGTCGGGGTTGATGGCGACTGCGGTGCCCACCAGCGACAGCATTGGCACGTCGTTGTAGCTATCCGAATATGCGGTGCAGCGTTTGAGGTTCAGACCCTCCCGGATCGCCAGCGAGCGCACCGCATGAGCCTTGCCGGTGCCGTGCAGGATCTCACCGACCAGCCGTCCGGTGAACACCCCGTCGACGGACTCCGCAACGGTGCCCAGTGCGCCGGTCAGCCCCAGCCGGCGGGCGATGGTCGCGGCGAGCTCGTAGGGCGTGGCCGTGATCAGCCACACCTGCTGGCCGGCATCAAGATGCATCTGCGCAAGCTCACGGGTGCCAGGCCAGATCTTGTCCGCGATGATCTCGTCATAGATCTCCTCGCCGAGGTTCAGCAGTTCCTCGACCGAGCGGCCTTCGATGAAGGCGAGTGCTTTGCGGCGGCCGGCGGCGACGTCTTCGCTGTTTTCGGTGCCGAGCAGCTGGAACTTGGCCTGGGCATAGACGAAGCCCAGCACGTCGCGGTAGGTGAAGTAGTGTCGGGCGGCCAGGCCCCGGCCGAAGTGCACCGCAGACGAGCCCTGCACCAGGGTGTTGTCCACGTCGAAGAATGCGGCGGCGGTCAGATCGACCGGCGGCTGCGGGTCAGCGGCCGAGCCTTCGGTGGGGATCGGCATATCCGCTAGCGCTCGGGTGGCGCTGGCATTCTCGGCCAGCGACTCCAGGTCAAAATGACTGCCGCCGCTCGAGCTGCCCAGGTCAGAGGAAGCCATCAGAAACCTCCCGGAATCGCGGTACCGGCCGATGACTTGCTGCGGCCGATCTCAACCCTATCCGGCAACGGTTGGCAACCGTCCGAGCTACCTGGGGGACAGCTAACGCTGGCCGGTAAACAGTGCGGCGGATAGCCGAGATTTCGATCTGGCGATGCGCACCGATCTACCCGTTCTAGAGTAAATCCGTGGATGACGGACTCGGGTTACGAGTCAACCGCCGGACGTTCGTGGGTACCTCCGTTGCGGTGGGGGGCGCCGTCGCGGCTGTCACGGCCATCCCCGGATCCGAACGCGTCCACCAGGGCGATGGCCACACCGCTGTGGTGCGCCTTCAGATCAATGGTGAGCATCGGGAGATCGCCGTCGATAACCGCACCAGCTTGCTGGACATGCTGCGGGAGCGAGCGGGGCTGCCGGGAACGAAGAAGGGCTGCGATCAGGGCGCATGCGGGTCGTGCACGGTGCTGGTTGACGGTCGCCGCATCAACTCCTGCCTGGCTCTGGCGGTCATGCACGACGGCGCACAGATCACCACGATCGAGGGGCTAACCGGTTCGGCCGGCCCGGACGGCCGGCTGCATCCGCTGCAGCAAGCCTTCATCGATGAGGACGCGTTGCAGTGCGGGTACTGCACCCCCGGGCAGATCATGTCCGGCGTCGCGTGTATCGCCGAAGGTCACGCGGGTTCACCCGCGGAAATACGCGAGTGGATGAGTGGCAATCTCTGTCGGTGCGGTGCCTACCCGAACATCGTCAAAGCCGTCGCATCGGTGGCTCGAGACGACTAATCCGTGTTTCCGTTTCGCTACAGCAAGGCCTCCGACGAGCAGTCCGCGTTGCGGGCAGCCGCGGCCGGTGGCCGCTACATAGCCGGCGGTACCACTCTGGTCGACCTGATGCGTGAGACGGTCGAACGTCCCGATTCGTTGGTGGATATCAATGCGCTGCCCTACCAGTCGATCGACGTGGCGCCCGGAGTGATCCGTGTTGGATCCCTGGTGCGAATGTCGGATCTGGCGGCTCATCCCGTTGTCCGGCAACAAGTTCCGATGGTCAGCCAAGCCTTGGAGCTCAGCGCTTCGGCGCAGTTGCGCAATATGGCATCGATCGGCGGCAATCTGTTGCAGCGCCCGAGGTGCCTGTATTTCCGCGACGTCTCGGCCGCATGTAACCGACGTGGTCCCGATGCCGGCTGTGCGGCCATCGAGGGCCGCAACCGAACGCACGCAATCTTCGGCACCAACCAACACTGTTGCGCAACCCATCCCTCCGACCTCGCGGTGGCATTGGTGGCACTAGACGCCGTTGTGCTGACTCGCCAGATCGCTGGACATCGGAGGTTTGGGCTCGCGGAGTTATATCGCCAACCGGGTGACTCTCCGCACCGGGAACACAACCTGCACCCGGGTGAGCTGCTGGTCGCCATCGAGATTCCGGTCGGGCCCCAGCTGCACCGGTCCGGATATCTCAAGGTACGCGACCGTGAGTCGTACCAGTTCGCACTGGTGTCTGCAGCCGTGGCACTCGACATCGCCGCCGGCACCATACGCACCGCGAGGGTAGCCGCCGGCGGGGTGGGCACCGTGCCGTGGCGCCTGCCGGCGGTCGAAGCCGCGCTTCGGGGCCGCCCACCGGATGCGGATCTGTTCCGCCGCGCCGCCGCGCTCTCGGCCATTGGGGCAAAACCCTTGAGCGAGAACCGCTTCAAGGTAGAGCTGCTCAAGCGTGTCGTCGAAAAGCAGCTGGCGGTCGTGGCGGAAATGCCATGACCCACGCCTTCTCCGCCGCCGGAGGCATCAGTGGCCAGCCGATCAACCGGGTGGACGGCCCGCTGAAGGTGACCGGAAAAGCCCGCTACGCGGCCGACCACCCGATTCCCGGGTTGGTGTATGCGGCGTTGGTCTGCAGCACGGTGGCGCGCGGTGCCGTCGACCACATCGCCACCGGAGCTGCCCTGCGCCAGCCTGGCGTGCTTGCGGTGCTCACCGATTTCACCGGGGTGCGTCTGCCCTTCAACACCGGCCAGGTCTTCTTCTTTGGACAGCCGATCGCCGTGGTGGTCGCCACCACCCATGAGGCTGCGGCGCACGCGGTATCGCTGGTCGACGTCAGCTACTCAACGTGGCCGCAGCTAACCGACATCGATGCGCCGCAGGCAGTCAGCTATCCAGGCCGACTCATCGCCGACTACGTTCGCGGCACCCCCGATCAGGTGATGGTCCGCGCTGCGGTGATCAGCGACCTCAATTTCAGCATCGCCCGCAACAACCACAACGCGGTGGAATTGCCCGCCACCATCGCCAAATGGGATGGCGACCGGCTCACACTCTGGGACAAGGTCCAACACATCAACGGAGCGCGGCGGTCCTATGCCCTGGCATTCGGGATGTCCGAAGAGCGGGTGCGGCTGATCTCGCCATTTGTTGGTGGCGCGTTCGGTAGCGCCGGCCGCATGTGGCCGCATCAACTGCTGACCGCGTTCGCCGCGCGCCGAATGCAGCTGCCGGTCAAGCTGGTGCTGACGCGAAAACAGATGTACAGCTCGGTCGGTTTCCGGCCCACCAGCCGCCAACGCATGGCGATCGGCGCAGACCACTCCGGGCGCCTGATGGCGATGATCCACGAAGGGCGCACGGAAACCGCGCAGTACGGCATCTATGAAGACGGAATCGTACGCAGCCCGCAGCTGATGTACCAGGTCCCCAACATGAGTTCGACATACCGCGTGGTGCCACTCGATATCAACCTGCCGTGGTTCATGCGGGGACCCGGTGCGGTCACCGGAACGTATGCGCTCGAGTCCACCATGGACGATCTCGCGCACCGCCTGGGCATCGACCCCATCGAGTTGCGCTTGCGCAACGAACCTCGAATCGACCAGATCAACGGCTTGCCCTTTTCCACCAGGCGGCTGGTCGATTGCATCAAGCAGGGCTCCACCGACTTCGGCTGGCACCGCCGAAACAGCACCCCCGGAGCCAACCGCGACGGCGATTCCTTTGTCGGTATCGGGATGGCGACCGCGGCGTATTTCACCTATCGCAGTAAGTGCGCGGCAATCGCAAGGATCTCGGCGGACGGCACTGCCGAGGTGTGCAGCGCCGCCAGCGACATGGGACCGGGGACCTACACCTCGATGACCCAGATTGCCGCGGATGCGCTGGGCCTGCCGTTGCAGCGGGTGCGATTCTCGCTTGGCGACAGCCGCTTCCCGCCGGCGCCGGCGCACTCGGCCTCGCGGACTACGGCAAGCGTGGGCTCGGCTGTGTTCACTGTCGCAAATATGCTGCGCGACAAGTTCATTCGTGCGGCCGTGACTGACCCGCAATCGCCGCTGGCAGGCCTGCGCCCGGAAGACGTGCTGGTAACCAACGGCCACATGTTTTCCACGGTCGCCACGGACGGGCCGGCGCGGGGCGAGTCGTATCAGGATCTGCTGCGCAGGCGTGGCTGGCCAGCCCTGGAATCCGAACAGACGTGGACACCCGATGATGCCGACAAGCGATACTCCACCTACGCCTACGGAGCCGTATTCGCCGAAGTCGCCATCGATGCGTTGCTGCCCACGGTGCGGATCCGCCGCATCTACGCCTGCTACGACGCGGGCCGGGTGATCAATCCCAAACTCGCGCACAGCCAGGCAATCGGAGGCATGATCGGCGGAATAGGCATGGCTCTGTTGGAAGGGACCGAGTTGGATTACCGAGACGGTCGCGTCGTTAACGCGAACATCTCGGATTACCTGGTCCCGGTCAACGCCGACGTTGCGGCGCTGGACGCAAGTTTTCTGCCCGCACAGGACAGCATCGCCGACCCGATCGGGGTGAAGGGACTCGGCGAGTTGGTGATCATCGCGGTGCCCGCGGCGATCGCCAATGCGGTATTCAATGCCACCGGAAAACGGGTCACCGACTTGCCGATCAGGGTCGAGCAGCTGCTCTGATCCGGGCGGGCGAGCCCGCGCGCGATTGGTTACCGAGCGCTACCCGTGCGCGCCGGGCGCACCGAACAGCAGCCCGCCGGAGCCGCCGGCGCCGCCGGTGCCACCGGACCCGCCGGTCCCGCCGTCGCCAATCACCTGGGCATCACCACCGTCGCCGCCACCGCCGCTGGCGCCGGAGTGCCTGCCACTACCACCGGTGCCACCGGTGCCGCCGTGCCCGCCGTTGCCGTATAGCCACCCGCCGGTCCCGCCGCTGCCGCCATCGCCGCCGGCCCCACCGCTGCCTATGGGGCGACCGTGACCATTCCCGCCGGTCCCGCCGCCGCCGCCAGCGCCGCCGTGGCCGATCAGCAGGCCGCCGTTCGCGCCGGCGCCGCCGGCCCCGCCTGCCCCGCCGTCCCCGCCAGCGCTGGCGGCCCCACCGGAGCTGTCGCCACCTTCACCGCCTGCGCCGCCGTCGCCGCCTGCGCCGCCGTTGCCCAACAGCCACCCGCTGGCCCCGCCAACGGCGCCCTGGCCGCCTCGTCCGCCGGCACCGGCGAATCCGTCTGCTGCGCCGCCGTCACCGCCGTCGCCGCCGTCGCCGCCCGCCCCGCCGTCACCCAACAGCCACCCGCCGGTCCCGCCGACAGCGCCCGCGCCGCCGTCGCCGCCCCCGCTCCCGAACGCGCCGCCGAGGTGGCCGCCGCCACCTTGCCCGCCGTCGCCGCCGGTCCCGCTGTCGCCCACGAGCCACCCTCCGGACCCGCCGACGGCGCCGGTGCCCCCGGCGCCACCAGCACCGAGGGAGCCGTCAAACCCGCGGTCACCGTCGCCGCCCTGTCCGCCGGCTCCTCCGGCCCCGCCGTTGCCGAGCAGCCCGGTAGCACCGCCGCTGCCGCCGCTACCGCCGACTCCGCCGTCCACGCCGCCCTCGGAGCTACCAACGACCCCGCCGGCCCCGCCGATACCGCCGGCTCCACCGTTGCCGTAGAGCCAGCCACCGTGCCCGCCGGCGCCGGCGGGCCCTCCTGCCCCAGCGGTCGAGGCGAAGTTTTCCCCTCCGCCCTGCCCGCCGTTGCCGCCGGCGCCGCCTTGGCCAAATAGCCCAGTGCCACCGCCGAGACCACCGGTACCCCCGTGACCGCTGGGAGCGCCGATGGTGCCGCTGCCACCGACGCCGCCGATTCCGCCGGAGCCGCCGGAGCCGTATAGCCAGCCTCCGGTTCCGCCGGCCCCGCCATCGCCTCCGACCGCGCCGGAACCGGTGGTCGGGCTGTAGCCGGTTCCGCCGGCGCCGCCGTTGCCGATGAGTCCGGCCGCCCCGCCGTTGCCACCGTCGGGGTTCGCCGCGGTGCCGGTTCCGGCGGCGCCGCCGTTGCCCAAGAGCAGTCCACCGTCGCCGCCGTCCTGTCCAGGGGCACCGGCGGCGCCGTCACCGATCAGGGGGCGGCCCAACAGGGCTTGGGTGGGGGAGTTGAGCACGCCGAGCAGTTGTTCTTCGATGCCCTGTAGCGGGTTGGTGTTGGCAGCCTCGGCGGCCGCATAGGAGCTCCCACTGGCGGTCAACGCCTGCACGAACCGTTGGTGCGCCCCGGCCATCTGGGCGCTCAGGGCTTGATAGTCCAGGGCGTGGCCGGAAAACACCGCCGCCAGTGCGGCTGAGACGTCGTCCGCGCCGGCGGCCGGCACGCCGGTGATCGTGGCGGCGGCGGCCCGGTTGGCGATCTGCAGCGTCGAGCCGAGATCCGCCAAGTCCGTAGCTGCGCCCGCCAGCAATTCCGGGGCCGCGATCAGATATGACATCGTTTCCTTCGGGCCCGTCAATATCGGATGGGCACTGTATCGCTGATTAATAGTGGTAGATGGCAATAACCTATCGGTGCTGGTCGCGAATTTTCGGCGTTCGGCCGATTCCACTAGCCGCGTGACCGTAGGTGGCGGGTCGGCCGGTCTGGACACCGGGGAGTGTCCTGGCGCCCGTCGGCGTCGTCACCGATATGGCTGTGCCGGTAGAGGCTCACGCAAAATGCGCGATGCGAAGATCGCTTTCCCTGATATGTCTCGATTCCGTATGTCCGAGACGATCATGCCAAGACGCGAAAGCGTGATTCCAGAACTTCGGTGCCGAAAAAACTTCGGGACCTGCCATTCAGTGGAAGAGGTCGGCCGACGGGAAACTGCTTTTTGGTCCGGCATATTTTTGCGGCACCGATATGAGTCCGATGGGCTCCGTCGCTCGCTCGCTCGCTGGCGGGTGGCCGTTCTATCATGCACTTTCGTATCGCCGATAGAAATAGATCGGCATCAATTTTCTGATGACTGAGGCGAATAAAAAGACCCGATGAGATCGAGCGCATCGATTTCGGTCAACAGCAGGCTCAGGATTGCGGATCGGGCATGGTCGATGTCGCGATTCTGCCCCCACGTGGCGCGTGTCTCCACCGCCATCATGAATGCTTCGCGAGCGATGTCAGGGATGTCTCGCGGCAGCCGGGTGAGGTCCGCGGCATGGGTGAAGCAACTCCCGGGGTAGGGGCTGACGCATTGCTTGAGCATCTTCAGAAGCGTCTTCACGGCGAGCTTGTTGGTTTCGGGCTCGTCGTCCGCAAAGCATGCCCGCCGCCAGTTATGCATCTCCGCGAGCAGCAGTACAGCGCGTTCCTGTCGAAGTTGTTCGACGACGGTTTGCATCGGCGCGGCGGCAGCAAACGGTGCCGGGTTGATATGGAACTCTCCGCATTGAGCGACTTCGTACGTCATCGCCAGTGGTCGACCGCCGATTTTTGATGACCGGTCGAATTCTGTGCGCCACACGAGGTCAAACCCAATTCCGATGGCGGTGCGCTCGGTGAGGTCTTTGACGATGCGGTTGAGTTCCCCCAGCGTCTCCCCGCGTGGCGCAT
Organism: Mycobacterium marinum; assembly: GCF_003391395.1. NCBI lineage: Bacteria > Bacillati > Actinomycetota > Actinomycetes > Mycobacteriales > Mycobacteriaceae > Mycobacterium > Mycobacterium marinum. The sequence goes on from NZ_CP024190.1 coordinate 938,667, forward strand.
CGTCTCGGGCGATGCACACGATATTCAGGTCGCTCCATCCGGGTATTACATCGTCTTTAGCCAGTGAGCCACAGATGGCAATGGAGTCCAGAAAACCGAGGCTAATTGCCGCCGCCAAGAAATCGTCGGCCGCCGCGCGGTAGCATGACTTTGGCGCCCACCTGGTGATTACTCGATGGTCGGTCGATACACGCATCGATGTTGTGCCTTTCGCCCAATTGAGTTGCGACCGATGACCGCGGATTTTTTAGGGTTGGCCGAGCGGCCTGTCGCAGACGCTGAACAGTGTGCTCTACAAGCGTTGAATCGTCAACCTTGCCCCCGAATCATTGCGCTCCCTAATTCATCCGGCGGTGACATCCGATGGCTAATTCACGGACCGCTGAAATACGCGTGGAACGCGTTGTGGGGCAGTGCGGGCCATCGATAGCGGCTGGGGCTGCTGCGAATCCGATGCCGCTTCCGGCGCAGTGCTTGGAGCGACGGTTGATGGCCCCGTCGAGGCATTTTGGGGCCTAGCGCGAAGCGCCGATGGCTGGGGAAGTGCCGCCTGGACGTGACGGCCGCCGCAAGCCGGGCCGGCAGACAGCGGTTGCCATCGGGCAAGCCGTTGGGTTGCACCTAAATCCCGCGCGCGAGGTGCCGCGTGCGGAAATCCGAAATGCTTCAGCAGGTCGCCATTAGCGTCTACGCTAGTTAGCGCAACGAGATATCTGATAGCGACGCATATGGAGAATATTGGGCGGTACAGGCCCGCGTGATGGGCGGTCTCAGCCGAGCCCCTTTTTAAGGGTCCAGCCGCGGCCGGTGTTTTTGGTCGCGCGGGCGATTTTGTGACCCGGTGGCGGAACACGAGGGTGAGGATGATTCCGGTTACCAGCGTTGTGAGACGAATGTGGCTGCTGCTTGCTGTCATGGGCGTGGCCCTTGTCGCCGGGCTTGGTATTTACCGGCTCCATCGCGTTTTCGGTGTTCATGAGCAACCCGTTGTCCAGGCGGCAGCGGATACCGATGTTCCGCAGTTCAATCCGAAGTACGTCACCTACGAGGTCTACGGCCCCGCCCCGAGCGCACGGATCGCTTACCTGGACCCCGACGCCCACGTGCGCCAACTGTCAGACGTGCCCCTGCCGTGGTCGCAAACCGTCTCGACCTCGCTGCCCGCGGTCAGCGTGAACCTCTTGGCGCAGAGCAATGCCGAAGAACTCAGCTGCCGAATTCTGGTCAACGGAGCCGTCAAGGACCAGCGATCGGTGAGCAGACCCAAAGCCCTCACCTTCTGCCAGGTGACATCCGCATGAGCGACGGGCACACCGCACCGGCGTCAAAGCCTCCGTTTGTGCCACGGACAATCCGCCGGTTTGCGGTGCTGGTGCTGTTGTTGTGGCTGGCCTACACCGCCATCGTCAACCTCGCCGTTCCGCAGTTGGAGGTGGTGGGGAAGGCGCATTCGGTATCGATGAGTCCCAGCGACGCCGAGTCCATTCAGGCGATCAGACATGTCGGTCAGGTGTTTGGTGAGTTTGACTCCGACAATGCGGTCACGATCGTGCTGGAAAGCGACCAGAAACTCGGCGACGAGGCGCACCATTTTTATAGCGAGCTGATGAAGAGGCTCAAGGCCGATCCCCGCCACGTCGCGCACATCCAAGATTTTTGGGGCGACCCGTTGACGGCGGCCGGATCGCAAAGCGCGGACGACAAAGCGGCCTATGTCGTGGTGTACATCGTCGGCAAGAACGAGACGGAGGCCTACGCCTCGGTCCATGCGGTGCGCCATATCGTGGACAACACTCCGGCGCCACCGGGCCTCAAGGCCTATGTGACCGGGCCGTCGGCCCTCAATGCAGATCAGGCCGAGGCTGGGGACAAAAGTATCGCCAAAGTGACCGCGATCACCAGCGTGGTGATCGCGGTGATGCTGCTTTTTATCTACCGTTCCGTGGTCACCGCATTTCTCGTGCTGATCATGGTGGGAATTGACCTCGGTGCAATTCGCGGAACCATCGCTTTTCTCGCCAACCACAACATTTTCAATCTCTCCACCTTTGCGACCAATCTGCTGGTGCTCCTGGCCATCGCGGCCAGCACCGACTACGCGATATTCATGCTCGGGCGCTATCACGAAGCGCGCTATGCCGGCGAGGACCGAGAAACCGCCTTCTACACGATGTTCCACGGGACCGCGCACGTGATCCTGGGCTCCGGTTTGACCATTGCCGGCGCGATGTACTGCCTCAGCTTCGCCCGGCTCCCATATTTTCAAACGCTCGCCGCGCCATGCGCTATCGGCATGCTCGTCGCCGTCTTTGCGGCGCTCACGCTGGGACCCGCCGTGCTGGCGGTCGGTAGCGCCTTCAAGCTTTTCGACCCCAAACGCCGCGTCAACACGCGGCGCTGGCGCCGGGTCGGAACCGCGATTGTGCGCTGGCCTGGACCGGTTCTGGCGGCAACCTGCCTGGTCGCCTCTATCGGCCTGCTTGCCCTGCCCAGTTACAAGACAACGTATGACCTGCGCAAATTCATGCCATCAAGCATGCCGTCCAATGTCGGGGATGCGGCCGCCGGCCGGCACTTTTCACGGGCTCGGCTGAACCCCGAGGTGCTGATGGTCGAAACCAATCACGACATGCGTAATCCGGTCGACATGCTGGTGTTGGACAAAGTTGCCAAGAACATCTACCACAGTCCAGGAATCGAACAAGTCAAATCGATCACCCGGCCATTGGGTACGACCATCAAGCACACTTCGATACCGTTCATCATCAGCATGCAGGGCGTTTCCAGCACCGAGAACATGCAGTTCATGAAAGCGCGAATGGATGACATGTTGATCCAGGTGCAGGCGATGAACGTCACCATCGACACCATGCACACCATGTATCAGCTCATGGGCGAGGTTATCGACAACACCGTCGACATGGATCATCTCACGCATGACATGTCGAATATCACCGACGGTTTACGGGATCGCCTAGCGAATTTCGAAGATTTCTTCCGTCCTATTCGCAGCTACTTCTACTGGGAAAAGCATTGCTTCGATGTCCCGTTGTGCTGGTCGATAAGGCAGATATTCGACATGTTCGACAGCGTCGATCAGCTGAGTGAAAAGCTGGAATATCTGGTCAAAGACATGGACATGCTGATCACGCTGCTACCCAAGATGCGTGCGCAGATTCCGCCGATGATCAACACCATGACGATCATGCGCGACATGCTGCTCGTCTGGCACGGCACACTGCAGTCGTTCTACGAGCAACAGGACTCGGGCAGCAAGGATCCCGGCGCAATGGGGCGGGTGTTCGACGCGGCCCAAATCGATGATTCGTTCTATCTGCCGGAGTCGGCTTTCAAGAATCCGGATTTCCAACGTGGTCTGAAGATGTTCCTGTCCAAGGACGGCAAGGCGGCGCGGTTCATCATCGCGCTCGACGGCGACCCCGCGACGTCAGCGGGCATCTCGCGCGTCGCGTCGATCAAGCAGGAGGCGCGCGAGGCGATCAAGGGCACCCCGTTGCAGGGTGCGGCGATCTATTTGGGCGGCACCGCGGCGACGTTCAAGGACATCAGCGAGGGCGCGACCTTCGATTTGCTGATTGCCGGCGTGGCCGCGATCAGCTTGATCGTGATCATCATGATGCTGATCACCCGAAGCGTGGTGGCCGCCGCGGTGATCGTCGGGACCGTGCTGCTTTCCATGGGGTCTTCGTTCGGCCTATCCGTGCTGGTCTGGGAGGACATCCTCGGCATTGAGCTGTACTGGATGGTGCTGGCGATGTCGGTGATCCTGCTCCTGGCGGTGGGATCGGACTACAACCTGCTGCTGATCTCCCGGCTCAAAGAGGAGATCGGCGCCGGCCTCAATACCGGGATCATTCGTGCCATGGCCGGTACCGGAGGCGTGGTGACAGCCGCCGGAATGGTGTTTGCTGTGACGATGTCGCTGTTCGTGTTCAGTGACTTGCGGATCATCGGGCAGATCGGCACCACCATCGGATTGGGCCTGCTGTTCGACACGCTGATCGTGCGCTCGTTCATGACGCCGTCCATCGCGGCGTTGCTGGGCCGTTGGTTCTGGTGGCCGCAACGAGTTCGCCCGCGCCCGGCCAGCCAAATGCTGCGGCCGTCGGGACCCCGCAGTCTGGTTCGTGCGCTCTTGCTGTCGCCGGAGAACAAGTCGCCAGAGGGCCATCGCCTTCCCGAACCTGGTGCCCCGGGCACGCCGAACAGCAGCGATGTCACCGTCGCCGGACGTGCGCCAATTCAGCCGTCAGGTGAGCTGCCACACTGATGCCCATGACACAGCCAACACATCGCCGGCAGGTGGAGCTATTGACCCGCGATGGTTGCGCGATCTGCTTGCGAGTGCACGCGCAGTTGGCCGAGTTGGCCGGTGAGCTCGACTTTGACCTGGTCAGCACCGATGTCGACGTCGCCGCGTCGGCCGGCAACGCACAATTGCGGGCCGAGTTCGGCGACCGGCTGCCGGTGATTCTGCTGGATGGGCGCGAGCACAGCTACTGGGAAGTCGACGAACCCCGGCTGCGGGCTGACCTGGCCAGCTGAGGAGCCCATACCCGTCTAGTCGATTATTTGGTAGCCCAACTACCAAGCGTCTACCGTAGAGAGCAGTTCACTTTCTCGAGACGCAAGGGAGCGGGCCAGGTGATGCTGCCGTGAGCATCTTGCTCTTCGGGGTTTCGCACCGTAGTGCGCCGGTCTCCGTCCTGGAACAACTCAGCATCGACGAGTCCGAGCAAGTCAAAATCGTCGACCGGGTGCTGCAGTCGCCGCTGGTCACCGAGGCCATGGTGCTGTCGACGTGCAACCGCGTCGAGGTATACGCCGTTGTCGAGGCGTTCCACGGCGGTTTGTCGGCGATTGGACAGGTGCTCTCCGATCACTCCGGTATGTCGATGGGGGAGCTGACCAAACACGCTTACGTGCGCTATAGCGAGGCGGCCGTCGAGCACCTGTTCGCGGTGGCCAGCGGACTGGATTCGGCGGTGGTCGGCGAGCAGCAGGTGCTCGGCCAGGTGCGCCGTTCGTACTCCGCCGCCGAGGCCAACCGCACCGTCGGCCGGGTGCTGCACGAGCTGGCCCAGCGCGCGCTGTCGGTGGGCAAACGGGTGCACTCGGAGACCTCGATCGACGCCGCGGGTGCCTCGGTGGTGTCGGTCGCGCTGGGCATCGCCGAACGCAAGCTGGGCGGTTTGGGCGCCAAGACCGCCGTGGTCATCGGAGCGGGGTCGATGGGGGCGCTCTCCAGCGCACATCTGACCCGGGCCGGCATCGGCAAAGTCCACGTGCTGAACCGTTCGCTGGCCCGTGCACAGCGGCTGGCCGGCAAGATCAGGCAGTCGGGCGTGCTCGCCGAAGCCCGGACACTGGACCGGCTGGCCGAAGTGCTGACCGACGCAGATGTGGTGGTCAGTTGCACCGGGGCGGTGGCTCCGGTGGTTTCCCTGGCCGACGTGCACCACGCGCTGGCCACCGCACGCCGCGACGAGACGACCCGGCCCCTGGTCATCTGTGATCTGGGGATGCCCCGCGATGTCGACCCGGCCGTGGCCGGGCTGCCCGGTGTCTGGCTGATCGACGTGGAGCGGGTGCAACGCGAACCGTCGGCCCATGCCGCTTCCGCCGACGTTGCTGCGGCCCGCCACATTGTCGCGGCCGAAGTCGCCGGCTATCTGGCGGGGCAGCGGATGGCCGAAGTCACTCCGACCGTTACGGCGCTGCGCCAGCGTGCCGCGGACGTGGTCGAGGCGGAATTGTTGCGCCTGGACAACCGGCTGCCGGGGCTGGACAGCGCCGAACGCGACGAGGTGGCCCGCACGGTGCGACGGGTGGTCGACAAGCTGCTGCACGCGCCGACGGTGCGGATCAAACAACTGGCCAGTGCCCCTGGTGGCGACAGCTATGCCGAGGCATTGCGCGAGCTGTTCCAACTGGACCAGACCGCCGTCGACGCCGTAGCGACCGCCGGCGAATTGCCCTTCTTTTCAAGCGGATTGGATGCCGGAGCCGGCCCGCAGGGCGCTGATGGCCCGTCGGCCGGCCCGACCCCGTCTGCCCCCAACCCTTCCGCCGAGTAGCTGATTGGCGCACGTGATCCGGATAGGCACCCGGGGCAGCCTGCTGGCCACCACCCAGGCTGCGACCGTTAGAGACGCTCTCATCGCCAATGGCCATGCCGCCGAGCTGGTCACCATAAGCACGCTCGGCGATCGATCCTCGGCGCCGATCGAAACTCTCGGTGTGGGGGTTTTCACCACCGCGCTGCGCGAGGCTATCGAGGACGGCCGCGTCGACGCCGCTGTGCACTCGCACAAAGATTTGCCAACCGCCCAGGACCCCAGGTTCACCATTGCGGCCATTCCGCCACGACAGGACCCCCGCGACGCAGTTGTCGCCCGCGACGGGCTGGTGCTCGGGGAATTGCCGGTCGGTTCGCTGGTGGGAACCTCGTCGCCGCGGCGGGCCGCGCAGCTTAGAGCATTGGGTCTCGGTTTGGAAATCCGCCCCCTAAGAGGCAACCTAGATACCAGGTTGAACAGGGTAAGTAATGGTGATCTTGACGCCATCGTGGTGGCTCGGGCCGGGCTGGCCCGGCTGGGCCGTCTCGACGACGTCACCGAGACGCTGGAGCCGGTACAGATGTTGCCAGCGCCTGCTCAAGGTGCGCTCGCGATCGAATGTCGAGCCGGCGATAGTCGGCTGACAACAGTGTTGGCGGAGTTGGACGACGCCGACACGCGGGCAGCGGTCACCGCCGAGCGAGCCCTGCTCGCCGAACTGGAGGCTGGTTGCTCCGCGCCGGTGGGTGCGATCGCTGAGGTGGTCGAGTCCATCGACGAGGAGGGACGGGTTTTCGAAGAGCTGTCGCTACGCGGCTGCGTGGCGGCACTGGACGGATCCGACGTGATCCGCGCGTCCGGAATCGGCACTTCCGGTCGGGCACGGGAGCTTGGGCTCGCCGTTGCCGCGGAGCTGTTCGAGCTGGGCGCTCGAGAGCTGATGTGGGGAGAGGGCAATTCCCCGCAAGGAAGTTGAGTGAGTGACTTGGGAGCGACAATGATGACGCGAGGGCGCAAGCCGAGGCCGGGCCGCATTACTTATGTGGGCTCTGGCCCAGGTGACCCGGGTCTGTTGACCACACGGGCCGCCGCGGTACTGGCGAACGCCGCCCTGGTGTTCACGGACCCCGATGTGCCTGAATCGGTGCTGGCACTGATCGGTAACGATCTGCCGCCCGTCTCCGGGCCGGCGCCCGCGACTGCAGTGGCCGACAATGCTGACGCTGCGACCGGCGGCCCCGCGGAGGGTGAGTCCGACCAGGCGGTCTCGGCGGTGGTCTCTAGTGGTCCGGACATCCGCCCGGCGCTGGGTGATCCCACCGAAGTTGCCAAAACGCTGACCGCCGAAGCCCGTTCGGGCGCCGACGTGGTGCGTTTGGTGGCCGGTGACCCGATGTCGGTGGACGCGGTGATCGCCGAGGTCAACGCCATTACCCGCAGCCACCTGCAGATCGAGATCCTGCCCGGTCTGGCGGCAACCAGCGCGGTCCCGACCTATGCGGGACTGCCCCTGGGCTCCGCGCACACGGTTGCCGACGTGCGTGGCGACGTGGACTGGGAGGCGCTGGCCGCCGCACCGGGTCCGCTGATCCTGCAGGCCACCGCGTCACATCTGGCTGACGCGGCCCGCACGCTGGTTGAGCACGAGCTGGCGGACACAACGCCGTGCGTGGTGACCGCGCACGGAACCACCTGCCAACAGCGCTCGGTGGAAACCACCCTGCAGGGGCTGACCGATCCGGCCATCCTGGGCGGAACCGACCCTGCCGGCCCGCTGACCGGGCCGCTGGTGGTGACCATCGGCAAGACCGTGAGCAATCGCGCCAAGCTGAACTGGTGGGAGAGCCGGGCACTGTACGGCTGGACCGTGTTGGTACCCCGAACCAAAGACCAGGCCGGCGAAATGAGCGAGCGGCTGACGTCCTACGGTGCCCTGCCGGTCGAGGTGCCGACGATCGCCGTCGAACCGCCGCGCAGCCCGGCGCAGATGGAACGCGCGGTTAAAGGCCTCGTCGACGGCCGGTTCCAATGGGTCGTGTTCACCTCCACCAACGCCGTGCGCGCGGTGTGGGAGAAGTTCGGCGAGTTCGGCCTGGACGCCCGGGCGTTCTCCGGAGTGAAGATCGCCTGTGTGGGCGAGTCGACTGCCGATCGGGTTCGCGCTTTCGGGATCAGCCCGGAGCTGGTCCCGGCCGGGGAACAGTCCTCGCTGGGCCTGCTGGACGAATTCCCGCCCTACGACAGCATTTTCGATCCGGTCAACCGGGTGTTGCTGCCGCGCGCTGACATCGCCACCGAGACGCTGGCCGAGGGGCTGCGCGAGCGTGGCTGGGAGATCGAGGACGTGACGGCCTACCGCACGGTGCGGGCCGCTCCGCCGCCGGCGGCCACCCGCGAGATGATCAAGACGGGCGGTTTCGACGCGGTCTGCTTCACCTCGAGTTCTACGGTGCGCAATCTGGTCGGTATCGCCGGTAAGCCGCACGCGCGGACCATCATCGCCTGCATCGGACCCAAGACCGCCGAAACGGCCGCCGAGTTCGGGCTCCGGGTGGATGTCCAACCCGAGACCGCCGCGGTGGGCCCGCTGGTGGACGCGCTGGCCGAGCACGCCGCCCGGCTGCGCGCCGAAGGAGCCCTGCCCCCGCCTCGCAAGAAGAGTCGCCGGCGCTAGTGGTGCACGCGGAGGGATGCTAGTGGCGGGCCGCCACTGATGGGCGCCTACCCGCGGCAGCGGCCGCGCCGGCTCCGCTCGACCGCGGCGATGCGCCGCTTGGTAGCGCAAACCTCCTTGGAGCCAAGGCATTTGGTGCTGCCGATGTTCGTCGCCGACGGTATCGAAGAACCGCGCCCGATCGCGTCGATGCCGGGGGTGATGCAACACACCCGCGATTCGCTGCGCAGCGCCGCCGCGGACGCCGTTTCCGCCGGAGTGGGCGGCCTGATGTTGTTCGGGGTGCCCCGTGACACGTCGAAGGACCCAGTCGGCTCGGCCGGTACCGATCCTGACGGCATTCTCAACGCGGCCCTGCGCGACTTGGCCAAGGATCTCGGGGACGCGACGGTGCTGATGGCCGACACCTGCCTGGACGAGTTCACCGACCACGGGCACTGCGGGGTGCTCGATGACCGGGGCCGTGTCGACAACGACGCGACCGTGGCCCGCTACGTCGAATTGGCGGTCGCGCAGGCGCAGGCCGGCGCCCATGTGGTGGGACCGAGCGGGATGATGGACGGCCAGGTGGGTGCGATCCGCGACGGGCTGGACGAGGCCGGCTACGCCGACGTGGTGATTTTGGCCTACGCGGCCAAGTTCGCCTCGGCGTTCTATGGCCCCTTCCGAGAAGCGGTGAGCTGCAGCCTGTCCGGGGATCGGCGCACCTACCAGCAGGAACCGGGCAACATGCGGGAGGCGCTGCGCGAGGTCGAGCTGGATCTGGACGAAGGTGCCGACATCGTGATGATCAAACCCGCTTTGGGGTATCTGGACGTCGTCGCCGCGGCCGCAGACATTTCCCCGGTGCCGGTGGCCGCCTATCAGGTCTCGGGGGAGTACGCGATGATTTGTGCGGCGGCGGCCAACAGCTGGATCGACCAGCGGGCCGCGGCCCTGGAGTCGCTGACCAGCATCCGGCGTGCCGGGGCCGATATCGTGCTCACCTATTGGGCCGCCGATGCAGCGAGTTGGCTGTCGTGACGGAGGCTCACATGACATCAGCGGGGGAACCCAAGACGTTGTTCTACGAATCCGGCGCCTCTTGGTATTGGCTGCTGGCCGGCCCGTTCTCGGCGCTGTCGTTGATCTTGATCGAGAAGTCCACCGGCGCCGGCATCCAGTTGATCACCCCAGTGATCTTCCTGGTCCTGGTGTCGGTATTCGTCGGCATTCAGGTGAAGGCGGCGCGAATCCACACCTCGGTGGAGCTGACCGAAGAATCCCTACGTCAGGGCACCGAGACCATCCTGGTGTCCGAAATCGTGAGGGTGTTCCCCGAACCCGAGAACTCCGTCGCATCTGGAAAGTCGCTGGCCAAGTGGCAGTCGGCGCGGGCGCTTGGTGAGTTGGTCGGGGTACCACGCGGCCGGGTCGGCATCGGCATCAAGCTCACCGGCGGACGCACCGCGCAGGCCTGGGCGCGTCGGCATCGCCATCTGCGTGCGGCGCTGACTCCATTGGTGCAGGAACGAGTCGGGCCTACCCAGGTCGACCGCGACGCTGGCGACGACGCCGAGACGGCACTGTGAACCCCCGCAACCGGGCCGTGATTGAGCTGGCTCTGGCCCTCGTCGCGGTGTGGGCCACCGCGGCGAGCTGGCTACAGACCACCTCAACGGTGGCGGTCGCTCCCGTTACCGCAGGTCAACCCGTCACGACGTCGGTGATCTATCACCCGCAGCAATTGGTGCTGACCCTGGCCCTGGCGACCCTGGCGGGGGTGCTCGCGGTCGTGGGAGTCTGCCGGTTGCGGCGGGCGCGACAATCGCCCAGTGCGCCTGCCGACAACAGCTCGGATCTCGCGCGCTAAGCGGTTTTTCGGACCAGCGACAACATCAGCTGACGGTGAATGCTGTTGGCCTGAGCCAGGTCGCGCAGCGCCTCGTGCACCGAGCTCCGAGTTGGCTCAATTGGAGGACGGGTCGGCAGCAGTGAGGGTGTGGTCGCCGGCCTTGATCTTGACCGTGCAGGTCCCCACCCGCCACGACGGACGCTGGCCGTAGTCAAGGTTTGCCGCCACCGGCGTTGGGCCTAGATCGGCATCCGCCGCTTGACGGTGGCATAGGAGATCGGCCGGACCCCGATCTCGGTGAGCACTCGTTCGGTGTCGATCATGGTGCTGGGCCCAATGATCCGCGCCATCACGAAACACGTTGTCGCTATAGATGGTTGAGCCGAACCCTAGGATCCGGTAAGACGCGCACAGGCCGTTTCGCAGATGTCTTCTTGGGTCACTTGTGTGTCACTGGAGGAAGTTTTTGAGGTGGTTGGTGTAGGTGGGGGTGTGGTTGGGGTGGAGGAGTTGGTGGTGTGTGCTGTTGGTTGAGTGGGTTGTGGTGGGGCCGGTGAGGTGTGGTTGCCAGGCGTGGAGGAGGTATGCGGCTTTGGTGTGGGTGCTTTCGTAGGTGGGGTGGTTGGGGGGTGGGGTGTGTTCGGCGGCGATGAGCAGGGTGGGGCCGCTGTAGGTGTGGGGTTGGTGGTGTTGGTAGAGGGTGATGTTGTTGTTGTGGTTGGTGGTGAGGTGGTGTAGCTGGTCGTCGGGGATGGTGGTGGCGTGGTGGCCGAGCAGTGTTTGCAGGGTTTGGCGGTCGTTTCGGGGGGTGATTGTTGGGTCGGTGTTGGTGTCGAGGGTGGGTAGTGAGTCGAGCAGGATGAGTCGGGTGTCGGTGTGGCCGCGGTGGTGTAGTTCGATGGCGATTTGGTGGGCGAGGACGCCGCCGAAGGACCAGCCGAGGAGGTAGTAGGGGCCGGTGGGGTGGGTGTTTTGGATGCGGGTGGCGTAGTTGCGGGCCATGGCTTGGAGGGTGTGGGGTGGGGTTTCGTCGGCGTTGAGGGTTTGGTTGATGCCGATGAGGGGGTTGGTGAGGTGGTTGGCGAGGGTTTGGTAGGGCCAGCTGATGCCGCTGGTGGCGTGGATGCAGAACAGGGGTGTGCCGGTGCCGGTGCGCAGGGTTTGGATGGGGGGGATGGTGGCGGGTTGGGCTTGGGTGTCGATTCGGTGGGCGAGGGTGGTGATGGTGGGGGTGTCGAAGATGTCGGCGACGCGGAGGTCGGTGTGCAGGGTGGTGTTGGCGGCGGCGATCAAACGCATCGCCGACAGGGAATCTCCGCCGAGTTCAAAAAAGGAGTCGGCGGCGCTGATGCGGTCGATGCCGAGGATTTGGGTGTAGAGGCTGGCCAGGACTTCTTCGACCGGGCCTTGCGGGGCGAGATAAGTCTGCGCGGTGGTGGTGTAGTCGGGGGTGGGCAGGGCGCGGCGGTCGAGTTTGCCGTTGACCGTTAGTGGTAGTTCGTCGATCAGCATGAAGGCGGCCGGAACCATATAGGGCGGCAACACCTGGCTCAAGGAGGCGCGGATGTCGGTGGTGTCGAGCCTGGTCCCGCTGGTGGTGGTGTAGTAGGCGACCAGGCGGGGTTGGCCGGGGGTGTCTTCGCGGGCGATGACGACCGCCTGCTCCACCCCGTCGAGTGTGGTGAGGGCGGTGGTGACTTCGCCGCATTCGATGCGGTATCCGCGGATTTTGACTTGTTCGTCGGCGCGGCCCAGGTACTGCAGTTGCCCATCAGGTGCCCAACAGACGAGGTCGCCGGTGCGATACATCCGCGACCCGGCCGCCCCGAACGGGCATGCCACAAACCGGGTCGCACTCAACGCGCCGCGGCGCCAGTAGCCGACACCGACGCCGGCGCCGGCGACATACAACTCACCCACGGTCCCGGGGGGGACTGGGCGCAGCCAGCTGTCGAGGACGAACACCCCGGCCCCGGGCACGGGTGCGCCGATGGGCACCACTGTGTTCGCGGGGTGTAGGGGGTTGCTGATCGTGGTGCACATGGTGGTTTCGGTGGGGCCGTAGGCGTTGAGCAGGGTGTGCTCGGTGGCCCAGTGGTGGGCGAGGTCGATCGGGCAGGACTCTCCCACGGTGATGACGGTGGTTGCCTCTAGCCCGTGATCGGGGAGTTGGGCTAATGCTGAGGGGGTGTGGGTGAGCACACTGACGTGTTCGTCGATGAGCAGGGCGTGGAAGTCCTCGGGTGAGGTGACGATGTGTTCGGGTACGACCACGACCCGTCCGCCGCTGAGGAGGGCGCCGAGGATTTCCCAGACGGAGACGTCGAAGGCGTAGGAGTGCCATTGCGACCAGACCGCGTCGGTGGGGATGTCGAGATCGAGTTGGGTGGTCAGGGTGGTGGCGTTGTGGTGGGTGATGGCTACGCCTTTGGGGGTTCCGGTGGTGCCGGAGGTGTAGATCAGGTACGCCAGGTTGTGGGGGTTGGGTGGGGGTAGTGGGGTGGTGGGGTGGTCGTCGAGGGTGAGGGTGTCGAGGGTGATCACCGGAACACCACTGCTGGTGCCGGTGGTGGTGGGGAGGTGGGTGGTCAGTTCGGTGGTGGTCAGTACTGCGGTGGGGGTGGTGTCGGTGAGCATGAACGCGATACGCGTTGGGGGGTGGTGGGGGTCGATGGGTAGGTAGGCGGCGCCGGTTTTGAGGATGGCCAGGATGGTGAGGATGGCGTGGTCGCTGCGCGGTAGCAGCAGCGCGATGACCGCACCCGGCCCGGCGCTGTAGTTCAGGAGGTGGTGGGCGAGTTGGGTGCTGGCGGTATCGAGGTCGTGGTAGGTCCAGGTGTGGTCCTCGAAGGTGAGGGCCGGGGCGTGGGGGTGGGTGGCGACCACGCTGGCGAAGGCGGCGGGAATCGAGATCGCCGTGGTGGCCGGTGGGTTGGTGAGGGTGGGGTGGTTGCCCCAGGTGCGTAGTTGGGTGTGTTCGGTGTCGGTGAGCAGGTCGAGGTGGTGCAGGGGTTGGTCGGGGTGGGTGGTGAAGGCGTGCAGGGTGTGGTGCAGGCGGGTGGCCAGGGTGTTGATGGTGGTGGGGTCATAGACGTCGGTGCGGTATTCGATGGTGCCGGTCAGGGTCGGTGCTGTGTCGGGGGTGGTGGGGTGTTCGGTCAGGGAGATGACCAGGTCCATGCGGGCGGTGTGGGTGCTGACGGGGTAGGGGCTGATCCGGGCCTCACCCAGGGCCAGAGGGGTGTCGTGTTGGGTCCAGGGGTGGTTTTGGAAGGCGAGCATGACCTGGATGAGGGGGTGGTGGGTGCGGGAGCGGGTGGGCTGGAGGTGTTCGACCAATAGTTCGAAGGGCACGTGTTGGTGTTCGAACGCGGTCAGGCTGTCCTCGCGGATGTGGGCGAGTAGGTCGGTGGGGGTGTCTGCGGGGTGGGTGTGGGTGCGTAGCACCAGGGTGTTGACGAAGAACCCGATCAGCTCATCGAGGTGGGGGTGGGTGCGTGCGGCGATCGGGACGCCGATGGCGATGTCGTTGGTGTCGGCGAGGGTGGCTAGGACCACGGTCAGGGCGGCGTGGATGACCATGAAGACCGAGACGTGGTGGGTGTGGGCCAGGGTGTGGATTGCGGTGGTTAGTTCGGGGGGCCAGCTGAATTGGTGGCTGGCGCCGCGGTAGTCGGCGATCGGGGGGTAGGGGCGGTCGGTGGGCAGGGGCAGGTGTTCGGGGAGTCCGGCCAGGGTGTGGCGCCAGTAGGCCAGGTCGGTGGCCAGCAGGCTGGTGGGGTCGTGGGGGTCGCCGAGGAGTTGGTGGTGCCACAGGGTGTAGTCGGCGTAGTGCACCGGCAACGGCACCCAGGCCGGTGGGTGTCCGGCGGTGCGGGCGGTGTAGGCGGTGTTCAGGTCGCGGGCGAGCGGGCCCAGCGACCAGCCGTCGGCGGCGATGTGGTGGATCAGCAGTACCAGCACGTGCTGGTGGTCGGCGGTGTGCAAGACGGTGGCGCGGATCGGGATCTCGGCGGCTAGATCGAAGTGGTAGTTGGTGGCTTCGTCGATGGCGGTGTGCAGGTGTTGGGGTGTCCACCCGCGGGCATCCACGACTTGCCAGCTCATGTCGGCTTGGTTGGGGGTGAGGATGTCTTGGTAGCCGGTGCCGTCGATGCTGGGAAAGCGGGTGCGCAGGGTTTCGTGGCGGGTGATCAGATCGGTGAGTGCGGCTCGGAGTGCTTCGGTGTCCAGGGGGCCGTGCAGGTGCAGGACGACCGGGATGTTGTAGACCGCCGAGGGGCCTTGAAGCTGCTCAAGAAACCACAATCGGGACTGGGCAAACGACAACGGCACCAACGCCGGGCGGGGGCCGGCGATCAATGGCAGCTGAGTGACGGTGTCGGCCCCGACACGGTGTGCTAGCCCGGTGATGGTGGGGGCCTCGAACACATCAACAACGCGCAGACCGGTGTGCAGGGTGGTGTTGGCGGCGGCGATCAAACGCATCGCCGACAACGAATCCCCACCGAGCTCGAAGAACGAGTCGGCGGCGCTGACCCGGTCACCACCGCCGAGGATTTGGGCGTAGAGGCTGGCCAGGGTTTCTTCCACCGGCCCCTGCGGCGCAACATAAGCCTGCGCGCTGGTGGTGTAGTCGGGGGCGGGCAAAGCGCGGCGGTCGAGTTTGCCGTTGACCGTCAACGGCAACGCGTCCATCATCACGAACGCGGCCGGAACCATATACGCCGGCAGGACTTCACTTAACCGGTCACGCAGCCACGCCGTATCGATCCCACCGTTACCGGCGCTGGTGTAGTAGGCGACCAGGCGGGTTTGGCCGGTGTCGGTGTGGGCGATCACCACCGCCTGCTCCACCCCATCGAGTGCGGCCAAGGCGGCGGTGACTTCGCCGCATTCGATGCGGTAGCCACGGATTTTGACTTGCTCATCAGCGCGGCCCAGATACTGCAGTTGCCCATCAGGGCCCCAACACACCAGATCACCGGTGCGATACATCCGCGACCCCGCCGCCCCGAACGGGCATGCCACAAACCGGGCCGCACTCAACCCGCCCCGGCGCCAATAGCCGACACCCACCCCGGCACCGGCGACATACAACTCACCCACGGTCCCCGGCGGCACCGGACGCAACCACCCATCGAGCACAAACACCCCCGCACCACCCACCGGCGCCCCGATCGGCACCACCGGGTCACCGGCCTGAAGGGGGCTGCTGATGGTGGCGGTGATGGTGGTTTCGGTGGGTCCGTAGGAGTTGAGCATGACGCGGCCCGGCGCCCAGCGTTGGGCCAGGTCGATTGGGCAGGGTTCGGCACCGACTAGCAGTGTGTGCACACCTGTTAACCCGTGCGGCGGCAACATCGTCAGTAAGGGAGCCGTGAGATACACGATATTGACCCCGGCATCGTCGAGCCACTGGCCGAGTTCGTGGAGGGACTCCATCACGTGTTCAGGGATGACGACCAGGCGGCCGCCGCCGAGTAGGGCGGCGAAGATTTCCCAGACGGAGACGTCGAAGGCGTAGGAGTGGCATTGCGACCAGCTCTGCTGGGACGGTATCGACCTGTAAATGCCCTGTTGGTGCAAAGAAGCGAGGAAAGCGGTGGCGTTGTGGTGGGTGATGGCCACGCCTTTGGGGGTTCCGGTGGTGCCGGAGGTGTAGATCAGATACGCCAGGTCGTGGGGGCTGGGTGGGAGCAGTGGGGCGGTGGGGTAGTCATCGAGGTTGGTGAGGGTGTCGAGGGTGATCACCGGAACACCACTGCTGGTGGGGAGGTGGGTGGTCAGTTCGGTGGTGGTCAACACGGCGGCGGGGGTGGTGTCGGTGAGCATGAACGCGATACGGGCGTGGGGGTGGTGGGGGTCGATGGGGAGGTAGGCGGCGCCGGTTTTGAGGATGGCCAGGATGGTGAGGATGGCGTGGTCGCTGCGCGGTAGCAGCAGCGCGATGACTGCACCCGCTCGAGCCCCGTGGGTGGTGGTGAGGTGGTGGGCGAGTTGGGTGCTGGCGGTATCGAGTTGTTGGTAGGTCCAGGTGTGGTCTTCGAAGGTGAGGGCCGGGGCGTGGGGGTGGGTGGCGACCACGCTGGCGAAGGCGGCGGGAATCGAGATCGCCGTGGTGGTGGGAGCGGTGAGGGTGGGGTGGTTGCCCCAGGTGCGTAGTTGGGTGTGTTCGGTGGGGGTGAGGAGGTCGAGGTGGTGCAGGGGTTGGTCGGGGTGGGTGGTGAAGGCGTGCAGGGTGTGGTGCAGGCGGGTGGCCAGGGTGTTGATGGTGGTGGGGTCATAGACGTCGGTGCGGTATTCGATGGTGCCGGTCAGGGTCGGTGCTGTGTCGGGGGTGGTGGGGTGTTCGGTCAGGGAGATGACCAGGTCCATGCGGGCGGTGTGGGTGCTGACGGGGTAGGGGCTGATCCGGGCTTCACCCAGGGCCAGAGGGGTGTCGTGTTGGGTCCAGGGGTGGTTTTGGAAGGCGAGCATGACCTGGATGAGGGGGTGGTGGGTGCGGGAGCGGGTGGGGTGGAGGTGTTCGACCAGCAGTTCGAAGGGCACGTGTTGGTGTTGGTAGGCGGTCAGGCTGTCCTCGCGGATGTGGGCGAGTAGGTCGGTGGGGGTGTCTGCGGGGTGGGTGTGGGTGCGTAGCACCAGGGTGTTGACGAAGAACCCGATCAGCTCATCGAGGTGGGGGTGGGTGCGTGCGGCGATCGGGACGCCGATGGCGATGTCGTTGGTGTCGGCGAGGGTGGCTAGGACCACGGTCAGGGCGGCGTGGATGACCATGAAGACCGAGACGTGGTGGGTGTGGGCCAGGGTGTGGATTGCGGTGGTTAGTTCGGGGGGCCAGCTGAATTGGTGGCTGGCGCCGCGGTAGTCGGCGATCGGGGGGTAGGGGCGGTCGGTGGGCAGGGGCAGGTGTTCGGGGAGTCCGGCCAGGGTGTGGCGCCAGTAGGCCAGGTCGGTGGCCAGCAGGCTGGTGGGGTCGTGGGGGTCGCCGAGGAGTTGGTGGTGCCACAGGGTGTAGTCGGCGTAGTGCACCGGCAACGGCACCCAGGCCGGTGGGTGTCCGGCGGTGCGGGCGGTGTAGGCGGTGTTCAGGTCGCGGGCGAGCGGGCCCAGCGACCAGCCGTCGGCGGCGATGTGGTGGATCAGCAGTACCAGCACGTGCTGGTGGTCGGCGGTGTGCAAGACGGTGGCGCGGATCGGGATCTCGGCGGCTAGATCGAAGTGGTAGTTGGTGGCTTCGTCGATGGCGGTGTGCAGGTGTTGGGGTGTCCACCCGCGGGCATCCACGACTTGCCAGCTCATGTCGGCTTGGTTGGGGGTGAGGATGTCTTGGTAGCCGATCCCCTCGCTCGTGGTGCTGAAGCGGGTGCGCAGGGTTTCGTGGCGGGTGATCAGATCGGTGAGTGCGGCTCGGAGTGCTTCGGTGTCCAGGGGGCCGTGCAGGTGCAGGACGACCGGGATGTTGTAGACCGCCGAGGGGCCTTGAAGCTGCTCAAGAAACCACAATCGGGACTGGGCAAACGACAACGGCACCAACGCCGGGCGGGGGCCGGCGATCAATGGCAGCTGAGCGACCGGGTCCGCCCCGACACGTTGTGCTAGCCCGGTGATGGTGGGGGCCTCGAACACATCAACAACGCGCAGACCGGTGTGCAGGGTGGTGTTGGCGGCGGCGATCAAACGCATCGCCGACAGGGAATCTCCGCCGAGGTCGAAGAAGGAGTCGGCGGCGCTGACCCGGTCACTACCGAGGATTTGGGCGTAGAGGCTGGCCAGGGTTTCTTCCACCGGGCCTTGCGGGGCGAGATAAGCCTGCGCGCTGGTGGTGTAGTCGGGGGTGGGCAGGGCGCGGCGGTCGAGTTTGCCGTTGACCGTTAGTGGTAGTTCGTCGATCACCATGAAGGCGGCCGGAACCATATACGCCGGCAGGACTTCACTTAACCGGTCACGCAGCCACGCCGTATCGATCCCACCGTTACCGGCGCTGGTGTAGTAGGCGACCAGGCGGGTTTGGCCGGTGTCGGTGTGGGCGATCACCACCGCCTGCTGCACCCCATCGAGTGCGGCCAGGGCGGCGGTGACTTCGCCGCATTCGATGCGGTAGCCACGGATTTTGACTTGCTCATCAGCGCGGCCCAGATACTGCAGTTGCCCATCAGGGCCCCAACACACCAGGTCACCGGTGCGATACATCCGCGACCCGGCCGCCCCGAACGGGCATGCCACAAACCGGGCCGCACTCAACCCGCCCCGGCGCCAATAGCCGACACCCACCCCGGCACCGGCGACATACAACTCACCCACGGTCCCCGGCGGCACCGGACGCAACCAGCCATCGAGCACAAACACCCCGGCCCCGGGCACGGGTGCGCCGATGGGCACCACAGTGGCGCCGGCGTGCAGCGGGGGTGCGGCGGTGAGGTAGATGGTGGCTTCGGTGGGGCCGTAGGCGTTGATCAGGGTTCGCCCCGGGGCCCACTGATCGACCAGCTCTGCTGGGCAGGCCTCACCGATCAAGATGACAGCGCTGACTTCGTCGAGGCCTTGGGGGCTCAGCGCCCCCAACCCCGAAGGGGTGTGGTTGAGCACACTGACGTGTTCGTCGGTGAGTAGTTGGTGCAGGTCTGGGGGGCTATGCACGACCTGTTCGGGCACCACGACCAGCCGCCCACCATGGAGCAGGGCCCCGAAGACTTCCAGGACTGCGACATCGAAGCTGTAGGAGTGCCATTGCGACCAGACACCGTCTACAGCGATGTCCAGCTGCAGGTCGGTGAGCAGGGTGGTGACGTTGTGGTGGGTGATGGCCACACCTTTGGGGGTTCCGGTGGTGCCGGAGGTGTAGATCAGATACGCCAGGTCGTGGGGGTTGGGTGCGGGTAGTGGGGTGGTGGGGTAGTTATCGAGGTTGGTGAGGGTGTCGAGGGTGATCACCGGAACACCACTGCTGGTGGGGAGGTGGGTGGTCAGTTCGGTGGTGGTCAACACGGCGGCGGGGGTGGTGTCGGTGAGCATGAACGCGATACGGGCGTGGGGGTGGTGGGGGTCGATGGGGAGGTAGGCGGCGCCGGTTTTGAGGATGGCCAGGATGGTGAGGATGGCGTGGTCGCTGCGCGGTAGCAGCAGCGCGATGACTGCACCCGCTCGAGCCCCGTGGGTGGTGGTGAGGTGGTGGGCGAGTTGGGTGCTGGCGGTATCGAGTTGTTGGTAGGTCCAGGTGTGGTCTTCGAAGGTGAGGGCCGGGGCGTGGGGGTGGGTGGCGACCACGCTGGCGAAGGCGGCGGGAATCGAGATCGCCGTGGTGGTGGGAGCGGTGAGGGTGGGGTGGTTGCCCCAGGTGCGTAGTTGGGTGTGTTCGGTGGGGGTGAGGAGGTCGAGGTGGTGCAGGGGTTGGTCGGGGTGGGTGGTGAAGGCGTGCAGGGTGTGGTGCAGGCGGGTGGCCAGGGTGTTGATGGTGGTGGGGTCATAGACGTCGGTGCGGTATTCGATGGTGCCGGTCAGGGTCGGTGCTGTGTCGGGGGTGGTGGGGTGTTCGGTCAGGGAGATGACCAGGTCCATGCGGGCGGTGTGGGTGCTGACGGGGTAGGGGCTGATCCGGGCTTCACCCAGGGCCAGAGGGGTGTCGTGTTGGGTCCAGGGGTGGTTTTGGAAGGCGAGCATGACCTGGATGAGGGGGTGGTGGGTGCGGGAGCGGGTGGGGTGGAGGTGTTCGACCAGCAGTTCGAAGGGCACGTGTTGGTGTTGGTAGGCGGTCAGGCTGTCCTCGCGGATGTGGGCGAGTAGGTCGGTGGGGGTGTCTGCGGGGTGGGTGTGGGTGCGTAGCACCAGGGTGTTGACGAAGAACCCGATCAGCTCATCGAGGTGGGGGTGGGTGCGTGCGGCGATCGGGACGCCGATGGCGATGTCGTTGGTGTCGGCGAGGGTGGCTAGGACCACGGTCAGGGCGGCGTGGATGACCATGAAGACCGAGACGTGGTGGGTGTGGGCCAGGGTGTGGATTGCGGTGGTTAGTTCGGGGGGCCAGCTGAATTGGTGGCTGGCGCCGCGGTAGTCGGCGATCGGGGGGTAGGGGCGGTCGGTGGGCAGGGGCAGGTGTTCGGGGAGTCCGGCCAGGGTGTGGCGCCAGTAGGCCAGGTCGGTGGCCAGCAGGCTGGTGGGGTCGTGGGGGTCGCCGAGGAGTTGGTGGTGCCACAGGGTGTAGTCGGCGTAGTGCACCGGCAACGGCACCCAGGCCGGTGGGTGTCCGGCGGTGCGGGCGGTGTAGGCGGTGTTCAGGTCGCGGGCGAGCGGGCCCAGCGACCAGCCGTCGGCGGCGATGTGGTGGATCAGCAGTACCAGCACGTGCTGGTGGTCGGCGGTGTGCAAGACGGTGGCGCGGATCGGGATCTCGGCGGCTAGATCGAAGTGGTAGTTGGTGGCTTCGTCGATGGCGGTGTGCAGGTGTTGGGGTGTCCACCCGCGGGCATCCACGACTTGCCAGCTCATGTCGGCTTGGTTGGGGGTGAGGATGTCTTGGTAGCCGATCCCCTCGCTCGTGGTGCTGAAGCGGGTGCGCAGGGTTTCGTGGCGGGTGATCAGATCGGTGAGTGCGGCTCGGAGTGCTTCGGTGTCCAGGGGGCCGTGCAGGTGCAGGACGACCGGGATGTTGTAGACCGCCGAGGGGCCTTGAAGCTGCTCAAGAAACCACAATCGGGACTGGGCAAACGACAACGGCACCAACGCCGGGCGGGGGCCGGCGATCAATGGCAGCTGAGCGACCGGGTCCGCCCCGACACGTTGTGCTAGCCCGGTGATGGTGGGGGCCTCGAACACATCAACAACGCGCAGACCGGTGTGCAGGGTGGTGTTGGCGGCGGCGATCAAACGCATCGCTGAGAGCGAATCCCCACCGAGTTCGAAGAACGAGTCGGCGGCGCTGACCCGGTCACTACCGCCGAGGATCTGGGCATAGAGGCTGGCCAGCACTTCTTCCACCGGCCCCTGCGGGGCGACATAAGCCTGCGCGCTGGTGGTGGTGTAGTCGGGGGTGGGCAGGGCGCGGCGGTCGAGTTTGCCGTTGACCGTTAGTGGTAGTTCGTCGATCACCATGAACGCGGCCGGAACCATATACGGCGGCAGGACTTCACTTAACCGGTCACGCAGCCACGCCGTATCGATCCCACCGCCACCGGTGGTGGTGGTGTAGTAGCCGACTAGGCGGGTTTGGCCGGGGGTGTCGTCGCGGGCGATGACGACTGCCTGCTCCACCTCGTCGAGTGTGGTGAGGGCGGTGGTGACTTCGCCGCATTCGATGCGGTATCCGCGGATTTTGACTTGTTCGTCGGCGCGGCCCAGGTACTGCAGTTGCCCATCAGGTGCCCAACAGACGAGGTCGCCGGTGCGATACATCCGCGACCCGGCTGCCCCGTACGGGCATGCGACAAACCGGGTGGCGCTCAACGCGCCGCGGCGCCAGTAGCCGACACCGACGCCGGCGCCGGCGACATACAACTCACCCACGGTCCCGGGGGGGACTGGGCGCAGCCAGCTGTCGAGGACGAACACCCCGGCCCCGGGCACGGGTGCGCCGATGGGCACCACTGTGTTCGCGGGGTGTAGGGGGTTGCTGATCGTGGTGCACATGGTGGTTTCGGTGGGGCCGTAGGCGTTGAGCAGGGTGTGCCCGGTGGCCCAGTGGTGGGCGAGGTCGATCGGGCAGGACTCTCCCACGGTGATGACGGTGGTTGCCTCTAACCCGTGATCGGGGAGTTGGGCTAATGCTGAGGGGGTGTGGGTGAGCACACTGACGTGTTCGTCGATGAGCAGGGCGTGGAAGTCCTCGGGTGAGGTGACGATGTGTTCGGGTACGACCACGACCCGTCCGCCGCTGAGGAGGGCGCCGAGGATTTCCCAGACGGAGACGTCGAAGGCGTAGGAGTGCCATTGCGACCAGACCGCGTCGGTGGGGATGTCGAGATCGAGTTGGGTGGTCAGGGTGGTGGCGTTGTGGTGGGTGATGGCTACGCCTTTGGGGGTTCCGGTGGTGCCGGAGGTGTAGATCAGGTACGCCAGGTTGTGGGGGTTGGGTGGGGGTAGTGGGGTGGTGGGGTGGTCGTCGAGGGTGAGGGTGTCGAGGGTGAGGGTGGTGATGGCTGGGGTGTGGGGGAGGTGTTGGGCGAGTTCGGTGGTGGTCAGTACTGCGGTGGGGGTGGTGTCGGTGAGCATGAACGCGATACGGGCGTGGGGGTGGTGGGGGTCGATGGGGAGGTAGGCGGCGCCGGTTTTGAGGATGGCCAGGATGGTGAGGATGGCGTGGTCGCTGCGTGGTAGCAGCAGCGCGACGACCGCACCCGGCCCGGCCCCGTAGTCGAGTAGGTGGTGGGCGAGTTGGGTGCTGGCGGTATCGAGTTGTTGGTAGGTCCAGGTGTGGTCCTCGAAGGTGAGGGCCGGGGCGTGGGGGTGGGTGGCGACCACGCTGGTGAAGGCGGCGGGAATCGAGATCGCCGTGGTGGTGGGAGCGGTGAGGGTGGGGTGGTTGCCCCAGGTGTGTAGTTGGGTGTGTTCGGTGGGGGTGAGGAGGTCGAGGTGGTGCAGGGGTTGGTCGGGGTGGGTGGTGAAGGCGTGCAGGGTGTGGTGCAGGCGGGTGGCCAGGGTGTTGATGGTGGTGGGGTCATAGACGTCGGTGCGGTATTCGATGGTGCCGGTCAGGGTCGGTGCTGTGTCGGGGGTGGTGGGGTGTTCGGTCAGGGAGATGACCAGGTCCATGCGGGCGGTGTGGGTGCTGACGGGGTAGGGGCTGATCCGGGCCTCACCCAGGGCCAGAGGGGTGTCGTGTTGGGTCCAGGGGTGGTTTTGGAAGGCGAGCATGACCTGGATGAGGGGGTGGTGGGTGCGGGAGCGGGTGGGCTGGAGGTGTTCGACCAATAGTTCGAAGGGCACGTGTTGGTGTTGGTAGGCGGTCAGGCTGTCCTCGCGGATGTGGGCGAGTAGGTCGGTGGGGGTGTCTGCGGGGTGGGTGTGGGTGCGTAGCACCAGGGTGTTGACGAAGAACCCGATCAGCTCATCGAGGTGGGGGTGGGTGCGTGCGGCGATCGGGACGCCGATGGCGATGTCGTTGGTGTCGGCGAGGGTGGCTAGGACCACGGTCAGGGCGGCGTGGATGACCATGAAGACCGAGACGTGGTGGGTGTGGGCCAGGGTGTGGATTGCGGTGGTTAGTTCGGGGGGCCAGCTGAATTGGTGGCTGGCGCCGCGGTAGTCGGCGATCGGGGGGTAGGGGCGGTCGGTGGGCAGGGGCAGGTGTTCGGGGAGTCCGGCCAGGGTGTGGCGCCAGTAGGCCAGGTCGGTGGCCAGCAGGCTGGTGGGGTCGTGGGGGTCGCCGAGGAGTTGGTGGTGCCACAGGGTGTAGTCGGCGTAGTGCACCGGCAGCGGCACCCAGGTCGGCGGGTGCCCACACAGGCGGGCGGTGTAGGCGGTGTCGAGGTCGCGGGCGAGCGGGCCCAGCGACCAGCCGTCGGCGGCGATGTGGTGGATCAGCAGTACCAGCACGTGCTGGTCGGGCCCGGTGTGCAAGACGGTGGCGCGGATCGGGATCTCGGCGGCTAGATCGAAGTGGTAGTTGGTGGCTTCGTCGATGGCGGTGTGCAGGTGTTGGGGTGTCCACCCGCGGGCATCCACGACCTGCCAGAAGATTTCGGCTTGGTCGGGGGTGAGGATGTCTTGGTAGCCGGTGCCGTCGATGCTGGGAAAGCGGGTGCGCAGGGTTTCGTGGCGGGTGATCAGATCGTCGAGTGCGGCTCGGAGTGCCTCGGTGTCCAGGGGGCCGTGCAGGTGCAGGACGACCGGGATGTTGTAGACCGCCGAGGGGCCTTGAAGCTGCTCAAGAAACCACAATCGGGACTGGGCAAACGACAACGGCACCAACGCCGGGCGGGGGCCGGCGATCAATGGCAGCTGAGCGACGGTGTCGGCCCCGACACGGCGTGCTAGCCCGGTGATGGTGGGGGCCTCGAACACATCAGCAACGCGCAGACCGGTGTGCAGGGTGGTGTTGGCGGCGGCGATCAAACGCATCGCCGACAACGAATCCCCGCCGAGGTCGAAGAAGGAGTCGGCGGCGCTGACCCGGTCACCACCGCCGAGGATTTGGGCGTAGAGGCTGGCCAGGGTTTCTTCCACCGGCCCCTGCGGCGCAACATAAGCCTGCGCGCTGGTGGTGTAGTCGGGGGCGGGCAGGGCACGGCGGTCGAGTTTGCCGTTGACTGTTAGTGGTAGTTCGTCGATCTCGATGAACGCGGCCGGAACCATATACGCCGGCAACACCTGGCTCAAGGAGGCGCGGATGTCGGTGGTGTCGAGCCTGGTCCCGCTGGTGGTGGTGTAGTAGGCCACCAGGCGGGTTTGGCCGGGGGTGTCTTCGCGGGCGATGACGACTGCCTGCTGCACCCCATCGAGGGCGGTGAGGGCGGCGGTGACTTCGCCGCATTCGATGCGGTAGCCACGGATTTTGACTTGTTCATCAGCGCGGCCCAGGTACTGCAGTTGCCCATCAGGGCCCCAACACACCAGGTCACCGGTGCGATACATCCGCGACCCCGCCGCCCCGAACGGGCATGCCACAAACCGGGCCGCACTCAACCCACCCCGGCGCCAATACCCCACACCCACCCCGGCACCGGCGACATACAACTCACCCACGGTCCCGGGCGGGACCGGGCGCAGCGAACTGTCGAGGACGAATACCCCGGCCCCGGGCACGGGGGCGCCGATCGGCACCACCGGGGTCCCCGCCACCAGCGGGGCGGTGATGGTGGCTGCCACGGTGGTTTCGGTGGGGCCGTAGGCGTTGAGCATGATCCGCCCTGGTGCCCAGCGATCTAGTAGGTCAGCAGGACAGGGCTCACCTCCGGTGAGGAGGGTGGTGTTTTCCAGTCCTTCTGGTGGCAGGTTCTGGAGTGCGGCGGGGGTTTGACTGAGAACACTGACCTGCTCGGTGACGAGCAGGGCGTGGAAGTCCTCGGGTGAGGTGACGATGTGTTCGGGTACGACCACGACCCGCCCGCCGCCGAGCAGGGCGCCGAAGATTTCCCAGACGGAGTAGTCGAAGGCGTAGGAGTGGCATTGCGACCAGCTGTGCTGGGGGGCCCCCGACCCGTAGATGCCCCGCTGATGCAGGGAGCTGATCCAACTGGCGATGTTGTGGTGGGTGATGGCCACGCCTTTGGGGGTTCCGGTGGTGCCGGAGGTGTAGATCAGATACGCCAGGTCGTGGGGGTCGGGTGGGGGCAGCGCTGTGGTGGGGTGGTCATCGACGGTGAGGGTGTCGAGGGTGATCACCGGAACACGACTGCTGGTGGGGAGGTGTTGGGTGAGTTCGGTGGTGGTGATGATCGCGGTGGGGGTGGTGTCGGTGAGCATGAACGCGATGCGGGCGTGGGGGTGGTGGGGGTCGATGGGTAGGTAGGCGGCGCCGGTTTTGAGGATGGCCAGGATGGTGAGGATGGCGTGGTCGCTGCGCGGTAGCAACAGGGCGATGATGGTGCCGGGGCCGGCGCTGTAGTTCAGGAGGTGGTGGGCGAGTTGGGTGCTGGCCGTATCGAGTTGTTGGTAGGTCCAGGTGTGGTCTTCGAAGGTGAGGGCCGGGGCGTGGGGGTGGGTGGCGACCACGTTGGCGAAGGCGGCGGGAATCGAGATCGCCGCCGTGGTGGTGGGAGCGGTGAGGGTGGGGTGGTTGCCCCAGGTGTGTAGGTGGGTGTGTTCGGTGTCGGTGAGGAGGTCGAGGTGGTGCAGGGGTTGGTCGGGGTGGGTGGTGAAGGCGTGCAGGGTGTGGTGCAGGCGGGTGGCCAGGGTGTTGATGGTGGTGGGGTTATAGACGTCGGTGCGGTATTCGATGGTGCCGGTCAGGGTCGGTGCTGTGTTGGGGGTGGTGGGGTGTTCGGTCAGGGAGATGACCAGGTCCATGCGGGCGGTGTGGGTGCTGACGGGGTAGGGGCTGATCCGGGCTTCACCCAGGGCCAGAGGGGTGTCGTGTTGGGTCCAGGGGTGGTTTTGGAAGGCGAGCATGACCTGGATGAGGGGGTGGTGGGTGCGGGAGCGGGTGGGCTGGAGGTGTTCGACCAGGAGTTCGAAGGGGACGTGTTGGTGTTGGTAGGCGGTCAGGCTGTCCTCGCGGATGTGGGCGAGTAGGTCGGTGGGGGTGTCTGCGGGGTGGGTGTGGGTGCGCAGGACCAGGGTGTTGACGAAGAACCCGATCAGTTCGTCGAGGTGGGGGTGGGTGCGTGCGGCGATCGGGATGCCGATGGCGATGTCGTTGGTGTCGGCGAGGGTGGCTAGGACCACGGTCAGGGCGGCGTGGATGACCATGAAGACCGAGACGTGGTGGGTGTGGGCCAGGGTGTGGATTGCGGTGGTTAGTTCGGGGGGCCAGCTGAATTGGTGGCTGGCGCCGCGGTAGTCGGCGATCGGGGGGTAGGGGCGGTCGGTGGGCAGGGGCAGGTGTTCGGGGAGTCCGGCCAGGGTGTGGCGCCAGTAGGCCAGGTCGGTGGCCAGCAGGCTGGTGGGGTCGTGGGGGTCGCCGAGGAGTTGGTGGTGCCACAGGGTGTAGTCGGCGTAGTGCACCGGCAATGGCACCCAGGTCGGTGGGTGTCCGGCGGTGCGGGCGGTGTAGGCGGTGTCGAGGTCGCGGGCGAGCGGGCCCAGCGACCAGCCGTCGGCGGCGATGTGGTGGATCAGCAGTACCAGCACGTGCTGGTGGTCGGCGGTGTGCAAGACGGTGGCGCGGATCGGGATCTCGGCGGCTAGGTCGAAGTGGTAGTTGGTGGCTTCGTCGATGGCGGTGTGCAGGTGTTGGGGTGTCCACCCGCGGGCATCGACCACTTGCCAGCTCATGTCGGCTTGGTTGGGGGTGAGGATGTCTTGGTAGCCGGTGCCGTCGATGCTGGGAAAGCGGGTGCGCAGGGTTTCGTGGCGGGTGATCAGATCGGTGAGTGCGGCTCGGAGTGCTTCGGTGTCCAGGGGGCCGTGCAGGTGCAGGACGACCGGGATGTTGTAGACCGCCGAGGGGCCTTGAAGCTGTTCAAGAAACCACAGCCGGGACTGGGCAAACGACAACGGCACCCGAGGCGGGCGGGGGCCGGCGATCAATGGCAGCTGAGCGACCGGGTCGGCCCCGACACGGCGTGCTAGCCCGGTGATGGTGGGGGCCTCGAACACATCAGCAACCCGCAGACCGGCGTGCAGGGTGGTGTTGGCGGCGGCGATCAAACGCATCGCCGACAGGGAATCTCCGCCGAGGTCGAAGAAGGAGTCGGCGGCGCTGACCCGGTCACCACCGCCGAGGATTTGGGCGTAGAGGCTGGCCAGGGTTTCTTCCACCGGGCCTTGCGGGGCGAGATAAGCCTGCGCGCTGGTGGTGTAGTCGGGGGTGGGCAGGGCGCGGCGGTCGAGTTTGCCGTTGACCGTTAGTGGTAGTTCGTCGATCACCATGAAGGCGGCCGGAACCATATACGCCGGCAGGACTTCACTTAACCGGTCACGCAGCCACGCCGTATCGATCCCAGCGTTACCGGCGCTGGTGTAGTAGGCGACCAGGCGGGTTTGGCCGGTGTCGGTGTGGGCGATCACGACCGCCTGCTGCACCCCATCGAGTGCGGCCAGGGCGGCGGTGACTTCGCCGCATTCGATGCGGTAGCCACGGATTTTGACTTGTTCATCGGCGCGGCCCAGATACTGCAGTTGCCCATCAGGGGCCCAACACACCAGGTCACCGGTGCGATACATCCGCGACCCGGCCGCCCCGAACGGGCACGCGACAAACCGGGTCGCACTCAACCCGCCCCGGCGCCAATAGCCGACGCCGACCCCGGCACCGGCGACATACAACTCACCCACGGTCCCCGGCGGCACCGGACGCAACCAGCCATCGAGCACAAACACCCCGGCCCCGGGCACGGGTGCGCCGATGGGCACCACAGTGGCGCCGGCGTGCAGCGGGGGTGCGGCGGTGAGGTAGATGGTGGCTTCGGTGGGGCCGTAGGCGTTGATCAGAGTTCGCCCCGGGGCCCACTGATCGACCAGCTCTGCTGGGCAGGCCTCACCGATCAAGATGACAGCGCTGACTTCGTCGAGGCCTTGGGGGCTCAGCGCCCCCAACCCCGAAGGGGTGTGGTTGAGCACACTGACGTGTTCGTCGATGAGTAGTTGGTGCAGGTCTGGGGGGCTATGCACGACCTGTTCGGGCACCACGACCAGCCGCCCACCATGGAGCAGGGCCCCGAAGACTTCCAGGACTGCGACATCGAAGCTGTAGGAGTGCCATTGCGACCAGACACCGTCTACAGCGATGTCCAGCTGCAGGTCGGTGAGCAGGGTGGTGACGTTGTGGTGGGTGATGGCCACACCTTTGGGGGTTCCGGTGGTGCCGGAGGTGTAGATCAGGTACGCCAGGTTGTGGGGGTTGGGTGCGGGTAGTGGGGTGGTGGGGTAGTTATCGAGGTTGGTGAGGGTGTCGAGGGTGATCACCGGAACACCACTGCTGGTGGGGAGGTGGGTGGTCAGTTCGGTGGTGGTCAACACGGCGGCGGGGGTGGTGTCGGTGAGCATGAACGCGATACGGGCGTGGGGGTGGTGGGGGTCGATGGGGAGGTAGGCGGCCCCGGTTTTGAGGACGGCCAGGATGGCGAGGATGGCGTGGTCGCTGCGCGGTAGCAGCAGCGCGATGACTGCACCCGCTCGAGCCCCGTGGGTGGTGGTGAGGTGGTGGGCGAGTTGGGTGCTGGCGGTATCGAGTTGTTGGTAGGTCCAGGTGTGGTCTTCGAAGGTGAGGGCCGGGGCGTGGGGGTGGGTGGCGACCACGCTGGTGAAGGCGGCCGGAATCGACACCGCGGGTGCGGTCACGGGAGCGGTGAGGGTGGGGTGGTTGCCCCAGGTGCGCAGTTGGGTGTGTTCGGTGTCGGTGAGTAGATCGATTGCGGAGACCGACCGGTCGGTATCGTCGATCATCGCCGTCAAGATTTGTTCTAGGCGTTGTGCCAAGACTTCGGTAGTCGCAAAGTCTGACGCGGGGTCACCGGTTCCTTGGGTACTCACCAGTAGTTCGTGACCGTTGTTTTGGAAGTAGATTCCGAAACCGGCGACACCGCCGAAGGCAATACAGATGGCTGTTGCCGGGGCTTGCCCGAACGGGTGGGTCGCGGTGCTGGGGATGAAATTGACTGCCAGGCCGGCGTTGGCTTGCGCGCGCATGCGCCTGTGGTCTTGGTTTTGCAGGGTTTCTACGGGGAATCGCTGATGTTGCACCGCTTTTTCGATCCGGGCATGGGTGTGTCTGCAGAACTGGGCGATGCTGGATCCCGGTGTGGAGGTCAACGTTAACGGGACAGTGCCCACCATCAACCCGGTGAAGGTCATTGACTCAGGTTCGACACGGCGGCTCACCGGGAAATCGATGACAACCTCAGAGTGGTGATCGCACCACTTTCCGACCAGCAGCGCGCACGCCGCGGTTAATATCGCCGATCGGCGCACTCCTAGCGCCCGGCAAAGTTTCTGCACCCCGGTGACGATCGCGGGATTCAGCTGCACCGGCGCGGAAACGCCGTCGCTTTCGGTGTTGTCATCTAGGGGGTTGATGAAGCGGTAATCAACATCTTTTGCGGGCAAATGATCCGCCCAATAGTTGTGATCGCTGTCGTAGTCGGGCGAGCTCTCGTAGGTGGTCTCGAGGGCGATGAGGTCCTGCAAGGAACCGACAAAGCTCGGAGGAACCGGAGCATCAGCGACCAGGGCTGAGTAGATCATAGCGATCCGGTTGCAGTGAACCATCAAGCCGAATCCGTCACTGACGAGATGATGGAAACAGGAATAGAAATAGAATTGGTCGGTACTGACCTGGTATAGAGCGTATCTGTGCAAGCGTTCGTCGAGTGCCATGGGCTGATTTCGGCTCAGTAATGCACGCCGGTAGGCCTCTTGGACAGGGTCGTCATATGAGCGGAGATCATAAAACGGCATTTCAACGTCATCGCCGGGGTCAATGTGCTGAAGAACTTCGCCGTCTTTTTCGAAGAAAACAGCTCTGAGTGAATCGCTTTCCTGCAACGCTTGCTGTATGGCCGTTTCGAGAATGTGCGGAATTATCGGGCCATCGATCACGACAAAATTTGCGATGTTCCATCGCGGCCCAGTGCCGTTGATCTGCAGGTCAAGCCAGATGCCCAGCTGGCCGCGGGTTAAAGGCAATCCGCCCTGCCGTGGCCCCACTGATGAACCTCCGATATTACCTATAGCAAGCGGGAAATGACACCCATGCAAGCTGGAAAGCTATGCGTCCAGACTTTCCGCAACCAGCCTCACCGGCAATAGCAGGCAAAGATCTCATCGACCTTTGCCTGGGCGGCCGGGGCCGCCCTGGCTTTCGAGCATCTGCGGAAAACGTCTGTGGACGACCCAGAGCATATGTCGCGATTCTGTAGGGGTCGACTCGAATTCAAAATGTGAACAAAAATTGTCGCGGCCGGGGTTGAAACTGTTTAATATAAGACATGAATGTCTCATTGATGGGCGCGCATGGCCGCCCATCGGGCGGGGAAGCCAGTCTCGGGGTTAGGCGGGTTGTCTATACCCGGTGGTTGCGTTGCTCCGTCTGCCGGCTCCGGTGTGATGTCAAAGGGCGCCCTGAACAGCAAATTTATGCTGAAATTCCGTGCCTGGGTGCACCCGTCGCACGGTTTGGGTTGCGTCACCACTGGTTGTGGTCACGCGGAGAGGTGCCCACCGGGGATGGGTTGAATGGGCTTTCCAAACTCGGGGATTTTCCGCTGCTCTGTGGTCCACAGAGCCTCCGGTCCGTGCCCCGAAGATGTGCCTCTGATAGTTCGGCGGGCAGCGCAACTACGGGCGGAACTGAGATTGGTTTTGAAAAAATACTAGGTTGCATACAATTTGTTGCCAGGGCGCATAGGTGTAGTTAGCCTCTGGCATGCTTCGTATGATCGAGGCAATCTGATCAATGACAGTCTGCTTATCCCTAGGCATA
Organism: Mycobacterium marinum; assembly: GCF_003391395.1. Lineage (NCBI taxonomy): Bacteria > Bacillati > Actinomycetota > Actinomycetes > Mycobacteriales > Mycobacteriaceae > Mycobacterium > Mycobacterium marinum. Next base: position 970,271 of record NZ_CP024190.1, read on the forward strand.
ATATAGTTTCGGTGTTGGGGCGGCGGTAGATCCCCATTATCGCTGTCTTGGTGATTGTCAGTTCGGCACTGGTGGTAGCGCGGATGCAACCCGAAAATGGTGACCTATGAGGTGTTTGATTCTGGAACCTATGCGGATATTGACCACCTCGACCCGGAAGTCATACCGCGTGACCTCAACAAAATGGAATTGCCGTGGCCTATCACTGTCAGGTTGACAGCAGCATCGGTCGCCCCGATATTGGTAGCCCAGGGTGATGGTTCGACGATACGTGGTCGTATTAGCGTTGATGGCGAGGTTAAGGGGTGAACGTACTTCGAACGGTGTGAATGCGCAGACCTTTTGTCCGGTGGAGGGGCTAGGCCAAAATCGCAGGAGAAGCCGGGTAGGCCAGCAGATGCACGCTGCCTACGACGCGAAGCGCGGCAAAAATCAGTCCCCAGACACCGCAGCGAGTCGATCCACGATCCTGGCAAAATCACGATGCTGAAGAATCAGACAACGTCGTCGTACACACCTCTTGGCTTGGCCTGCGTTGGTTTACCCGGGCACGGATAGGTCCGGCAGGGACGATGGGTAGTGGAATGGCAACGGGGAAATCCTCATCGAGTGAGTGGATTTCAGCCTCGCGGATGATCGTGGCTAGCGCTAGGCTCGCTTCGAGCATGGCGAAATGATCCCCGAGGCAGGAACGCCCGCCGCCTCCGAATGGCAGATACTGCCAGCGGTCGCGGCCTTTGGATTTCTTCGGAGCGAACCGATCGGGATCGAACGCTAGCGGATCGTCCCAGAGTGCGGGGTCGCGGTGCATGGCGTACACACCGACAAGACAGTAGGTGCCAGCTTGCACGCGATACCCATCGACCTCGATATCTTGCATGGCTCTTCGCGCCACCGTGGGGCCCGGCGGGCACAGCCGCATAGCTTCTTGCAGCACTTGGATCGTGTATCCGAGGCGAGGGACATCGGCAGGCGTTAACGGACGATCGCCCAGCTCAGCGGCCTCAGCGGCGACTCGATCCTGTAGCTGGGAATGTCGCCCTAGCGCCCACAGTGCGTAGGTCAGCACCGTCGAGGTGGTGTCTTCGCCGAGGATCATGAAATAGACCATCTCGTCACAGATCTGCTGGTCAGACAAGGACTCTCCGGTGTTGGGGTCAGTCGCATCAATCAGGGCCCTAATCAGCGGCGCTTCTCGACTCGGATCAGCCCGGCACGCCGCCAGCATGTCGGCCGCGATCTTGTACATAGCGTCGTAGGCGCCCCGAGCCCTTCGTCGCGCTGGGGTCGGTAGCCAGTGCGGCGCGCGCACAGGTCGTGCGGAACGATCAGCCGCCCATTTCGCCGCCAATGTCACGCCAGTGGTTATCACGTCAGCCTTGTCCTGTAGGTCCAGCCCAAAAACCGAGTGCCCCACCACGCGAAGAACCAGCGCGTGAGAAGCCGCGTTCAGATCGACCTCCGCGCCGTCAGGCCATCCCAGGAGTATGTGATTGGCTGCCTCGGACATGTGTCCAGCAAATCCGGCGACGCGCTGCTTGGTGAATATCGGCTGCAGTGTGCGCCTTCGTGGAAGCCAGGTGTCGTGCGGGAGGTTCAGCATGCTCTCGCCGATGGCGCGACGCAGATCCTTCAGGAGTGGCAGCGTTCCTCGGTCCGACAACGCACCTGAGCGCCCCAAGACGTCGCGAGCCCCTTGGGGTGAAGTGACCATGACCATTGGTGGTACGAGCCGTTTGGGGCCCAACCAGATACGAGTCACCGACCCACCCGCGTCACGCAGGGCCTCACTGCCAACATGAAGCGTCTTGAGCGCCTTCAGCTGTTGCCAGTAAGGCAGTGGGTTTCTCGGCGCCAAGGGCAAAGAACGGACATCGGGCGAAACAGCCACCAAGACAACCCTTTCAACCAAATATCTCGTCGGACGTTGAGTTCGATCAAAGGCACTGAACTCCATTTGGCCAGCCCGAAGCCTTTCGGTCGCTGTACTGCCGACAGGGCGAGAGGCTGCTGAGATTTCGACACCAATCAAAGAGCTTTGGCCTCAATGGATTCTCAATGAATCTGGATGACCCAGCATGGTCGCGTTGGTTTCTTCCCCGACCGTCCCTGCCGGGCCGCGATATCGACGATCTGCTCACGTCAGGCTGCGCCGTACATGCGTTCGTGTTCGGAGATCGCTGTTGATCGGAACGGGCGGGAGGTTTCGTCGGGAGGCTGTGGTGGTTGCCGTTGGTGGGTAGCGTGAGGTTGCGCGGTCTGCGATAGTGCGTATAGCTCAGCGGGATTCGCGTTGCCCGTGCTGCACGGTGCTGGTCGGTGGGGCGATGTTGCTGATGGCCGGGAGTGTCGGGTCTTGCGAATAGTTCTGCTAGACAACCTGATCCGTAACTTAGCATCGCAATTTGCTGTTGTGACAGGTCCCTAGCGGCGTCGCGAGGGCCAGATGCAACGATGCGGTGTAGCTGTTGCCCCGAGTTGGCTCACTTTAGTGCGCCTCGTCAGCGCGGATTTTGGTCTTGACCGTGCGGGTTCCAACCCGGCACGACGGACACCGGGCTCGTCGCAGACAGGCCGTTCCACGGATGCGTCATCTGCGAGGACGTGATCGGCAGCGGCTCGGAATCCGCCGGCGAGGCGCCGTATTAGTGCGCAAGCCTCGGCTAAACCATTCCCAAAGTTCAAGGCGCCACAGCTAGCGCGAACCGCCAATCGTGAGCCAAATCAAGGACAGGCCACCTCAACGGTGGCCGGCGCGCCCGTTACCGCAGGTCAATCCGTCACGGCGTCGGTGATCTATCACCCACAGCAAATGGGTGCTGACCCTGACCCTGGCGACCTTTACGGGGGTGCTCGCGGTCGTGGGAGTCTGCCGGTTGCGGCGGGCGCGACAATCGCCCAGCGCGCCTGCCGACAACAGCTCGGATCTCGCGCGCTAAGCGGTTTTGCGGACCAGCGACAACATCAGCTGACGGCGACTGCTGTTGGCCTCAGCCAGGTTGCGCAGCGCCTCGTGCACCGAATGTGCGACCGGAAACATCGTTGCCATGTCCTCACCCAGTAGCTCAACCACGGCCGGGCCTGCGACCAAGGTCCATTCCGTTCCCGCGGCGTGGCACTCCTCATCGATGGCGGCCAGCAGCGAGATCCCGGCCGGAGAAAAGTGACTGACGTCGCCGACATCGAGTACCACCGGGTTCGTCCCGTGGATGAAGTGCTGGATGCGCTTGGTGACCTGATCGACATTGACGGCATCGATCTCGCCCCGGATGGTCACGATGGTGGCCAGGTGGCGGCAGTGCGCGCGGACCACCGCGCCGCTGCACTCGAAGGTGCCATCTTTCTGTCGATCGGCGAAGCTCGACGCGGTGATCGCGATACCCATCAGCGGCCCCCATTCCCGTTGGCGTTGCGTAGCTCGGACCCGACCAAATTCTGTCTCCCAACGCTGCACGTCAAAACTAAGGAGACCAACAGTTGCGTCTAACTCTTTGCTAAAGATGTGAGGCCGGCGACCCGCCGCGCGCTTCCCAACCGGTGCACAGGCTTCGTGCGGCATTTCGGGCGAGCGGAGCTGCTAGGCTGCCGATTGCCCGTCGGGGGGCTCGTGAGGTGGCTGGATCCCCGGGTCAGCCGCACTAGCAGGCGAACCAGACAGCGGATTTCTAGATGGAAAGAGCGCGGAAAGACCATCGTGCGCAGCCCAATGCTTCAGGGTGAGATCAAAGCCCTGACGGGACTCCGCATCGTCGCCGCGGTGTGGGTGGTGCTGTTTCACTTCCGCCCCATGCTGGCCGATGCATCGCCGGATTTTCGGGAGAACCTCGCTCCGGTGCTCAACTGCGGCGCACAGGGCGTCGACCTGTTCTTCATCCTCAGTGGGTTCGTGCTGACCTGGAACTATCTCGATCGCATGGGCCATTCGTGGTCGACGCGGGCGACCCTGCACTTTCTGTGGCTGCGGCTGGCCAGGGTGTGGCCGGTGTACCTGGTCACCATGCACCTTGCCGCGCTGATGGTGATCATGACCCTGCACGTGGGGCATGTGCCGCTGCCCGAGGTCGGTCAGCTCACCGCGGTCAGCTACATACGCCAGGTGCTGATGGTGCAATTGTGGTTTCAGCCCTTCTTCGACGACTCCAGCTGGGATGGGCCGGCCTGGTCGATCAGCGCGGAATGGCTGGCCTACCTGCTGTTCGGCGCACTAGTTCTGGTCATCTTCCGGATGACGCATGCCACCCGGGCGCGCAACCTGATGTGGTTGGCGTTCGCGGCGTCGTTGCCCCCGGTGATCCTGTTGCTGGCCAGCGGCCAGTTCTACACGCCCTGGAGCTGGTTGCCCCGAATTGTCACCCAATTCGTTGCGGGTGCGCTGGCCGCCGCCGCCGTGCGCCGATTGCGGCTGACCGACCGGGCCCGGCGGGCCTCCGGCTACCTGTCGGTCCTGCTGATCGCTGCCATCGTGGGCATCCTCTACCTGGTTGACGCGCACCCGATAAGCGGAGTCGTGGACAGCGGCGGGGTGGTCGACGTGCTGTTTGTGCCGTTGATAGTCACCCTCGCGGTCGGCGTGGGTAGTCTGCCGAGGTTGCTGTCGACTCGGGTCATGGTTTACGGCGGTGAGATCTCGTTCTGCTTGTACATGGTTCACGAGCTGGTGCACACGGCATGGGGTTGGGCGGTGCTGCAATTCGAGCTCACGCCGCAGGACAATCCGTGGAAATGGAATGTCATCGGCCTGCTCGTGATCGCCGTGGCGGCCTCGGTACTGCTGTACCACTTCATCGAAGAGCCGGCCCGGCGCTGGATGCGTAGGATGGTCGATGTCAGAGCCGTGACGGCCAGAATCGAGCCCAGCGAGCCGGTGAACGGTAAGCGCAATCAGGCCGATGGTGCGCTGGAAGGGTTTTCGGCTCGCGCGGTTTGAACAGTGGCGCGCTTGGCCGTGATTCATCGGGCGTGACACGTGGGATGCGTCATTTGCGAGGTAGCGACGGGTTCCCCGTATGATTTGATTTGCGTGCGGCACACAATGATTCGGTCTGTGGTGGAGGTGGTGGTGAGTCGTCTGGTCATGGTCGTGATCGGTCTCACCCTGCTCGTCGGTGTGGTCGTTGGATTTCCGCTGCGCCCGCTGCACCCGGCGCGGGCGCGGGCATACGACGCCCTGACCGTGGACTATCGGCTCAGCCATATCGCGGTGATCGGTGATTCCTACACCACCGGCACCGATGAGGGCGGCCGGGGACCGAATGCGTGGACTTCTCTTGCCTGGCGGGAGCTGGCCCAGCGAGGCATGCGGATCAACGCCGACGTCGCCGCGGAGGGCAGGGCCGGTTACGGCATGCCCGGCGACCACGGCAGTGTGTTCGAGGATCTGACCGCCGGTGCGGTCAAACCCGACGATGCACTGGTCGTGTTCTTCGGCTCGCGCAACGACCAAGGGGTGGACCTAGGGCTGCTCGGCGACCGGGCGCGCAATGCATTCGACCTGGCGCACCGCGTCGCGCCCTCGGCGCGGCTACTGGTGATCGGACCGCCATGGCCGACCCCTGACGTACCCATTCCGGTGTTGCAGATTCGCGACGTCGTCCGCGCGGCCGCCGGGTTCGCACAAGCCGAGTTCGTCGATCCGATCGCCGAAGGCTGGTTCTTTGACCGCCCCGACCTGATCGGCGCGGACGGTGTGCACCCCAACGACGCCGGACATGCATATTTGGCGGATAAGATTGCGCCGCTGATCGGCGCGCGGCTGGCCGGTTAATTCCAGGTAACTTGATTAGCTCCAAACGCGAAGTTGCGCTGGGTGTTTAGCGAGCATGCGGCTGACTTCTCAGTCTTCGGCGTGCCGTTCGTAGTCCCAACGCTCAAGGCGCGCTTGCAATTGCATGAGGCCGAGTCCCGCGAGCGGCGTGACGACCGTGGCGAATACCAACAGCATCGGACTCATATCTGAACCTCCAAAGCTCTTTTATTCCTAGCACGTTCGGCGCCCCCGCGTGGTTCATTCGCCAGAAAACTCGCCGAGGAATTTGGCCGTGATGACCGGCAATCGCCCGGGTCAGCCCGCGGCTAGGGCACGATCGGCGAGCGCGCCGATGACGGGTGCCAGCAACTGCGCGTATTCGGTCGTCAGGTGATTGTCGTCGCGGAACACCAGGGTGTTTCCGATGATCGTGGGGCAGCGATCCAGGGTGCAGAACAGGTCGGTCAGGTCCGCGTAGTGGCCCCCGCCGGCTTCGGTGGCAGTCTGTTCGGCGGCGACGCCGCCGGCGTTGGTAGCAGCGGAGCGCGACGGTGCGCATGCGCCGGCGTCGTCGAGATGGGCGGAAAGGCAGGTGGGCACCGACGACTGCGGATCCGCGACGGGCCCCAGGACCAGGACGCTCGAACCATTGCGACGCAGCTGCGCCACGGTCCGGTTCAAGGTGTCGATCCATGCGGGGTCATACGAGGCGAAGCTGAAGTCCGGTTGATAGCGCCGGCTCATGCTCAGCACCACCAACCGTGGCCGTTCGCTCTGTAGCCGCCCCATGATCTCGCCGCGCCACTGTTCACACTCGGTGTACTCGCGGCCCAGATACGGGCTGAGGATTGGTAGATCCTGCATCGGGCAGGTCACTTTGGCCAGCGTTTCAAGGCGCCAGTGGCGCTGTTCGGCAACCAATTGCAGCGCCGGGTCCCACATCGCGGCGTGCGAGTCGCCGACCAGGGTCACCGTTGTCGGCGAGCCGGTGTCGGCCGTTGCGCACTCGCTTTGACCGAGGTCGCGCCAGGAGCGCAGGCACCCGTTGACGAACACCGCCGCCTTGTCGCCGGGCGCGGCGGCCAGCGGTGGATTCAGATTGGACGGGACCGCGCCCAGGCCGGCGGAGGCCGCGACCGCCGCGCGCACCGCGGCGAACGCCTGCTGGACCGCCGCCTCCTGTGGGCTGAGTGCTTGCGGGGGTAGCGCGGCCGGGGGCAGCGCAATGATCTTGGCTTCCGGGGCCGCGGTTCCATGGCCGACCGGTACCGGTATGGCGGTGAGCAGCAGCGCGCACGCGCACGCCGCGGCCGCGGTGGCCGCCGCCGCCAGTGTCAGGCTGGCTCGGACCGATCGCAATGCCGCGGTGAACCGGCCTGGATTCTCGACCAGATACATCGTGATCACCGCCAGGCCGGCGGAGACGGTCGTAGCGGCCAGCCGGGCCGGCAGGCCCGCGGGGTCGCCGAGCAGCGGCGGCAGGAGCAGCAGCACCGGCCAGTGCCAGAGGTACCACGAGTAGGACACCCGGCCGATGGCGCGCATGACGGGCCGGCACAGCACCCGGCCGACCCCCATGGCACCGGTGACGCAGCCACTGCCGATCACCAGTGCGGTGCCCAGTACCGGCAGCAGCGCCGCCGTGCCGGGATACGGGGTGTTCGGGCCCAGTTGGGTGCAGGTGAGTAGCAGCAGCGCCAAACCGCCCCATCCGACGATGGTCGCCGGGACCAACGGAAGCCGGCGCCACTGCTGCATTGTGAGGGCAACCAGGCCACCGACGGCCAGCTCCCAGGCCCGGGTCGGCAGCGAGAAGAACGCCCATGGCGGCGAGGTGCGGGTCCAGATTGCCGCGGCTGCCAGCGATGCCGCCGTCACCAGCACCAGGACCACCGCGTACGGGGTGGCGCCGCGGTTGTTCTTCCCGATACGTCGTAGCAACCACGCGGTTGCGATGATCAGCGCCGGCCAGACCAGATAGAACTGTTCCTCCACCCCGAGCGACCAGTAGTGCTGGAACGGCGACGGCGGCAGATCGGAGGCCATGTAGTCGGTGCCTTGCACGGCGAACCGGTAGTTGCCGACGTAGAGGGCGCTGGCGATGCCGTCCACGAAGACCCGCCGTGCTTGTAGCGGCGGCAGCACAATGGCTGAGACGATCGCCGTGGCGACGCCCACGGTTGCCGCGGCCGGCAGCAGCCGGCGAGCGCGCGCACCATAGAAGCGGCCCAGCGCGACCGTATTCGTGGTGGTCACTTCGCGCCAAAGCAGCCCGGTGATCAGGAAACCGGAGATGACGAAGAACACGTCCACGCCGATATAGCCGCCGGAGATCCCCGGAATACCCGCGTGGTACAGGACAACCGCCACCACCGCGATCGCGCGCAGGCCCTCGATGTCGGGGCGAAACGCGATTCGCGGACCGGGCCGCTGCGCTGCGCGGAGCTGGCTGGCGGACCGATCCTGCCGGATTGTCATCAACGTCGTCTTGTCATCAATTTGGTCGGTTCGTGGGGGCCGCACGCATGGCTAGGACGCCATCCAGGCGAGTTCACCGGGAAGGTGCTCGCGCCAGTACTCCGCGTCATGCCCGCCGGGGGAGAAACTGCCCGCCGGTGGATTCTTCAGCTGGTTCACGAATTGGCGGGTGGCGAAGTAAAAGCGGTCGCTGGTGCCGCAATCCACGCGCAGTGGAATCTGGTTGAGCGCCGGCAGACCCACCACGCGGTGCGCCATCCAATCGTCGTAGCTGTCGAAGGCTCCCGGTGCGCTGCCGGTGAAGGAGCTGAACAGGGCCGGGCTTATCGCACAGATCCCCGCGGTCCGTGCCGGGCCCAGCCGGGCCCCCAGCAGCAGCGCCCCGTATCCGCCCATCGACCAGCCCAGAAAACCTACCCGGGAGGTGTCCATCCCCATCGCGGCCAACATCGGCAACAGCTCCTCGAGCACCATCGCGCCGGAGTCCCCGCCGGAGGCCCTGCGGTGCCAGTAGGAGGTCTTGCCGCCGTCCACGCCCACCACGGCGAAGGGCGGCTTGCCGGACTTCACCAGCTGTGCGAGGCCTTCTTCGACACCGAGGTCGAGCATCATGCCTGCGTTGCCGTCCTTGCCGTGCAGGGCAATAACCGGACGCAGCAAGCCGGTCTGGCCGGGCGGAAGGGCGATCACCCAATTCGTCTTGATGCCGCCGCGAGCAGCCGAGATGAACGAGCCGGACAACCTGGTCGGCAGGCTGCTCCCGGCCGCCGGGGGCTCAAACGGAGCGGGTGCCTGCGGTGGGGCCGCCTTGGGTTCGAGGGGATTCAGCCATGCGCTCAGCGCCCACATCCCGGCGGCTCCTGCGCTGGTGCCGGCTCCCATGCGCAGCACCGCGCGGCGGGTCAGGTCAGCCACGAGCGCCATGATGCCGTGCCGACACCGGGTTTCCGGCCGAGGCACGCCGGACAACCGGGCAACGTAATTGTCGCGTGACATCCCGGCGTGCCCGGTGAGCGCGGCTAACCCACAGCGAGCCGTTGTGTAGCGATGTTGCCGAAAAGTGCGGCGCGTAGATTCCGTTGTGGAGCAATGCGATGTGACCAGAGATGGCGGGCCTTGTTGCCCGGGACCTATCCAGGAGGTGCACCGTGCCGGTGAACGCGGTTGTGGGATACGACGGCTCGCCGGGGGCGAGCACGGCGATAGAAGCCGGTGCGTTGTTGTTCCCAGGAGCGCGCGGATGGATCACCTATCTCTGGGTTCCGCCGTTCGCCAGCGAAAAGGTGCGCCGGCGTCTGCGGCCCATGGCCAGCAACACCAACGAGTTGGTCGAGATGGTGGAGCGCGAGGGGGAGCTCGAGGCCCGGCGAGTGGTCGCGATGGGCGCGACCCTGGCCCGTGCCGCCGGATGGGATGCCGAGCCGGTGCTCAAGCGCACTTGGGGGCCCGAAGGACTGCGCATGGCCGAGGAGGCCGACGAAGTTCAGGCTGACCTGGTACTCGTCGGCACCCGGGGGCTCGGCGGGACGCAAGCGGTACTGGGCAGCGTGGCTGACATGGTGCTGCACCGCTGCCCGCGACCGGTGGTCGTGGTGCCGAATCCGATGCTGGCTGCCGAATACGACGCCCTGCCGAAGGGGCCGATGGTGGTGGGATGGGACGGCTCGGCCGGCTCGGAAACGGCGTTGGCGGCGGCCAGACGCCTGTGCCCGGACCGGGAGGTGGTGTTGGTGTTCGTCGGCGACGGTAGTGCGCCTCTGCCCGCGGCGGGCGTGGGAGAGCTTCGGCAGCTGAGTGTCGAACGTGGTCGGGGTTTCCACGCTCGAGCCGTCTCCGAAGCGCTCGTAGCGGCCGGCCAGGACAACGGCGCGGCCCTGCTGGTGGTCGGCTCGCGGGGACATTCCGGCGCGCGCGAGACGTTGCTCGGCAGCGTCGCAATGGGCACCGTGCACCACTCCCATCGGCCGGTCCTGGTGGTGCCGAGCGGGTGGCAGGTTCCCGCGGACTCCTGAGCGCGGCCGGGGCGCTTGGACCTAGGTCCGCGCGGTGGGTGACTTCCGGCTCTGACCCGCACGGGTTTGATCAGGCAGGGTGGGAGCCATGACGTGTCGGTTTCCTGGCGAGGTGAGGTGATTGTCGGTATCGGTGACCGCCACCGCGGCCCATCACGGTCTGCCGGCCCACGAAGTGGTGCTGTTGCTGGAGACCGATCCGCACCTCGGATTGTCCGATGACGAGGCGGCCGAGCGACTGCAGCGATTCGGGCCCAACGCCCTGCCGCTGGCCAAACGTGGTGGCTTGCTGCTGCGCATTCTGCGGCAGTTTCACCACCCGCTGATCTATGTGCTGCTGGTTGCCGGGGCGATCACCGCGGGCTTGCAGGAGTACATCGACTCCTCCGTGATCTTCGGGGTGGTCGTCCTCAACGCAATCGTGGGTTTCATTCAGGAGTCCAGGGCCGAGTCGGCGCTGGAGGGGCTGCGGTCCATGGTGCGCACCCAGGCCACGGTGATTCGGGACGGCCACGAGCACACCGTGGCTTCCGAAGATCTCGTTCCCGGAGATTTGGTGCTGCTCGAGAGCGGCGACAAGGTGCCGGCCGATCTGCGACTGGTGCGAGCAACGGAACTGCACCTCAACGAGTCGGCGCTGACCGGGGAGTCGGCGGCGGTCCATAAATCCGTGGCCGTACTGCCGGAGGCAACTCCGGTAGCGGACCGACTCAACATGGTCTATTCGGGCACCTTGGTTACCGCGGGCCGGGGCGCGGGCATTGCGGTCGCGACCGGCGCCGAGACGGAACTGGGCGAAATTCATCGCCTCGTCGGGGCCGCGGAAACGCTCATGACGCCGCTGACCGCCAAACTCGCCTGGTTCAGCAAGGTCCTGACCATCGCCATCCTGGGTCTGGCGGCGGTCACCTTCGCCGTTGGGCTGCTTCGGCAGCAGGACGCCGTCGAGACCTTTACCGCCGCGATCGCGCTGGCGGTCGGTGCGATTCCCGAAGGTCTGCCGGCCGCGGTGACGATCACCTTGGCGATTGGGGTGGCCCGCATGGCCAGGCGCCGCGCCGTCGTCCGGCGCCTGCCGACGGTGGAGACGCTGGGCAGCACCACGGTGATCTGTACCGACAAGACCGGAACGCTGACCGAAAACCAGATGACCGTTCAGGTGATCTGGACCCCCGACGACGTCGTTGAGGTGACCGGTACCGGCTACGCACCCGACGGCATTCTGCAGGACTGCGATGGCGCACCGATGTCGATGGACGCGAACGCGGCGTTGCGCTGGTCCCTGATCGCCGGGGCGAGCTGCAACGATGCCGCGCTCACCCATGACGACGCGCGCTGGGACATCGTCGGCGATCCCACTGAGGGGGCGATGCTCGTCGTTGCGTCAAAGGCCGGGCTCGACCTCGGGCGGCTCGCGTCCGGAATGCCACGAGAGGCGGCCATCCCGTTCAGCTCCGAGCGCCAGTACATGGCCACGTTGCATCGCGACGGTGCCGATCGTGTGGTGCTGGCCAAGGGCGCGGTGGAGCGAGTGCTCGAGCTGTGCAGCTCGCAGATGGGTGCCGACGGCGCATTGCGCCCGCTGGAGCCTGGCGCGGTCGTGGACGCTGCCGAAATGCTCACCGCCCGAGGTTTGCGGGTCCTGGCCACCGCGGTGCGAGTTGGCGGCAGTCCCCTGGAGCTCAACGAAGACACGCTGCCGGGCGACCTGGCGTTCACCGGGTTGCACGCGATGCTCGATCCGCCCCGGGGGGCCGCGCGGCGTGCGGTGGCGGCCTGTCACACCGCCGGCATCGACGTGAAGATGATCACCGGTGATCACGCCGGCACCGCCACGGCGATCGCGGCGCAGGTGGGGTTGCTCGACGATGGCGGACCCGGCCCGGGTGCCGTTCTTACCGGCCCTGACCTCGCCGCGCTGGACGCCGAAGACTATTCCGACGCCGTGGACCAGGCCATCCTGTTCGCCCGGGTCTCGCCCGAGCAGAAGCTGAGACTGGTCCAGGCCCTACAGGCCAGAGGGCACGTGGTCGCGATGACCGGCGACGGCGTCAACGATGCGCCGGCGCTGCGGCAGGCCAGCGTTGGTGTCGCGATGGGCCGAAGCGGCACCGAGGTCGCCAAGGACGCGGCTGACATGGTGCTGACGGATGACGACTTCGCCACCATCGAAGCTGCGGTCGAAGAGGGACGCGGGGTATTCGACAATCTGACGAAGTTCATCACCTGGACACTGCCCACCAACATCGGTGAAGGGTTGGTGATCCTGGCCGCCATCGCATTCGGCACCGCCCTGCCGATCTTGCCGACTCAGATCTTGTGGATCAATATGACCACCGCGATCGCGCTCGGACTGATGCTGGCATTCGAGCCCAAAGAGGCGGCCATCATGTCCCGTCCGCCGCGCGACCCGGACCAGCCGTTGTTGACGCGCACGCTGGTGGGGCGCATTCTGCTGGTCTCCACGCTGCTCGTGGCCTCAGCCTGGTGGCTGTTCGAATGGGAGGTCGGCAAGGGCGCCAGTGTCGAAGCGGCCCGAACCGCGGCGCTGAACCTCTTTGTTGTCGTTGAGGCGTTCTACCTCTTCAGTTGTCGGTCGCTGACCCGCTCGGCCTGGCGGATCGGCTTCTGGTCCAACCGCTGGATCATTTTTGGGGTCGCTGCTCAAGCGATCGCCCAACTTGCCATCACCTACCTTCCCGCGATGAACGCGGTCTTTGCGACGGCGCCGATCGGCGCCCCGGTATGGCTGCGCATCTTCGGCGTCGCCACCGTGGTCAGCTTGGTTGTGGCCGCCGACAAGTTGGTGCGCAGGATAGCCCCAGCACGTCGCAGGTAATTCTGACCTACGTGCACTGTTGCTCACGGATATCACTAGACTCAACGGTGCGGTGCGGGAGCGATGGGCTGGTGCGGTTTTTGGTCCGCTTCCCAGAAGTGGCACATAGGTGCTGTCGGGATGGCGTCGTTTTCGCTCGGCGGAATGCATCGCAGGATTGAACTCGCCCCCGGGCCCGTGGGTGGGTATCGAGGCATTCCATGGCCACAAGTACACCGCGCGCGATCGGGTCGCGGTATTTGCGTGCGGGCTAGCGGAGAAGAAAGGCTAGATGACTAGTTTATCTATCCATCAAGAAAACGCTGAACTGCAATTGAACGATCAAATCTACGGCGACGATCCGTTGTCCGACCGTGAAACGGGACTTTATCGCGCTGAATACGTGATGAGTTTTGTGGAGAAATGGGACGAGCTGATCGACTGGGATGCTCGCTCCGAGTCCGAGGGGCGGTTCTTTGTCGACGTGCTGCGCGCCCGTGACAAGCAGAACATTCTCGACGTCGCGACGGGCACCGGGTTTCACTCGGTGCGTCTCACCGAGGCGGGATTCAATGTGACCAGTGCCGACGGTTCGGCGGCGATGCTGGCCAAGGCATTTGAGAATGGTCGCAAGCGGGGCCTCATCCTGCGAACCGTGCAAGCCGATTGGCGGGAGCTGAACCGCGACATCCAGGGCAAGTACGACGCCATCATTTGTCTTGGCAACTCGTTCACTCACCTGCACGACGAGCACGATCGTCGTCGGGCCCTGGCCGAATTTTATGCGGCATTACGCCATGATGGAATTCTCATCCTCGACCAGCGAAATTATGATGAGATACTCGATCACGGGTTCAAGTCAAAGCACAAATATTACTACTGTGGTGATCAGGTGACGGCGGAGCCGGAATATGTCGATGAGGGCCTCGCTCGTTTCAAGTACGATTTCCCGGACGGCTCGGAATACACGCTGAACATGTTTCCGCTGCGGAAGTCCTATGTTCGTCGCCTGATGCGCGAAGCGGGCTTTACGACGGTGCGCACCTACGGGGATTTCCAGGAATCCTACGAGGAGACCGAACCCGATTTCTTCATCCATGTCGCGGAGAAGTCGTTGGCCAGTGAGGCGCTGGCCGAGCCCGATATCGATGCGGCGTTGACCGGCACCCGGGCCGAACCCGAGGCCTACTACGACAGCGATGACGCCAACGCCTTCTACTCGATGATCTGGGGCGGCGAGGACATTCACGTCGGCTGCTACGAGGACACCCGCGATATCGGGGCGGCCGCGAGAGAGACCGTGGACCGCATGGTGCGCCAGTTGACCCGGTTCGACGGCGATACCCGGGTCTTGGACCTGGGTGCCGGCTACGGCGGCTGCGCCCGGCACCTCGCCAGCGACTACGGCAGTTCGGTGACCTGTCTGAACATCTCCGAAGCGCAGAACGAGACGAACCGTGAGCGCAACCGCAATGCGGGCCTGGACGCCAAGATCCGGGTGGTGCACGGCAGCTTTGAAGCGATTCCCGAGCCCGACGGCAGCTACGACGTCGTCTGGTCGCAGGACGCCATCTTGCATGCCGCCGACCGCCGAAAGGTGATCGAGGAGGCGTTCCGGGTGCTCAAAGCCGGTGGCGAGTTGATCTTCACCGATCCGATGCAGGCCGACGAGGTGCCCGACGGTGTGCTGACGCCGGTGTATGACCGGCTGAACCTGGCCGACCTCGGCTCGATGCGTTTTTATCGCGAAACCGCGCTGGCGGTGGGTTTCGAAGTGGTTGATCAGATCGACCTGGTGCACAACCTGGGGGTCCACTACCAGCGGGTGCTCGAGGAACTCGAGACCCGCCGTCGTGAACTCGATGAGCATTCGTCCACCGAGTACCTGGACAAGATGCGGGTCGGCCTGCGGAACTGGGTGGACTCCGCGCGTGAGGGGCACCTGGCCTGGGGCATCCAGCACTTCCGCAAGCCCGACTGACGTACCCGAGCCACCCCGGCAACTCGGTCGCACACCGATTTGCCGGGGTGGCCCGTTTCGTGAGTCAATCGGTCGATGCGCGGGCTGGACCGCCCCGACCTCCTGGAAGGCAGCCGTCAATAGATAACCGATTAGGACTGCGGCAAGGGTTAACGCAGCGTCAGCTCAACATGATTGCGATCGGCGGTGTCATCGGGGCCGGCCTTTTCGTCGGGTCCGGTGTGGTCATCCGCGCTACCGGTCCCGCCGCCTTCCTGACCTACGCGCTGTGCGGTCTGCTGATCCTTCTGGTGATGCGGATGCTCGCCGAGATGGCCGCCGCCAATCCGTCCACCGGGTCGTTCGCCGACTTTGCTGCCGACGCCCTCGGCGGCTGGGCCGGGTTCTCGGTCGGCTGGCTGTACTGGTACTTCTGGGTGATCGTGGTCGGCTTCGAGGCCGTCGCCGGAGCAAAAGTCCTGATGTACTGGATTCATGCGCCGTTGTGGCTGCTCTCGTTGTGTCTGATGATCATGATGACGGCGACGAACCTGTTCTCGGTGTCGTCCTTCGGTGAGTTCGAGTTCTGGTTTGCGGGCATCAAGGTGGCGGTCATCGTGGTGTTCCTGGCCCTCGGCGCCGCGTTCGCCTTTGGTTTGCTGCCGGGTCATCATATGGATTTCGGCAACCTCACCTCACACGGCGGACTTTTCCCCAAGGGCGTGGAGCCGGTCTTCGCCACCGTTGTGATCGCGATCTTCTCCATGACCGGAACCGAAATCATCACCATCGCGGCCGCCGAAACGCCTGACCCGGAATATGCGGTGCAGCGAGCGATGAGCACGGTGATGGCCCGCATTGCGGTGTTTTTCGTCGGGTCGGTCTTTCTGCTCGTCGTGATTCTGCCGTGGGACACGATCGACCCCGGCGCCTCGCCCTATGTTGCGGCCTTCCAGCGCATGGGGATTCCCGGCGCGGACCAGATCATGAACGCGGTGGTGGTCACCGCGGTGCTGTCCTGTCTGAACTCGGGCCTCTACACCGCGTCGCGAATGATGTTCGTGCTTGCCGGGCGACGGGAGGCGCCCGCCTCGCTGGTGAAAGTCAGCCGTCGGGGGGTGCCCTACGTGGCCATCCTGGCCTCGTCGGCGGTGGGCTTTTTGTGCGTGATCATGGCCTGGGTCGCGCCCACCACGGTATTCATCTTCCTGCTCAATTCGTCTGGTGCGGTTCTGCTTTTCGTCTACCTGCTGATCGCTTTCTCCCAGATCGTCTTGCGCGGCCGAACCCCACCGGAGAAGCTGCGGGTGCGGATGTGGTTTTTCCCCTGGCTGCCGATTCTCACGGTGGTCGGCATCGTCGTTGTGCTCGTCCGCATGGCTTTCGACGACGCCGCGCACAGCCAGTTCTGGCTCAGCATGTTGTCCTGGGTTGCCGTGCTCGGGATCTACGGGGTAACCAGGCTGATCAACCGCAACAGCCGGATGCGGCCCCGGGGCCAAACCAGCGAAGTGTGACAACCCCTAATCCGAATTCACTGCGCTCCATTGCCGTTCGATCGACTTGACCAACGCGGTCAGTGTCGTGTTCACCGGTGTCGGCACCCCGACCCGGGCGCCGTGGCGACCGACCGCGCCGTTGATCACGTCTATCTCGCTGGCCCGGCGCGCCTCGTGGTCGAGCAGCGCCGACGGTTTTGCGTTGGGCATTGCGGCGCCGAAGGCGCGCGCGTGTGCGACGGGGTCGGTGACGGCAACCGCGATCCCTGATGCCCGCGCCACTGCCCACGCTTCCCTTGCCGCCGCACGGCTGACCGGGCCCATCTCCGCGTCATCGAGCACCTGGCCCACGGTCATCCCGGTCAATGCGCATGGCGCGCTGTAGGCGGCATTGCAGATCAGCTTTTCCCACTGCATCGCGGCGATATCGGTGACGGCCGCGGCGTCGAAGCCCGCCTCGGTCCAGGCGTGGGCAATGCGCTCGACGGTCTCGTGCGGCAGCGACGAATAGGCGCCGAAGCGCATCGCTTTCATCGCGTTATGGTGCACGTGCCCGGGCGCGAGCCGGGCCGCGCCGAATCCGCTTGCGATCCCAACCGCGACCCGCCGCTCGCCGACGATGTCGGCGACCGTCTCGGCCGAACCGAGACCGTTTTGAATGGTCAACACTGGTGTGTCGGCGCCAAGCATGCACAGCGCTTGCCGTGCGCCCGTCGCCACGTCCGCGGCCTTGACGGCAAGCACCACCAGGTCCATCACCTCGGTGGGCGCAGTAGTGGCTGCTCGCAGCGACACCAGCTGGTCAGTGCCGGGGCCGCTGACTCGCAGACCGGTTCGGGTGATCTGGTCGACGTTGGGTTGGTGACGGTCGATCACCGCGACGTCGTTGCCCGCTCCGGCGAGTCTGGCGGCGTAGATGGAACCCATTGCACCGCAGCCGATTATCGCAATCTTCAACGCACTCTCCCGGGGCTACCTCGTCAGTTCGCTGATCAGCTCGCCAAGGCCGGGTTTGCGTTCGAGCCCGAACCCCGGCGCATCCGTGGGCACGATCTGCCCGTCGCGCAACACGCAGCCATCGCAATAGCCGCCGAAGGGCTGGAACACCCCCGGATAGGACTCGCATCCGCCCAATCCGAGGCCCGCGGCGATGTGCAGGTTAATCATGTGTCCGCCGTGCGGGTATGCGCAGCGGCGGTCGAACCCGTGCGCCTCGATCAACTCGAGCATCCGCACGTACTCGCCCAACCCGTAGCTCAGGCCGGCGTCCATCTGAAAGATGTCACGGCCCGCGCGCATGCCGCCATAGCGGACCAGATTGGTTACGTCGGGTACCGAGAACAGGTTTTCGCCGGTGGCAACGGTGCCCGCGTAGCAGCCGATCACCGCACGGTTCAGCTCGAAATCCAATGGGTCACCGGGCTCTTCGTACCAGCGCAGTCCGTAAGGGGCCAACGTCGCGGCCCAGCGCGTCGCGGCGGCCCGGTCGAACCTGCCGTTCGCGTCCACCGCCACCCGATCTGCGCCCACGACGTCGATGACCGCCTCGATGCGCGCCAGGTCGTCGCGCTGCGCCACGCCGCCAATCTTCATCTTGACCGCGTCATAGCCCAGATCCAGATAGCGGCGCATCTCATCGCGCAGGGCGTCCAGGCCGCCGCCCGGGTAGTAGTAGCCGCCGGCGGCATACACCGAGACCAGCGGGGCCGGATCCCGTCCGAAGTGGCGCGCGATGGTCGCGTATGCGGGCTCGTCATTGAGCTTGGCGGCCAGATCCCAGCACGCCAGTTCCACGGCGGCGGCCGCGCCGGCCCGGTCCCCATGTCCGCCGGGCTTCTCGTCGCAAAGCGCATGCCGCAGCACAGCGGCCGGGTCGAGGTGTCCGCGCTGGTCCAGCAGTGCATCTTCGGGCGCCGCGAGCACGCGGGGGATCATTCGGTCGCGCAGGATCCCGCTTTGGGCGAATCGCCCAATCGAGTTGAAAGCCACCCCCGTCAACGGTTTTCCGTGCCGGATCACGTCGCTGACCACGGCGACGAGCGAGACCGTGTGCTGGCTGAAGTTGACGACCGCGTTGGCGGGTCCACCGAGTAACCGGACCGGCCGCTCCAGGATCGCGACGATCCTCATCACCCGGGTCTCAAGGAGTCCGGGTCAGTAGCACGGCGCTCTCATTTGCCCTGGGTCGAATCGCGCGAGGCGTTCGGGGAATTGCATGTCACCATCCAACTCGTTGCGCAGGGCTGATCTCAAGGTCATGGGCATTACTCGCGGCAATTCGCCCACTGCGCACGCGAACGGGTGGACTATCGATCAGACAGAAGTGTCGAGGAGGTGGGCCAATGATCCGCGCCGTGTGGAACGGAACCGTGCTGGCAGAAACGCCCCGGACGGCAAGGGTGGAGGGCAATCACTATTTCCCGCCCGAATCGGTGCATCGGGAGTACTTGCGGGAAAGCTCGACCACTTCGCTGTGCCCCTGGAAGGGCGTGGCCCACTACTACACCGTCGTGGTCGACGGCCGTACGAATCCCGACGCCGCCTGGTTCTATCCGCGTCCCAGCCCGCTGGCTCGTCGCATCAAGAATCATGTCGCGTTCTGGAACGGCGTGGATGTCGAAGGTGAACCCGAGGGTGAGGCGACCGGCCTGGTGTCTCGGGTGGCCGGCTGGCTTGGCGGCAAGCGTTAGCGTCGGGAAAACCAGCCCCTGCTGGTGTTGCGTTGTTCCAGGAGTTCCGGTGCCTGGGTGCGCACCGCGTCGATGACTTGGCCGGCCGTCGGGTTGACCATCGCCACGTCGCCGACCACCACGGTCGGCACCGTCTCGTTGCCGTCTGCGACTGAGCGAACCGCCGCGGCCGCATCTGGATCCGTCCAGATGTTGATCTCTCGGGTCGGTAGCCCGCGCCGGCGGAGCCCGCGGCGCAGGCGCCAACAGAACGGACAGCCAGGCCGCCAATAAACCACCACTTCGTGCTCGCTCATAACCTCACGTCCTCGCCCAATGGACCACTGATGGCCAGCGTGATACCCATACTGCACGCAGGCAACGGCCGCGCCGGCCAATCCCAGAAGTGATCGCGGCCGTCAATCCGGTGCCGCCCGGTCGTCCAAGAGGCGTTCGGGATGGTGGTAGTCGTTGGTGCGGGCGCCGCGACGAAGTTGGGGTGGCGGGAGCCATGCGGTGCGGCTGTTGGGGAGCTTTGTTGTCTGCCAGCTCTTTCCGGCAAGCCTGTGGTGCGGCGTGCAGGCGAAGGTGAGGTTGTCGACGTCGGTCGGGCCCCCGGCGGCCCAGTCGGTGAGGTGGTGGACTTCGCACCAGTAGCCCGGTGCGTCGCAGCCGGGGTGGGTGCAGCCGCGCTCGGCGGCGTAGAGGACCACGCGCTGGTCGGGCGAGGCGACGCGCCGGGTGCGCCCCAGATAGAGGGGCCGGTTGGAGTGCTCGTCGAAAACGGCCAGATAGTGGTAGGCGTGCCGGGCCATGCGGATGACATCGCGCATGGGTAGCAGGGTCCCTCCGCCGGTGACGGCGCGGCCGGTGGCCGCGGTGAGTTCTTGCAGGGTGGTGGAGACGATGACGGTCACCGGCAGCCCGTTGTGAGTGCCCAGGGCCGGGTCACCGAGTTGGCCGCGCACCAGCGCGTTGAGGGCGTCGTGTTGGCGTTGGGCGGGGCGGCGGGCGTCGGTGGTGGTGGCGTCTTCGGTGGGTTCGCCAGTGATACAGGGGTTTTGGTTGTCGGGGTTGCACATGCCGGGAGCGGCGAAGCGCGCCAGCCAGGCGTCGAGGTTGGCGCGCAGTTCCGGGGTGGCGATCAGTTTCCCGATGCTCATGCCGTCGCGGCGTTGGGCGCACCAGGTGAAGCCACGCTGACGTGCCCGGTCGGCATCGGAGAACCTGCCGTCCGGGTTGATCAGCAGGGCGCAGCGGTGTGCCGCCTTTTCCAGTTGGTCGGGACGCAGTTGCAGGGCCTGGTGGGCCAGCAGCTTCTCGGCGCCCGCAACGATTTGCGGCGCGGTGTCCTGCGGTAGATCGCGCACGAAGGTCGCAATGACGTGCAGGTGCTGGCCATCGAGCTGACCGTCGCGCCAGGCCCGCGCGGTGGCGGGCAGTTTCGGGGGCAGCACCTGCCCGGTCAGGGTGGTCCGGGCAGACAGTTGTTGAGCATCACGCAGCCGGCCACGGGCGTCAGCGGGGGTGATGCGTAGCCAGTCGGCGACGACCTTGGTCACCGGCCCACCGATGGCGGCGGGATCCTCGGTGTACAGGCCGGCGATCACGTCGTGGCTGATCACCGCCTGCAGCCGTCGAGCGGTTTCCAGCCGCGCCAGCATGCGCAGCCGCTCGACAGGCTGCAGACCCTCGAGGTTGGCTTCGCCGATCGCCGCCACGGCGGCATCGAGGGCGTCCAGAAGTCCGGCAATCGAACACATATTCGAATGCTAGATCGTCCGCACTGGTAGCCACCACGCCAAAGCGGCCGGTTGTGGATGAACGTCCGGGTGTGGATAGATTCAGTCGCCCGGATGAGATCGCGATTAGCCTGGCTTGGTGCAGGTGGGCCGTGTGAGTCGGATCGACGAGGCGCACACGGCGGCGTGGGGATGGCGGTGACCACCGGGGCTCGCTCCGAGCTGCAGAAGGCGCTGGGGCAGCGGTCGGCCGTGCTGTTCGGTCTCGCGTATATGACGCCGATCATCGTGCTGGGCATCTTCGGGGTGATCGCCGAACGATCGAAGGGCGCCAGCGCCGGGTCCTACCTGCTGGCCACCGTCGCGATGCTGTTCACCGCGCAGAGCTACGGGGTGATGGCACGGCACTTTCCGGTCGCCGGCTCGGCCTACACCTACGTGCGCAAGGTGCTGGACGCCCGGGTGGGCTTCATGGTCGGCTGGGCGGTCCTGTTGGACTACCTGTTTTTGCCGTTGGTGATCTGGCTGATCGGCGGCTCCTATTTGCAAGACCGGTTTCCCGCCGTGCCGTTTTGGACATGGATCGTGGGCTTTGCCGCCCTGACCACCGTGCTTAACCTCATCGGGCTCAAAGTCGCCGACCGGGCGAACTTCATCCTGATGACGTTTCAACTGCTGATCCTGGCCTTCTTCGTGGCGCTGACGATTGGGTATCTGGTTGGTGACTCGCGGTCACTGCTTTCACTGACCCCGTTCACCGGCAACGGAGGGTTTACGGCGATCACCGCGGGAGCGGCGGTGGCCGCCTACTCATTTCTGGGTTTCGACGCTGTCAGCACGCTGACCGAGGAGACCCACGATGCCGAGCGCACCATCCCGCGGGCCATTGTGCTGATCGCGCTGATCGGCGGGGCCATCTTCGTCACCGTCGCCTACGTTGTCAGCCTGGTGGCCCCGGGCAGTTCGTTTCCCGATGCCGATTCGCTTTCCGAGGGTGTCGCCAGGACCATCGGCGGCAATCTGTTCGCGGCGGTCTTCCTGGCCGCCTTGATCATCGGCCAATTCACCTCCGGGCTTGCCGCGCAGGCGGCGGTCTCGCGCCTGCTCTATGCGATGGGTCGCGACGGCGTCCTGCCCAGGCGGGTGTTCGGCGTGGTCTCCGCGAAGTTTCACACCCCGATGTTCAACATCGTGCTGACTGGCGCGGTGGGCATGGCCGCGATCCTGCTCAGCGTCGCAACGTCGACGTCATTCATCAACTTTGGTGCGTTCACGGCCTTCACGCTGGTCAACGTGTCGGTGGTGGTGTACTTCGTGCGGGAGCGCGGGGCCGGGTTGCCCCGATGGCGCTATCTGGTGCTCCCGGTGATCGGCGCCGCCGTCGATATCTACCTGCTTGCCCACCTGGCATCCGACGCGTTGATCGTCGGATTGTCCTGGGCCGCCATCGGCTTTCTCTATCTGCTGTGGCTCACCCGCGGCTTGACCAGGCAGCCACCGGACCTGGCGGGCGCGGCCGAGCGCGGGTAGCGAGCTTACGAGGCAGCGGCAAGTCTTACACCCTGTAGTTGAACCGGTCGGCGAGGCTGGGACACTGGTTGCCATGGGCAGCACTGACCAGGCGGTCACCAGCGTGCGCAGGTCGGCGCAGCTGTTTACCGACGCGTGCGCGGTTATCCCGGGTGGGGTGAACTCCCCGGTGCGGGCGTTTACCGCCGTCGGCGGCACCCCGCGGTTCATCACCGAAGCGCACGGCTGTTGGCTTACCGACGCGGATGGGAATCGCTACGCAGACCTGGTGTGCTCGTGGGGCCCGATGATTCTCGGTCATGCGCACCCCGCCGTGGTCGAGGCGGTTTCCCGGGCCGCCACCAACGGATTGTCGTTCGGGGCGCCGACGCCCACTGAGACCGAGCTGGCCGCCGAAATGATCGGGCGGGTGGCACCGGTCGAGCGGCTGCGCCTGGTCAACTCCGGTACCGAGGCCACCATGAGCGCCGTGCGGCTGGCGCGTGGGTTCACCGGCAGGTCCAAGATCATCAAGTTCTCCGGCTGCTACCACGGGCACGTGGACGCGCTGCTGGCCGACGCGGGTTCGGGCGTGGCCACCCTGGGCCTGCCGTCGTCGCCGGGGGTCACCGGCGCCGCGGCGGCCGACACCATCGTGTTGCCCTACAACGACATCGAGGCCGTGCGGCAGACGTTCGCACAGCACGGGGAACAGATCGCCGCGGTGATCACCGAGGCCAGCCCGGGCAACATGGGGGTGGTCCCACCCGGGCGCGGCTATAACGCGGCGTTGCGTGCGGTCACCGCCGAACACGGTGCGCTGCTGATCGTCGACGAGGTGATGACCGGATTCCGGGTCAGCCGCAGCGGTTGGTATGGAATCGATTCGGTCGACGCCGACCTGTTCACCTTCGGCAAGGTGATGAGCGGCGGGCTGCCCGCGGCCGCATTCGGCGGACGGGCCGAGGTCATGGAGCGCTTGGCGCCATTGGGGCCCGTTTACCAAGCCGGCACCTTGTCGGGCAATCCGGTGGCGATGGCGGCCGGACTGGCGACCCTGCGCGCGGCCGATGACGGTGTCTATGCCGCACTGGATACCAACGCCGATCGGCTGGCCCGGCTGCTGGCCGGGGCGTTGACAGATGCCGGTGTGGCGCATCAGATTCCGCGCGCGGGCAACATGCTCAGCGTGTTCTTCAGCGAGACGCCGGTCACCGATTTCGCCTCCGCGCGCAATAGTCAGACGTGGCGTTTCGCTCCGTTCTTTCATGCCCTGCTGGATGCGGGCGTCTACCCGCCGTGCAGTGCATTCGAGGCGTGGTTCGTCTCGGCCGCCCTTGATGACACCGCGTTCGAGCGGATCGCTGACGCGTTGCCCGCCGCAGCGCGGGCGGCCGCCAACGCCACCCCGGAGAGCAGACCCTGATGGCTGAACAGACTCGAGTCCACGTCGTGCGCCATGGTGAGGTGCACAACCCCACCGGGGTTCTCTACGGTCGGCTGCCTGGGTACCGCCTGTCCGAGACCGGCGCGGCGCAGGCGGCCGCGGTGGCCGAATACCTGGCTGAACGCGATGTTGTCGCCGTTGTCGCATCTCCACTGCAGCGTGCGCAGGAGACCGCCGCGCCGATAGCCGCCGCGCACGAACTGGCGATCGACACCGATCCCGACCTGATCGAATCGGCGAACTTTTTCGAGGGCCGCCGTGTCGGCCCCGGGGACGGCGCCTGGCGTGACCCACGGGTGTGGTGGCAGCTGCGCAACCCGTTCACCCCGTCCTGGGGCGAGCCCTACCTCGAGATCGCGCAGCGGATGGCGACCGCGGTGGACAAGGTGCGCGCTCGTGCCGCCGGGCACGAGGCGGTCTGCGTCAGCCACCAGCTGCCGGTCTGGACGCTGCGGTTGCATCTGACCGGTAGGCGGCTGTGGCATGACCCGAGGCGCCGAGACTGTTCGCTGGCATCGGTGACCTCCCTGGTTTATGACGGTGACCGGCTGGTCGACGTGGTGTACTCCGAGCCGGCAGGCGCTTGACGATGCGCCGGCTGGTGATTGCCGCGGCGGTGCTGGCGGCACTGCTGACCGGTTGTTCCGGCCGGGACGCGGTGGTGCAGGGCGGCACATTCGAATTCGTTTCCCCCGGCGGCAAGACCGACATCTTCTACGACCCGCCGGCCAGTCGAGGCCACCCCGGGCCGCTGTCGGGGCCGGACCTGATCGACCCGGATCGCACGCTCTCCCTCGACGATTTCGCCGGTCGGGTCGTGGTGGTCAACGTGTGGGGCCAATGGTGTGGGCCGTGCCGGGCCGAGATCACCCAGCTGCAGCAGGTCTATGACGCCACCCGGGCCGCCGGGGTGTCATTCCTGGGCATCGACGTGCGCGACAACAGCCGGGCCGCGGCCCAAGACTTCGTCCGCGACCGTCATGTGACGTTCCCGTCGATCTACGATCCGGCCATGCGCACGCTTATCGCCTTCGGCGGCAAGTACCCCACCACCGTCATCCCGTCCACCTTGGTGCTGGACCGCCAGCACCGGGTCGCGGCGGTCTTCCTGCGTGAACTGCTGGCCGAGGATCTGCAGCCGGTGGTGCAACGGTTGGCCCAAGAACCGGCGGCGGGTTCGACGCCGCCCGGACCGCAATGACCGGGTTCGCTGAGGTTGCCGCCGCGGGCCCGCTGCTGGTGGCCCTCGGGTTGTGTGTGCTGGCCGGACTGGTTTCGTTCGCTTCCCCGTGCGTGGTGCCGCTGGTGCCGGGCTACCTGTCGTATCTGGCCGCGGTGGTCGGTGTGGATGGGTCCGGCGATGGTCGGGCCGCCGGCGTCGGGGTCAAGGCGCCCGCCGGGGTCCGGTGGCGGGTGGCCGGCTCGGCCTTGCTGTTCGTGGCCGGGTTCACCACCGTTTTCGTGCTGGGCACCGTTGCGGTGTTGGGCATGACCACCACCCTGATCAGCAACCAGCTGGTGCTGCAGCGGACCGGTGGCGTGCTGACCATCATCATGGGACTGGTGTTCGTGGGACTGATCCCCGCGCTGCAGCGCCAGGCGCGGTTCAGTCCGCGTCAGGTGACGACGGTGGCGGGAGCGCCGCTGCTCGGCGCGGTGTTCGCGCTGGGGTGGACGCCTTGTCTGGGGCCGACGCTGACCGGGGTGATCACGGTTGCTTCCGCGACCGACGGCGCCAGCGTGGCCCGCGGAATCGTGCTGGTGATCGCCTACTGCCTGGGGTTGGGCATTCCGTTTGTGCTGCTGGCGTGGGGTTCGGCGGGGGCGGTTGCGGGCCTGGGCTGGCTGCGCCGCCACACCAGGGCCATCCAGATCTTCGGCGGCGTGTTGTTGATCGCCGTCGGCCTGGCGCTGGTCACCGGGGTGTGGAACGACGTGGTCTCCTGGCTGCGCGACGCCTTCGTGTCCGACGTGAGGTTGCCGATTTGAGCGCGCGAGCAGACGCAGAATCACCCAAAACGGCACGTTTTGGTGCGATTCTGCGTCTGCTCGGCCAGAAGGCACGCAACACCTGGCGGTCCCTGACCTCGATGGGCACCGCGCTGGTGCTGTTGTTCCTGCTCGCATTGGGCGCGATACCCGGGGCGCTGGTGCCGCAGCGCAGCCTCAACGCCGGCAAGGTCGACGACTACCTCAAAGCCCATCCGCTGATCGGCCCGTGGTTGAACAAGCTGCAGGCCTTCGACGTGTTCTCCAGCTTCTGGTTCACCGCCATCTACGTGTTGCTGTTCGTCTCCCTGGTCGGCTGTCTGACCCCGCGGATGATTGAGCACGCGCGTAGCCTGCGAGCCACCCCGGTGGCCGCACCGCGCAACCTGGCGCGGCTGCCCAAACACGCCGGCTCCCAGGTCGCGGGGGAGCCCGAGCCGCTGGCCGCCACCATCGTCGGCCGGTTACGGGGCTGGCGCACCGCCATCCGCCGCTCCGGCACCACCGTCGAGGTGTCCGCCGAAAAGGGTTACCTGCGCGAATTCGGCAACCTGGTCTTCCACTTCTCCCTGCTGGGTCTGCTGGTCGCCGTCGCCGTCGGCAAGCTGTTCGGCTACGAGGGCAACGTGATCGTGATCGCCGACGGCGGACCGGGCTTCTGCTCGGCATCCCCGGCCGCCTTCGACTCGTTCCGCGCCGGCAATACCGTCGACGGCACGTCGCTGCACCCGATCTGCATCAGGGTCAACGATTTCGCGGCCCACTACCTGGCTTCCGGGCAAGCCACCTCGTTCGCCGCGGACATCGCCTATCAAACCGGCAATGACCTGAGCGCAAACACCTGGCGGCCCTACCGGCTGGCGGTCAACCACCCGCTGCGGGCCGGCGGTGACCGGGTGTACCTGCAGGGCCACGGCTACGCCCCCACCTTCACGGTGACGTTCCCGGACGGACAGACCCGCACGTCGACCGTGCAATGGCGGCCCGACAACCCGCAGACGCTGCTCTCCTCGGGGGTGGCGCGCATCGACCCACCGGCGGGCAGCTATCCCACCGCCGCCGAGCGTCGGCAGCACGAAATCGCCATCCAGGGTCTGCTTGCCCCGACCGAACAGCTCGATGGGACGTTGTTGTCGTCACGATTCCCGGCGCTGAATGCCCCCGCGGTGGCCATCGACGTCTACCGCGGCGACACCGGGCTGGACACCGGACGGCCACAGTCGCTGTTCAGCCTCGATCCCCGGCTCATCGAGCAGGGCAGGCTGGTGAAGGAAAAACGAGTCAACCTGCGCGTCGGCCAGCAGGTCCGCATCGATGCGGGTCCGGCCGCGGGCACCATCGTCCGCTTCGACGGCGCGGTGCCGTTCGTCAACCTGCAGGTATCCCATGACCCCGGTCAAACCTGGGTGCTGGTTTTCGCCATCACGATGATGGCCGGCCTGGTGGTGTCGCTGCTGGTTCGCCGCCGCCGGGTGTGGGCTCGACTTACGCCGGAAAACGACGCGCCAGGTACGGTGAACGTCGAGCTGGGCGGCCTGGCGCGCACCGATAACTCCGGATGGGGTGACGAGTTCGAGCGGCTGACCGAGAGATTGTTGGCCGGGCTCGGCGAGCCCGGCACGCCCGATTCGGCCGCAGCGGCCGCCATAAGGAGCTCCCAGGTGGACGTCACATGAACACCGCGAACATCAACATCGACCTGGCCAGGTATTCGGACTGGGCATTCACCTCAGCGGTGGTCGCGCTGGTGGTCGCGCTGCTGCTGCTCGCCTTCGAACTGGCCTACGTCCGCGGCCGCAAAGTCGACGAACGAGAACTGGTGCTGGCCGGATCGGTTGCCAGCGACGCCACGACGCCCGGAATCGTGCTGGACGGCCCACGGCGGCCGTTGGACGAGCGCGTCGGGCGGGCCGGACTGGCCGTGGTCTACCTGGGCATCGGGCTGTTGCTGGCCTGCATCGTGTTGCGCGGCCTGGCCACCATGCGGGTGCCCTGGGGCAACATGTACGAGTTCATCAACTTGACCTGCATGTCCGGGCTGATCGCCGGCGCGGTCGTGTTGCGCCGTCCGCAATACCGATCACTGTGGGTCTTTCTGCTGCTGCCGGTGCTCATCCTGCTCACGGTGTCCGGGCGCTGGCTCTATACGAATGCCGCCCCGGTGATGCCCGCGCTGCAGTCCTACTGGCTGCCGATCCACGTGTCGGTGGTCAGCCTGGGCTCCGGGGTTTTCCTGGTCGCCGGGATCTCCAGCATCCTGTTTTTGCTGCGCACCTCGCGACTCGGCGCACCGGACAGTCAACCCGCCGAGAGCGCGTTGGCCCGCCTGGTGCAACGACTCCCCGACGCCCAGACCCTGGACCGGATCGCCTACCGAACCACGATCTTCGCTTTCCCAGTGTTCGGGTTCGGGGTGATCTTCGGTGCCATCTGGGCCGAACAAGCCTGGGGCCGGTACTGGGGCTGGGACCCCAAGGAGACGGTGTCGTTCGTCGCCTGGGTGGTGTACGCGGCCTACCTGCACGCCAGGTCGACGGCCGGCTGGCGGGATCGCAAAGCGGCCTGGATCAATGTCGCCGGATTTGTCGCGATGGTCTTCAACCTGTTCTTCGTTAACCTGGTGACGGTCGGCCTGCATTCCTACGCGGGCGTGGGCTAGACGTTCGAGCCCAACCGACCCGCGACGGCAAGCAAGGGGGAGTGGACGTGTCAGACCATCCGAGCGCGGGCGTGGGGGCGTCCAATGCCTACCAGGGCGAAGGCGGCAAGGACCATCCGACCATTCAGCTGCCGCCGGTGCCGCACCAGCCGCCTCAGCTGGGTGAACCGCCGGTTGCGGGCGGCAGCGACGCCCCGACCAGAGCCTTCGCCGGATTTCGCACTGAGCGCCGGTCGGTCGCACGCGCGGAGGGCGCAGAGGCCCCCGACGTCGCGCAGTGGGAATCCGGACCGGATACCGGACCGGTCGCCGGTCTCCCGCGGGTGGACCCGACCGCGTACGGCGCCTACTACAACGGTCCGCCCGAGCCCCCCGCCGAGCCCCAATACCGTCCCGAATCGGTGCCGCAAACCCCGTATCCGGAGTTGTCCACCAGCATGCTGCTGCGGCCGGTCAAGTCTCCGCCGACCGAAGGCTGGCGCCGGCTGGTCTATGTGCTCTCTGGTCAGTTGATCAACCTGGGGGAGAGCCCGCGGGCCACCCGCTACAACAACCTGGTTGCCCAGATCAACCGGCCCATGCGCGGCTGCTACCGAATTGCGCTGGTTTCGCTCAAGGGTGGTGTCGGCAAGACCACCATCACCGCGACGTTGGGTTCCACCTTCGCCTCGGTTCGCGGTGACCGTGTGGTGGCGGTGGACGCCAACCCCGACCGCGGCACGCTGAGCCAGAAAGTACCGCTGGAGACCCCGGCCACGGTGCGCCATCTGATCCGGGACGCCGAAGGCATCGAGCGCTATAGCGACGTGCGTGGCTACACATCGCAGGCCAAGAACGGGTTCGAGGTCCTCGCGTCGGACACCGATCCGGCCGCATCCGAAGCGTTCAGCGCCGACGACTACACCCGCACCCTGGACATTTTGGAACGGTTCTACGGCTTGGTGCTCACCGACTGCGGCACGGGACTGCTGCACTCGGCGATGTCGGCGATATTGGCCAAGTCCGACATCTTGATCGTGGTGAGCTCGGGTTCCATCGATGGGGCTCGGAGCGCCTCGGCGACGTTGGACTGGCTCGAGGCGCACGGCTACGAGGAGTTGGTGCGCAACTCGATTGCGGTGATCAACGCCGTTCGGCCCCGTTCGAGCAAGGTCGACATGCAAAAGGTGATCGATCATTTCGCGCGGCGTTGCCGTGCGGTGCGGCTGGTGCCGTTCGACCCGCATCTCGAGGAGGGCGCCGAAATCGTCCTGGACCGGATGAAGCGGGAGACCCGTGAGGCCCTCGCCGAACTGGCGGCGGTGGTTGCCGAGGGATTCGGTCCGGAACAGCGACGATCCAGCCCGAGCTTCGGCTGACCGGGCTACTGCCCCCCTTGCCCCAGCTTTCGCAGGAACTCCGGATCGTCGTCGGGCCCGATGACGCGCGTCTTCGGTCGGCTCGCCTGCGACCGTGCCGCACGCCAGCCGATGTAGATCAACGTCCCCAATACCAGGACGACGAGCAGGTAAAGCACTCGACACCTCCTTTGAGCGAATATACCCGCGCCGTAGGCTCGGGCTGTGTCAGAAGCACCCGATGGCGGCAATAGCACTGGCCGTCCGCAGACCTTGACCACCCGCGGTGTCGTCGACGTAGCGGTCTACGCCGTCGCGCGGTTGCTGCTGGCGGTGGTGGTCAGCGCGACCATCTATGGGGTGGCCCGACTGGCCGGGGTGGGCCAATTTCCGCTCGTGGTGGCGGCATTATTCGGTCTGATCATCGCGATGCCGTTGGGCATCTGGGTGTTCGCTCCGCTGCGCCGGCGCGCCACCGCCGCGCTCGCGACGGCCGGTGCCCGCCGGCGCGCCGAGCGAGAGAAGTTGCGTGCCCGACTGCGTGGTGAGGCGGCGCCGGACGAGGGCGCGGGCTCCGAAACCGGCGCAGGCTAAGTCGCCCCTAGCTGTTGGGCATGCGCACCACTTGCGCCGCATAGCTCAACCCGGCGCCGTAGCCGATCAGCAGCGCCAGATCGCCCGGCTTGGCCGCACCGGTGGCCAGTAACTCGGCCATTGCCAACGGTATGGAAGCCGCCGAGGTATTTCCGGTGTGCTCGATGTCATTGGCGATAACCGCATCCGGGCGCAGCTGCAGGTTCTTGGTCAGCAGCTCGTTGATGCGGCTGTTGGCCTGGTGCGGGATGAACACGTCGATCTCGTCGGGCTTGACCCCGGCCGCGTCCATCGCCTGTTGTCCGACCTTGCCCATCTCGAACGCTGCCCAGCGAAAAACGGCGGTGCCCTCCATGCGCAGGAACGGGCGCGGACCGGCCGGGTTCTCGGCGTGGCTGATCCAGTCGATGTCCTGCCGGATGGCCGCGGCCTGTTCGCCGTCACTACCCCACACCGTGGGACCAATCCCCTGAATCGGGCTGTGGCCCACCAGCACTGAGGCGGCGCCGTCGGCGAAGATGAAGCAGTTGCTCCGGTCGGTCATGTCCACCGTGGGGGACAGTTTCTCGGTGCCGATCACCAGTATTGTGGCGGCGCTGCCGCCCCGGATCATGTCGGCCGCAATGCCGAGCGCATGCCCGAAGCCCGAACAGCCCGCCGAGATGTCGAATGCGGGAACGTTCTGGCAGCCCAACGCTGCCGCGACGATCGGGGCGCAGGCGGGTGTCTGCAGAAAGTGCGTGCTGGTAGCGACGATCACACCGTCGATGTCAGACCCGGTGAGCGCGGCTTTGGCAATCGCCTCCCGGCTCGCCTCAATGGCCATCGAAGCCGCCGACTCCTCGGGAGCGGCGAACCGGCGCGTTTTGATTCCGGTACGGGAGTAGATCCATTCGTCGGAAGAGTCGATGTTCTCGCAAATTTCGTCGTTGGTGACCACACGCGTGGGCCGGTAGGCCCCCACACTGAGCAATCCGACGCTGCTAATCCCACTGGTGGTGGCGATCTCCGTCATACCCGTCCTCGGTTGGTGTTATGCACAGTGTGCTCCCATGGCGGCGACTCGCCCAAAACGCCCGTCGTCGGCGCGCAGTCGAAGCCGCTGCAGCACGGTCACGCGGCCAACGCTAGCGCCGCCGACATCGCGATCGCCCACACCATCATCGCCAGCCCGGTATCGCGAAGCACCGGGATCAGCGCGGCGCCGCCGCGGCCCGCTCGCACCGGGGCCGCGGCACGCAGGGCCAGCGGTGTCGCCAGCAGGCCCACGGCGCACCACGGTGTCGCCAACATCAGCGCCAGGGTCAGCACCGCGGCGGTGACCAGCAGCGCCTGATACAGCACGCGGGTACGCGCGTCGCCCAGCCGCACGGCCAGGGTGATCTTGTGCGACTGCGCATCGGTGGGAATGTCGCGCAGGTTGTTGGCGACCAGTACCGCTGACGACAGCGCGCCCGTGGCCACCGCCAGCGCCAACCCCACCCAATTAACCCGCAGCGCTTGCGTGTACTGGGTGCCCAGCACGGCTACCAGGCCGAAAAACACGAACACCGCGACCTCGCCGAGGCCCGAATAGCCGTAGGGCCTGGAGCCGCCGGTGTACAGCCAGGCTCCGGCGATACAGCCGGCGCCGACCGCAATCAGCCACGGTGCGCTGGCCACCGCCAGGGCCAGCCCGGCGGCCGCGCCGATCATCAGGCTCACAATGGCCGCGATCAGCACCGAGCGCGGGGTCGCCAGTCGCGAGCCGACCAACCGCATCGGCCCGGTCCGGTCGTCGTCGGTGCCGCGAATGCCGTCGGAGTAGTCGTTGGCGTAGTTGACGCCAACGGTCAATGCGACCGCGACAACCAGTGCCAACAGGGCTTTCCACCACACGGCGGCGTGCAGCCAGGCTGCGGCGCCGGTGCCGGCGACCACCGGAGCCACGGCGTTGGGCAGGGTACGGGGACGCGCACCGGAGATCCACTGCGCAATATTGGCCACCATGGCATCCTGCCGCGGCCCGCGCTGACGATCGCATGGGGGCATGCACAACAATGAGCCGATGCTCGCAGTGATCGGCGGTAGCGGCTTCTATAGCTTCTTTGAGTCCGATATACGAACCGTCAATCCAGACACCCCGTACGGCCGGCCCAGCGCCCCGATCACGATCGGCGCGGTGGGGGAGCACGAAGTCGCGTTTCTGCCCCGCCACGGAGCAAGCCACCAGTACTCGGCGCACACCGTGCCGTACCGGGCCAACATGTGGGCGCTGCGAGCGCTCGGTGCGCGGCGAGTGTTCGCCCCATGCGCCGTCGGCAGCCTGAACCCTCGGCTCGGGCCGGGCACGGTCGTCGTGCCTGACCAGCTGGTCGATCGAACCCGCGGGCGGGCCGACACGTACTTCGACTCCGGCGGTGTGCATGCCGCCTTCGCCGATCCCTACTGCCCGACGCTGCGCAGCGCGGTCACCGACCTGCCCGACGTGGTCGACGGCGCCACCATGGTGGTGATCCAGGGCCCCCGGTTTTCCACCCGCGCGGAAAGCCGATGGTTTGCCGGCGCCGGGTTCAGCCTGGTCAATATGACCGGCTACCCGGAGGCGGTGCTCGCCCGTGAACTTGAACTGTGCTACGCGGCAGTCGCTTTGGTGACTGACGTGGATGCTGGCGTTGCGGTCGGTGAGGGTGTCAAGGCCGCCGACGTTTTCGCCGAATTCGGGGAGAACATCGAGATGCTCAAAAAGCTGGTCCGTGCCGGGATCGGGCGGGTGGCCGCCGAACGCGCGTGCACGCACTGTCTGATGCACGCCGGTGTCACGCTGCCGTTCGAGTTGCCATGAAGGTGCTGCTGACCGGCGCGGCCGGTTTCATCGGATCCCGGGTCGGCGCCGCACTCAGTGCCGCGGGCCACGAGGTTGTCGGCGTCGACGTATTGTTGCCCGCCGCCCACGGACCGAATCCGGTGCTACCGCCCGGGTGCCATCGGGTCGATGTCCGGGATGCCGATGCGATGGCGCCCCTGCTGGCCGGTGTGGACCTGGTGTGTCATCAGGCGGCGATGGTGGGCGCGGGGGTCGATGCGGCCGACGCGCCCGCATACGGTGGCCACAACGACCTGGCCACCACGGTATTGCTGGCACAGATGTTCGCCGCCGGCGTACGTCGTCTTGTCCTCGCATCCTCGATGGTGGTGTACGGACAGGGACGTTACGACTGTCCCGAGCACGGCCGGATCGACCCGTTGCCACGGCGGCACAGCGATCTTGATGCCGGCGTGTTTGAGCACCGCTGCCCACTGTGTGCGGAGCCGGTCAGGTGGCGGCTGGTGGGTGAGGAGGCCGAGCTGCGGCCGCGCAGCCTCTATGCGGCCAGCAAGACGGCACAAGAGCACTACGCGCTGGCGTGGTCGGAGTCGACCGGGGGTTCGGTGGTGGCGCTGCGCTATCACAACGTCTACGGCCCCGGGATGCCGCGCGACACCCCCTATTCGGGGGTGGCGGCGATATTTCGTTCGTCACTGGAAAAGGGCGAACCGCCGAAGGTCTTCGAGGACGGCGGTCAGATGCGTGACTTCGTGCACGTCGACGATATCGCCGCCGCGAACCTGGCCGCGGCGCAGCTGGGTGAGGTGGATCGACACGGCTTTGTGGCGGCGAACGTCTGTTCCGGGCGCCCCATCTCGATCCTGCAGGTGGCCAGCGCGCTGTGCCAGGCGCGCGGCGACGCACTGTCGCCGGTCATCACCGGGCAGTACCGCAGCGGCGACGTGCGACACATCGTGGCCGATCCGTCGCGAGCCGCCGAGGTGCTGGGTTTCCGTGCCGCCGTGGAGCCACTCGAGGGTTTGCGCGGCTTCGCTTTCGCGCCGCTTCGTTAGCGGCGGTCTAGGACGGGTCGTCGGGTCGCCGGTAGATCTTTGGCGGCAAGGGGCCGGTGGATTCCCCGGAGCGGAAGATCCGCGGCGCCCGACCCGGCCCGGACAAAACGGTGGTGGGCGCGTCGTCGTGGGCATCGAGCTCGGCCGGGCTGCGAAATTGGGTTGTCTGGGCCTCCGATGGGACGGCGGCCCCGCCGAGGGCCGGCCCGGGTTGGCCGGTACCGCGCTGGCGCCGCCGCGGGCGCCCCGGTTGTTTGGTCTGCGTTGCTGAGCGTCGCCCGCTGATGATGACCGCGACGACGATGCCCAGCGCCAGGCCGCACAGGGTCACGTCGAAGGTGCTGGTGATCTGCTGGGCGAGATTGTTTCCGTAGACCGGGTTGGGCCGCGCGTCCGGTGACGCCGCGAACCGGGGGGCGAGCACTACGCCCACGATGACGCGAGAAACGGTCAGGGTGAGCAGAAATCCGCATAGCGACGAGATCAGCCGGGCCGGTAGCGCCTGATTGACCAGGTTGATCCGAAGCCAGAACGCCAGCACCGCGGTAACCAGATCGAACGCGGCCAACGTCA
Source organism: Mycobacterium marinum (assembly GCF_003391395.1). Classification (NCBI taxonomy): domain Bacteria; kingdom Bacillati; phylum Actinomycetota; class Actinomycetes; order Mycobacteriales; family Mycobacteriaceae; genus Mycobacterium; species Mycobacterium marinum. The sequence continues at coordinate 1,005,164 of NZ_CP024190.1, forward strand.
TGGTGTCGTATCGCGAGTAGGGGAAGTTCAACATCACCGCGGTGCTCAGATCGGTGAGCCTCATCACCACCGACCCCAGGCACCATACGGCGATGAGCAGCAGCCCGTTTCGGGCCGCTGCCCGCCAAATGTCCCTACCGATCGGATGAGTGTGGGAGCGCACCAGCGCCATTGGCGCAAAAATCGCTGCGCCCGCCGCCCAGACCAGGTAGCCCTCGTATCCGACCCCGGCCGTCGACGTGTTCTGCGCGATGCCGTGAAATGCGTCGATCTCGCGGCCGACGGGAAGGACCCACACGATGATTCCCGCGATCATGGCCGATGCGCCGAGCGCGATGGTGGGCAGCTGGTATTCCCTGGTGCCCTTGAGCAGCCACCGGGATGCGACGAGGACCGCGACGAGCGCGACCACTCCGTAGACCAGCGCCGTGTCGATCACCGCGATGTTCTGCCTGCCGAAGCCCGATGCCGAGTTCGTCGGTTGCAGCGCGTACCGCACCCGCCAGGCCAGGTTGAAGCCGGAGCTGAGCGCCGCACCGAACATCGATGCGTAGCCCAGGATTCGGGCGGTGAACAGCCAGTTGTCGTAGTTCTCGTTGTCGCCGGGCTGGCCGGTGCTCACCGGCTGTGCGCACAGCATCGCGCCGGCGATTCCCAGCCAGCCGCCCGGCCCGACACCGCCGGGCACGTTGACGGTGCCACCGGATCGGATCGTCTGGAAGATGTCGTAGACGACGAACGCCAACAGCAGCAGCAGATAGGGGATGTTGAGCCCGAGACGCAGCCGGTTGGTCGCGGTGGGAGCAAATCGGGTGCCAGACAGCCGCCAGGGCCCCACATAGGGCACCGCGATGGCGATCAGGGACAGCAGCGTGACCGCCAGCAGCACCGCCAGCACGTAGTTGCTGCTGCCCGGGATGCGAAAGCCGAAGTAGAGGTTCCACGGGAAGAACACCGCCAGTACCAGCAGTGCTCCACCGGTCAGGTCCCGGACCATGTTTCGCCGGTACGCCAGGTCGGGTGTCAACTGTCCGGACTGCCCTTGTTGCGGTTGCGCACCCGCAATGGGGCCGGTAGGCGTGTCGTCGCTGCCCAGACTCACGGTGTCCCCCAGGGATCGAGGTAGGTTACGTATTGCTCCGGCTTGGTCCGGCGGTGGGGGAACCCCCTGACGGACCCGCTGCGTTGTTCGATTGCGAACATATTCTCCATTCGGACGACGCGGCAGTGGCTGAGATCGAGTGATCCGCGGACGGGTTCCGTGGTGAGCGTTCCCGAACCGTTCGGGAATCCGGTTACGCTGCGCTCAGGGGCAACCTTGTCGCTCGAATGACGAATACAGCCGACGGTATCGCAGTGTAATGATGCCGGACATTGCTGGTTGCGGGGTGGCCAGCCGAAGGAGAACCGCAAATGGACGTCGTGTTGGGGGTTGCGATCGCAGGTCCGATCGCACGCTTGGCGCTCGTCGGGGCGGCCGCCGAAGGCAGTGCCGTGATCGACCAATCCTCGGTAGATCTGGCCGAAGGCCCTGTCGCGGTGCTGACCGAAACCATAGTCGGCACGAACCAGTTGCTGGCCGACGAGGGACACCACCTGGTCGCCACTCGGTTGTGCTGGTCGGATCAGGACAGGGCTGAGGACCTGCGCCGGGCGCTCGACGATTCCGGCGTCCTCGATGTCGCCGTACTGTCGGAGTCCGAGGCCGTCACCGCGCTGCTCGGCCCGGCGCACGCCGGCTCCGCCGTGTTGCTGGTCGGCGAGGAGACCGCCAGCCTGTCGGTGCTGGGGGGAGGGGACGCGCCGCCGACGATGCTGGCCGCCGCGCCGGTTGAAGGCGACGCGACATCCACTTTCGACACGCTGATGGCCCACCTCGATGACCAGGGCGGTGCGCCCGGTGAGGTGCTGCTGGTGGGCTCCTCAGAACACACCACGGTGATTGCCGACCAGTTTCGTGACGCCTCGACCATGCGTGTGGAGGTTCCCGAGGACCCGACGTTCGCGCTAGCCCGCGGCGCGGCGATGGCTGCCGCCGGGGCCGGTTCGACGATGGCTCAGCAGGTCTTGGGCGGCGATGCCGGCGAAGCAACCACCTATCTGCCCCCGGAGCTGGCCGCGACGGCGTCGGGCCAGGACGAGGACGAACAGCTGGCCTATTCGCAAGCCGGCGAGAACGAGTTGCTGCCGGTCACGGGCGCGGATGAGTACGGCGACTATGGCCCCGACGATGACGAATTCGCCGATGACTACGACAACGAAGCGCCCGCGGGTACGCGGCTCAGTTCACGGTCTTTGCTGATCAGCAACGCTGTGGTGGCGTTCGCTGTGATCGGGTTCGCGTCGCTGGCGGTTGCGGTGGCGGTCGCGATCCGGCCGACCGCGGCGTCAGAGCCGGTCGAGGGGCATCAAAACGCGCAGCCGGGTAAGTTCATGCCGCTGTTGCCGACTCAACAGCAGGCGCCGGTCCCGCCGCCACCGCCAGACGCGCCCACCGCCGGGTTCCAGGGCGGCACGATTCCGACCGTGCAGGGCGTAGTTCCCAGGCAGGCGACACCGACCGTGCCGGCGCCGGTTGCGCCGGCCCCGGCGCCGGCCCCGGGTGTGGTGCCCGCTCCGATCCCGCTGCCGATCCCGATCATCATTCCGCCCTGGCCGAATTGGTCGCCGGGGATGCCTACCCCGTCGACCGTGACGGTGACTCCAACCACGCCGACTACCACCGCGCCGTCGACGGTGACCCCGACCACCCCGACTACTACCGCGCCGTCGACGGTGACCCCGACCACGCCGACTACCACCGCGCCGTCGACGGTCACCCCGACCACGCCGACTACCACCGCGCCGTCGACGGTGATCACCCCGACGACGACCGCGCCGATCACGCCGACAACGATCGCCCCGACGACGGTTAACCCGACGACCGTCGCCCCGACGACACAGCAGACCGTGGTCCCGCAGCCGACCCAGGAGACGGTCGCCCCGCAGCCGACGCAGCAGACCGTCGCCCCGCAGCCGACCATCGCGCCGCAGCCCACGCAGCAGGCTCCCGAGCCGCCGTCCGGGGGCAGCAGTGGTGGCTCCTCCGGTGGGGGCTCGTCTTCTGGTGGTGGTTCGTCTTCTGGTGGTGGTTCGTCTTCTGGTGGTGGTTCGTCTTCTGGTGGTGGTTCGTCTTCTGGTGGTGGTTCGTCTTCTGGTGGTGGTTCGTCTTCTGGTGGTGGTTCGTCTTCTGGTGGTGGTTCGTCTTCTGGTGGTGGTTCGTCTTCTGGTGGTGGTTCGTCTTCTGGTGGTGGTTCGTCTTCTGGTGGTGGTTCGTCCTCTGGTGAGGGCTCCTAGCGGCGCTGCTCAACCCCTAAGGTCGGTGCATGCCAGGCGAAACGGTGACAGTGGTCTTGCCCTGTCTCAACGAGGCAGAGTCGCTACCCGGGGTGCTGGCCGCCATTCCGGCTTCCTACCGGGCGCTGGTGGTCGACAACAACAGCACCGACGACACCGCGGCGGTGGCTGCCCGGCATGGCGCGGAGGTGGTTGCCGAGTCGCAGCCCGGCTACGGCGCGGCCGTGCACGCGGGTGTGGTGGCGGCGAAGACCCCGATTGTGGCGGTGATCGACGCGGACGGCTCGATGGATCCCGCCGACCTTCCCCGGTTGGTCGCCGAACTCGACCGGGGCGCGGACCTGGTGACCGGTCGCCGGCGTCCGGTACCCGGCCTGCACTGGCCGTGGGTCGCCCGCATCGGCACGGTGGTGATGAGCTGGCGGCTGCGTACCCGCCACGGTCTGCCGGTGCATGACATCGCGCCCATGCGGGTGGCGCGCCGGGATGCCTTGCTCGCCCTGGGGGTGGTCGACCGGCGGTCGGGCTATCCGTTGGAGCTGCTGGTGCGCGCCGCCGCGGCGGGCTGGCGCGTGGTGGAGTTCGACGTCTCCTACGGTCCCCGGACCGGCGGGAAGTCCAAGGTCAGCGGTTCGTTGCGGGGCAGCATGATCGCGATCCTGGACTTCTGGAAGGTCATCTCGTGAGCCACGCACCGGTGACTCTGCTGGTGGTCGCCAAGGCTCCGGAGCCCGGCCTCGCAAAGACCCGCCTCGCCGCGACGGTCGGTGATCAGATCGCCGCCGACATCGCCGCGGCGGCGCTGCTGGACACGCTGGATGCGGTGGCCGCGACGCCAGCGGCCAGCCGCGTGGTGGCGCTGACCGGCGATTTGGCGAACGCGGCCCGCGGCGCCGAGATTCGCCAACGGCTCGAATCGTTCACCGTGATCGGTCAGCGCGGTGACGACTTCGCCGACCGCCTCGCCAACGCGCACGCCGATGCGGCCGACGGATACCCGGTGCTGCAGGTGGGCATGGACACCCCGCAGATCAGCGCCGCCCTGCTCGCCGAGTGCGCCCGCCGGTTGCTCGAGACTTCAGCGGTACTCGGGTTTGCCGTCGACGGTGGCTGGTGGGTGCTGGGGGTGCACACCCCGGCCGCGGCCGAATGCTTGCGCGGTGTGCCCATGTCCCAGCCCAACACCGGTGAGCTCACGCTGAAGGCCCTGCGTGAGGGCGGCATTGACGTGGCTACCGTGCAGCCACTGGCTGACGTCGACGTCGTTGCCGACGTCGCGGTGGTGCGCGGCGCCTGCGGTCCGGACAGCCGTTTCGCACGCGTCACCCGCCTGGCCGGAATCTGAGCTCGCCCACGAATCGATCGGCGAGCGATCCCTACCAGTTGGTGAAGATGATGCTGTTTACCGCCAACGCCCCGGCCGCGTTGACCGCCAGCCACAGCCGATCCGACCGGGGCCTGAGCAACGCCGGGGCGGTGGTCAGCCAAACGGTGAACGGCAGCCAGATTCGCTCGGTCTCGGCCTTGCTGAGCATGCTCAAATCGGCAACGAGGATGGCGGCCACCATGCCCAGCAGCAGCAGGTGCAAACCGGAGCGGCGGCGGATCGCGGCGGCATCGACCACCCGGCTGATCCCGGCGACGCTGCCCAATCCGATCGCGCAGACCACGCACGCGAGATTGGCCCAGGACCAATACTGAAACGGTCGGTCGTGGGCGATGCCCTGCCAGTAGCGGTGCTGCACCAGCGTGTACCCGTCGAACCACCAGAACCCCGCGACGGCGAAGGCCAGCACCACCCCCAACGCCGCCAACACGGCCGGCCACAACGCCTTCAGGGCGGTGCGCCAGTGGTTCGCGGACGCCAGCACCGCCAAGGCGGGCAGTCCCATCAGCGCCAGGCCATAGCTGAGGAAGATGGCCCAGCCCAGCACCAGACCCGCTCCGGCGGCCCACAGCGCCCTGAACCGGGATCCGCCGTGCACCGCAATGGCCAGCAGCGTGATACCCCAGGCCGTGACCCCGGCGAAGTATCCGTCGGCCGAGACCGCGATCCAGATCGCCGTCGGCGCGATCGCCACAAACGGTGCGGCCCGGCGCGCGACGTGCGCGCCGGCCAATGCGCCCACGGCGATCACCATCGCCGCCGCCGCGCTGGAGCCGACCAGCAGGCACAGAAATCCGGCCCAGGCGCCGCCGCCCAGACCGATCCGATCCAGCCAGACGAACGTCAATAGCGCGCCCGGCGGATGTCCGGAAACATGGGTGGTCCAGGAGTTCGGCTGGTAGTCAACAATCCGGCTGGCGAACGTGCGCAGCATGACGGGGATGTCGGTGACGCCGCCGACCTCCGAGAGGTACTCGTCCTTGGTGGTCAGCCGGCCGGCGAAACCGCGCTCAAACCCGTCGATCATGGCCAGCGAAAAAGCCCATCCGCACGCGGTCGCCCAGGTGGCCAGCGGTAGCACCCGCCAGGAGAGCTTTCGTGCCACCCGCGGACCCCAAACCAGGACGGCCAGCGCCAGCAGGATCGCGGCAATGGTGCCCCAACTGGCGTGGATGTCCCAGTAACCGAAGATCGGTGCCGCGCCGGCTCGCGACGCGAAGCGCTCCAGGCCGATGTCACGGCGTGGTTTGACGCCCAAGTCCAACCGCGGCAGCACGAACGCGGCGGCAACCAGGACGACACCCACGGTGACGGCTGCTGTTTCCCGGCGGGCGATCCTCACGATCGCTCAGCCTATTGGTCGGTTGCGGCGGCGAATCGACGCACCAACGCCCGTCGATCGATCTTGCCGATGCCGCGCCGCGGCAGCTCGTCGACGACGTGCAGTTCTCGGGGTGCGGCGGTGATGGCCAGCGTGCCGGCGACGTGTGCCCGAAGTTGATCCAGCGTCGGGGTGGGGCAGTGGGCGCGGACCACGATCGCCGCGGCGACCCGCTGACCCAGCCGGTCATCGTCGAGTCCGAACACCGCGCAGTCGCTCACCGCGGCGTGGGTGGCCAGCGCGGATTCCACCAGCTGCGGCAGCACGGTGAGCCCGCCCGTGCTGATCGCGTCGTCGGCGCGGCCCAGCACGCTGAGCACGCCCGAATCATCGAGCGCCCCGAGGTCGTCGGTACGAAACCAGCCGGGCTCGGCGAACGGGTCGGGTTGTACCGGGTTGCGGTACCCCTTGGCCAGCGTTGCGCCGCCGATCATGATGCGGCCGTCCGCGGCCACGCGCAGTTGCACGCCGTCGAGGGCAACACCGTCGTACACGCAGCCTCCGCAGGTTTCGCTCATCCCGTAGGTGCGAACGATCCGGATGCCGGCGGCGGCAGCGGCGTCGAGCACCGGACGCGGAGCCGGTCCACCCCCGATCAGCACCGCGTCCAGTTCGGCCAGGGCGGCGGTGGCGGCGGGGTCGCCCAGCACCTTGGCCAGCTGAGCGGCGACCAGCGAGGTGTATCGCCGGCCGGAACCCAACTTGTCGACAGCACGAGGGAGTTCGGTGATGTCGAACCCGGCGGACACATCGAGTTCGACCGGGACGGTACCGGTGAGCGCGCTGCGCACCAGGACCTGCAGGCCGGCGATGTGAATCGCGGGCACGGCCAGTAGCCAGTTGCCGGCTCCGCCCAGGCGGTGATGGGTCGCCGACGCGCTGGCGATCAACGCGGCCGCGGTCAGCAGCGCCCCCTTGGGCGCCCCGGTGGTTCCCGACGTCGTGACGACCAGCGCCACATCGTCATCGATCTGGTCGCCGACCCGCAACGCGCTCACCACCGCGGGGTCAGGTCTTGCCCCCACCGCGACCGTTGCCGGAGCCCGGCCGGCAAGAATCCGCTCCAGGGCGGGCAACAGCACCGGGACCGCGCTGCCGTCGGGGACGGTCAGCGCCCGCAGGATGGTTATGCGCGGTCCTCGCGGGCGTCGTCCAATGGCCAGCCCGTGGCGGCCAGCCGGGCCCGGACTCGCTCGATGTCCTCCGGAGATGGCAAATCGTCGGTGATCTGGGTGATGGCCACCCCGATGTCGATCTGGTCGAACTCACCGCGTCGCATCAGTTCGGTGGCGACGGTTGTGACGTCCTCGTTGGACAGCCGCCGGCAAAGCAGTGCAAGTAACGCAAAGGAGTCGGTCGGTGGAACTCCGTCGGGATAGCCCGCACGCAGCCACGACACGATCGAGGTAAGAAATCGATTCACGCCGCCAGAACTTTCCCGTTGAGTCAGTGGACAAACACTGTGTCAAGGCCCCCCCTTGACGTTACTTGGTTTTCGCCCCCAGGATGTGCCAACCGATGTGATGTGCGATGAAGTCACGGGCGATGTAGAGCACACCGATGACCACCACCGCCAGGATGATCGCAAAGATCACCCAACCGAGAGCGGTCAACACGGTGCGCCGCAGCGGGGTATGTGTGCCGGTGATCTGGCCGCTGTCGGCCTGCAGCCGTACCCCGACGGCAAACAGTGCGGGCAGCCCGGCCCCGGCCAGCACGCTGAAAATCAGGATCTTGCTGGTGGCCTCGTAGTTGAACCAGTGATTCATGAGGGGTTACCAGCCGTGAGCGCGTCGTCAGTGCCGTACTTCGGCGTGTGACCGTTGGAGTGGGGACTCGGCGGTGGTGGTGGCGGCGGTCGCTTTCGATCCGGCGGCGATGGCGCGGTCGGTCCCGGTGCCCCGTCCAGCCCGGCAGTGAGGCTGCCTTCCCACTCCGCGTTCACGTTGGTGTGGTCGACCCGCGCCTTGCGCGAGCGGAGCCAGATGGTGGCGGCGACCAGACACAGCAGGGCGAAACCGATGATGGCGCCGGGGTACCCGCCGATCATGTGGACCAGCCAGTAGGTGATCGCTCCGACCAGGCCGGCCAGCGGAAGTGTGATCACCCACGCTGCCACCATCCGGGTGGCCACGCCCCAGCGGACCTCGGCGCCGGGCTTGCCGACGCCACTGCCCAGCACCGAGCCGGTGGCGACCTGGGTGGTCGACAGTGCGTAGCCGAAGTGCGCCGACAACAGGATGACCGCGGCCGATGATGCCTCGGCGGCCATGCCCTGGGGCGGCTTGATTTCGACCAGACCCTTGCCCAGCGTCCGGATGATGCGCCAGCCACCGAGGTAAGTGCCGCCGGCCATCGCCAAGGCGCAGGACACAATCACCCACAACGGAGGCATGGTGGCAGAGGTGCTGACCGCGCCGTAGGACATCAGGGCCAGGAAAATCACGCCCATCGTCTTCTGTGCGTCGTTGGTGCCGTGCGCCAGGGAGACCAGCGACGCGGAGCCGATCTGACCGCGACGGAACCCGCGCTCGGTGTCCTTCTCCGAGACGGCCGCGGTGATCCGGTAAACCAGCCAGGTGCCGATCGCCCCGACCAGGGTGGCCAGCAGCGCGGCCACCACCGCGGGCACGATGACCTTGGACACCACCCCGCTCCAGATGACGCCGCGGCCGCCGACGGCGGCGATCGTCGCTCCGACGATGCCCCCGATCAACGCGTGCGACGAGCTCGAGGGGATGCCCAGCAGCCAGGTCAGCAGGTTCCACACGATGCCACCGACCAGTCCGGCGAATACCAACTCCAAGGTCACCAGGTTTGCATCGATCAGACCTTTGGCGATGGTCGCCGCGACAGCGGTGGACAAAAAGGCGCCTAGCAGGTTCAACGCGGCCGAAAGTATGACGGCTGTTCTGGGCGCCAGGGCGCCGCTGGCGATGGAGGTCGCCATGGCGTTGCCGGTGTCGTGAAAGCCGTTGGTGAAGTCGAATGCCAAAGCCGTGATAACGACGATGATCAAGAGGAACAAATCGATGTTCACAGTGCCTGATTCTGCGGGTCGGGGTAATCCATTGTCGAACGGGGAAATGTGTGAAACCCAGGTGGGCTGCGACTCGTCGCCAGATGTTACCTAGCAGTTAACCTTGCGTTCGTTGTCGTTCACTTCGGGTGTCCCTGCGCAACGGGTGGTTGCCGGGCACCTCCACAAAAATCAGCGTGATTCCATCCGGATCTGTGACGTGCATCTCATGCAGACCCCAGGGTTCGCGACGCGCCTCACGGGCGATCGGCACCTGGCGGCTCTCCAACTCGGCCTGGGTTGCCGCGATGTCACGGACCTGCAGCCACAACGCACCGGGAAATGGTCCCAGACCGTGCTCCGGCTCGCCGTACCCGGCCAGCTCGAGTAGCGACTGCCCGGCGAAAAAGACTGTTCCGGAGGGGTATTCGCGTGCGATCGCCAGACCGATCTGATCGCGGTAGAAGGTTAGTGAGGCCTGATAATCCACCGGCCGGAGCAGTATCCGGCTGGCCAGAATCTCCATGCTGTCGTGTCTATCACGTTCCGGAGCACCTGCTGCGCAGGAGTTGGGCTCCCGGGCCGGTGAGATCGACGCAGCCCGCGGCCCGCCCGGTCATGGCGAGCAGCAGCGACAACAGTGGTCCCTCGACGCGCTCGCCCTGGCCGTGTCGCCAATCGTCATCGGTGGCGCATAGCTGGAGTCCTGAAATTCGCTTCTTGGCGCCGCTGAGCAGGTTGGAGCCCCGGTAGAAGTCGATGGTCTGGCGAAGCGCCCCCGGCGAGTACGTATGCGGGATGCCCAGCGGCTGCCGGATGTCGGCGCCATGCAACACGATCTCGCCCAGCCACGACACCTTGGGGCCCGGTGGCGCCGACGTCGCGTGCTGCAGGCCGCGGAATTCGTCGAGGGTGGCGGCCGGATCGGGGCCTAGGTGTTTGGCCAGTTGCCCGTTGGTGAACCTGTCGAAGCTGAACCCGGCGGCCGCCATCCCGAGAAAGAACCGGGCCGGATTCAGCGATGCGGTGGCGCATAGGTGCGCCACCACGTCGCGCACCCTCCACCCGGCGCACAGCGACGGGGTTTCCCATCGATCTGCCGGCAGTGTGGCCAGGTCGTCGGCGAGTGCGCCGCGCTCGGCCGCGATCGTGGTCCAGATGTCAGCCATGGCGAACTCCCGGTTCAGTCAGCGATCGTTGAGCTGGTCGTCACGCTGTTGCATAAGTGTATTGACCCACCGGGGGCCCAGGGTGTTCAGCGCCTTGGCCATCAGGGCGATCCTGGGCGCGATCCGCACCGGACGGGTGCGCGCGGCGGTGATCATCCACTCCGCGGCCTCCTGTGGGGTCAGTGCGGGCATCCCGGAGTAGGCCTTGGTCGGCGCGATCATCGGTGTGGCCACCAGCGGGTAGTAGAGCGTGGTGGAATGGACGCCGCCGCGGCCCCACTCCGTTTCGATCGTCCGGCTGACCGCCGACAGTGCGGCCTTGGATGCGTTGTATACCGAGAACAGTGGCGAGGCCTCCGACAGCACGCCCCAGGTCGTGACGTTGATGATGTGCCCGTCGCCGCGTTCGAGCATCCCCGGTGCCAGCCCGCGGATCAGCCGCAGCGGGCCGTAATAGTTGAGCACCATGGTCCGCTCCACGTCGTGCCAGCGCTGCAGCGATTCGGCCAGCGGCCGGCGGATGGAGCGGCCGGCGTTGTTGATCAGGATGTCGACCCCGCCAAGACGGTTGTCGATGTCGGCGACCAATGCGTCGACGGCGTCGAGGTCGGAGATGTCGCAGGGCGCCGACCTGGCCACCCCACCCGAGGCGGTGATGCGGTCGGCCACCGCGTCCAGCAAGTCCTTGCGGCGGGCGACGGCGATCACGGTGGCGCCCTGGCGGGCGAACTGCTCGGCGGCGGCTTCGCCGATACCCGAGGAGGCGCCGGTGATCATGACGCGCTTGCCGTCGAGGGCAACCGGTTTGATCGGTGGCCGGTTGACCAGCAGTTGTGGTGCGATCGGCGGCCGCATGCCGGCCAGCGTGATCTGCTCGGTCAACCGGCGCAACGGGCTCTTGCTCACGGGTGGGGAGTCTAGGACGAAGACCTATGCGCCGCGGCGGGCACTAGAAATACCGCGGAAAGCCGCTCCAATCCGGTGCGCGCTTTTCCAGGAAGGCGTCGCGGCCCTCCACGGCCTCGTCGGTCATGTAGGCCAGCCGGGTGGCCTCCCCGGCGAACAGCTGCTGACCCACCAGCCCATCATCGAGCAGGTTGAACGCGTACTTGAGCATTCGTTGCGCCTGCGGCGACTTCGCGTTGATGTCCGCCGCCCATTGCACCCCCACCCGCTCCAGCTCGGCATGGTCGACGACCTCGTTCACCGCGCCCATGTGATGCATCTGCTCCGCCGTGTACGGCCGGCCCAGAAAGAAGATCTCCCGGGCGAATTTCTGGCCGACCTGGCGGGCCAGATACGCGCTGCCGTAGCCGCCGTCGAAGCTGCCCACGTCGGCGTCGGTCTGCTTGAAACGGGCATGCTGGCGGCTGGCCAGGGTGAGGTCGCAGACCACGTGCAGGCTGTGCCCGCCGCCGGCCGCCCAGCCGTTGACCAGACAGATAACGACCTTGGGCATGAACCTGATCAGCCGTTGCACCTCGAGGATGTGCAGCCGGCCCGCCCGCGCGATGTCAACGGTGTCTGCGGTGTCTCCGCTTGCGTACTGATAGCCACTGCGTCCCCGGATGCGTTGGTCCCCACCGGAGCAGAAGGCCCAGCCACCGTCCTTGGGGGACGGCCCGTTGCCGGTCAACAGCACCACGCCGACGTCGGGAGACATTCGCGCGTGGTCCAGTACGCGATATAGCTCGTCGACGGTGTGCGGCCGGAACGCGTTGCGCACTTCGGGACGATTGAACGCCACCCGGACGGTGGCGTCTTGGACGTGGCGGTGATAGGTGATGTCGGTCAGCTCGTCGAAACCGTCGACGAGTCTCCACACGCCAGTATCAAAGGGGTTGTCGCTCAAGGCTCTTGCACTCCATCCTGGTCGATCGTGAGGTTGCCGCAGCTGATCGTCTGTGCCGACGTGACTATTGAGTCTCTAGCGGAGTCGGCCGTCAGCGTGTCCGAGGGCCCGATGGTGGCCAGCGTCCCGTCCAGATCGACCTCGGTGCGCCGCACCGTCCATCGCCCGGTGTTGTCCGGGTCCGGCAGTGCCTGCAGTCCGACCAGCCGGCGACCGTCGCCCATGTTGCTGCAGCCGACACCGGTGCCGTGGCCGCGCAGATTCTGCAGATCGAAAAGGAAGGGGTGGCCCCGGCTGTCGACGGCGGCTTGTAGCCGGCAGGCGGCGTACACATACAGGTGCGCGGCCCGGCCGTCGCTGACGATCACCTGGTGACTGCCGTTTTCCTGCGCATCGATGGCTAACGCGCGCAGGGGGATCGGGCTGGCCGAGGCGATGTGGACATCGGTGCTGGCGCCGCCGGCGGTGGTGATGCCAACGATTCGGATGGTGTCTCCGGTTCCGCTTTGAAAATCCCCGACCCACAACGTATCCGGCCGACCGTCGCCGTCCAGGTCACCGACCCGCCGTTCGTTCACGTCGGCCGGGGCGGGGGTGCCGCCCGGCGGGCATCCCGGTGCGGCCACCGCCCGCGGTGCGGACAACCCGATCGGGCTGGCCGCCAGCAGCATCGCCGCCAGCAGTAACGCGCGACCCATCGGCCTACACCGGCACCGTCAGTGCCACGGCGTCGACCACCACGGCGGCTTGATTCGCTCGCTCATGCAAGCCACAGTAGCCAGACCCGAATCGGCCCGAACCGGCCATTCAGCCCACAGCGCGGCCGGCGCCCTCCCAGAACCGTGCCCGGACGGCCTTCTTGTCCGGCTTGCCCAGCCCGGTCAATGGCAACGAGTCGACGACCACCACCTGCTTGGGCGATTGCACCGAGCCCTTGCGCTGCTTGACCGCGGCCTGGATCTCGGCGGTCATGGTCTCGATCGCGGCGTCATCGCGGGCCGCGTCGGCACGCAACACCACCACCGCGGTGACGGCCTCGCCCCACTTCTCATCCGGTGCCCCGACCACGCACACCTGCGCGACCGCCGAGTGCTCGGCCACGACGTCTTCGACCTCACGGGGAAACACATTGAAGCCGCCGGTGACGATCATGTCCTTGACCCGGTCGACGATGAAATAGAAGCCGTCCTCGTCTTCGCGGGCCATGTCGCCGGTGTGCAGCCAGCCGTCTCGGAAAGTCTGCGCGGTGTCGTCCGGTTTGTTCCAGTAACCGCCGGCCAGTAGCGGCCCGCTGACACAGATCTCACCCGGCTCACCCTGCGGTACCGGCTGGCCGTCCTCACCCAGCAATGCCACCCGGGCGAACAGCGTCGGGCGTCCACAGGAGGTCAGCCGCTTCTCGTCGTGATCGGCCTTGGGCAGGTAGGTGATCACCATTGGCGCCTCGGATTGCCCGTAGTACTGCGCAAAGATGGGGCCGAACCGGTCGATCGCCTCGGCCAGCCGCACCGGGTTGATGGCAGAAGCGCCGTAGTAGACGGTCTCCAGCGAGGACAGATCGCGGGTGTGTGAATCCGGGTGGTCCATCAACGCGTACAGCATCGACGGCACCAGCATGGTTGCGGTGATGCGCTGTTCTTCGATGACCCTCAACACTTCACCCGGGTCGAACTTGGCGAGCACGATCATCTCGCCGCCCTTGACCAGGGTGGGGGTGAAAAAAGCGGCCCCGGCATGCGACAGCGGTGTGCACATCAGGAACCGCGGGTGCTCGGGCCATTCCCATTCGGCGAGCTGGATCGAGGTCATGGCGGTGATGTTGCCGGCAGTGCCAATCACTCCCTTGGGCTTGCCGGTGGTGCCGCCGGTGTAGGTCAGGCCGCCGATGTGGTTCGGCGGCAGGTCGGCGACGACCAGCGGCTTCGGCTGGTATTTGGCCGCTTCCGCGGACAGGTCGACCGCTCGGTCCTCGAGGGCTTCGGGTACCGGTCCGATGGTCAGGACCTGCTTGAGCGAGTCCACCTTTTCCAGCAGTCCCAGCGCCCGCTCGACGAACATCGGGTTGGGGTCGATGATCAGCGCGCTGGCCCCCGCGTCGGAGAGCACGTAGGCGTGATCGTCGAGCGAACCCAGCGGATGCAGCGCGGTACGGCGATAGCCGCGAGCCTGGCTGGCGCCGAGGATCATCAGCACCTCGGGGCGGTTGAGTGACAACAGGCCGACGGTGACCCCGGTGCCGGCGCCCAGTGCCTCGAACGCCTGGATGTACTGGCTGATCCGCTCGGCCAGCTGGCCACCGGTGAGCGTGGTGTCGCCCAGGAACAGCACCGGCCGGTTCTTGTGCCGCTTGAGCGCGCCCACCAGCAGGTGGCCGTTGTGAGTTGGATTGCGCAACAGATCGTCACTCATATGGCCAGACTAGAACGTGTTGCAATTCTGCTCAGCTGCGCCCTCGGGCCTGACCTTTTCCGGGCCCGAATCACTAGGATCGCTGTTCATGGCCGATGCAGATGTCGTCATTACCGGAACCGTGCTCACCGTCGACGACACCAGGCCCACCGCCGAGGCGATCGCCGTCACCGACGGCAGGATCGTCGCCGTCGGGGACCGATCCGAGGTCGCGGGCCTGATCGGGGAGGGCACCCGCACCATCGACTTGGGTTCGGGTTGTCTCATGCCGGGGTTTGTCGAGGCACACGGCCATCCGCTGATGGAAGCGATTGTGCTCTCGGGCCGGATCGTCGATATCCGGCCGGTCACCGTCCGCGACTCCGAACGCGTGGTGGCCGAGATCTGCCGCGAAGCCGGCGAGCGCGGGTCGGCTGGTGCCTACCTGATCGGCTGGGATCCGTTGCTGCAGCCGGGGCTGCCGGAACCGACGCTGGCCTGGCTCGACGACATCGCGCCGAACGGGCCGCTGGTGATCATCCACAACTCGGCTCACAAGGCCTACTTCAATACGCACGCCGCCTGGCTCAACGGCCTGACTCGCGACACCCCCGATCCCAAGGGAGCGAAATACGGCCGCGACGCCAACGGCGAACTCGACGGCACCGCCGAGGAAACCGGTGCGGTGCTGCCGCTGCTGGCCGGTGTGACCGATCCCAGCAACTATCCGGCGATGCTGCGCGCCGAGTGCGCCCGGCTCAACCGGGCCGGGCTGACCACGTGTTCGGAGATGGCGTTCGATCCGGGGTTTCGGCCGCTGGTCGAGCAGCTCCGCGATGAGTTGACGGTCCGGCTGCGCACATACGAGATTTCCAACGCGCAGCTGTCCACCGAGGCCTCGCCGGGAGACGGCGACGACATGCTCCGGCAAGTGGGTATCAAGATCTGGGTGGATGGCTCGCCCTGGATCGGCAACATCGATCTGAGCTTTCCCTACCTGGACACCGCCGCCACCCGCACCATCGGTGTGACACCTGGTTCCTGCGGATGCGCCAACTACACCCGCGAACAGCTGGCCGAAATCGTGGGTGCCTACTTTCCCCTCGGTTGGCCGATCGCCTGCCACGTGCAGGGCGACGCCGGGGTCGACACCATTCTGGATGTCTATGAAGAGGCGCTGCGGAGCAACCCGCGTCCGGACCACCGATTGCGGCTAGAGCATGTCGGTGCCATCCGGCCCGAACAACTTCGCCGGGCCGCCGACCTCGGTGTCACCTGCAGCATTTTCGTCGACCAGATCCACTACTGGGGTGACGTCATCGTCGATGGGCTGTTCGGCCCCGAACGGGGGTCGCGGTGGATGCCCGCGGGTTCCGCGGTGGCCACCGGCATGCGCATCTCCTTGCACAACGACCCGCCGGTGACACCCGAGGAGCCGCTGCGCAACATCAGCGTGGCCGCCACCCGGGTCGCACCCAGCGGCAGGGTGCTGGCTCCCGAGGAGCGTTTGACGGTGGAGCAGGCGATCCGGGCGCAGACCATCGATGCCGCCTGGCAGATGTTCGCCGACGACATCATCGGCTCGCTGGAAGTCGGCAAGTACGCGGACATGGTGGTGCTCTCGGCGGATCCGCGGACGGTGCCGCCGGAGGAGATCGCCGACTTGGAGGTGCGGGCCACCTTCCTGGCGGGCCGCCAGGTCTATCGGAAGTGATACCCGGGCTGGCCACCCTGCCGGATCTACTGGACCGACTGCACGTCGTGGCACTACCGATGCGGGTTCGTTTTCGCGGCATCACCACCCGGGAAGTGGCATTGATCGAGGGGCCCTCGGGGTGGGGTGAATTCGGGGCGTTCCTCGAATATCGGCCCCCGGAAGCGGCCGCGTGGCTGGCATCGGCCATCGACGCCGCCTACGGCCAGCCGCCACCGGTGCGACGCGGGCGCATCCCCATCAACGCGACGGTGCCGGCGGTGGCCCCCGCCCAAGTCCCCGAGCTTTTGGCCCGGTTCCCCGGCGCCCGCACCGCCAAGGTGAAGGTCGCCGAGCCCGGACAGACGCTCGCCAGCGATGTCGAGCGGGTCAATGCCGTGCGCGCTCTGGTCCCGACCGTTCGGGTGGACGCCAACGGTGGCTGGAGCGTCGACCAAGCGGTGCAGGCCGCCGTTGCCCTGACGGCCGACGGCCCGCTCGAGTACCTCGAACAACCCTGCGCC
Source organism: Mycobacterium marinum (assembly GCF_003391395.1). Classification (NCBI taxonomy): domain Bacteria; kingdom Bacillati; phylum Actinomycetota; class Actinomycetes; order Mycobacteriales; family Mycobacteriaceae; genus Mycobacterium; species Mycobacterium marinum. The sequence goes on from NZ_CP024190.1 coordinate 1,021,913, forward strand.
ACCGTCGGTGAACTCGCCGAGCTGCGCCGGCGCATCGAAGTGCCCATCGCCGCCGATGAGGCCATCCGCAAGGCCGAGGACCCGCTGGCGGTGGTGCGCGCGGGGGCTGCTGATGTCGCGGTGCTCAAGGTCGCCCCACTGGGCGGGGCCTGGGCGCTGCTGGACATCGCGGCGCAAATCGACATCCCGGTGGTGATCTCCAGCGCGCTGGACTCGGCCGTCGGAATAGCCGCCGGGTTGAGCGCCGCCGCGGCCCTACCGCAACTGCAGCACGCCTGCGGATTGGGCACGGGCGGGCTTTTCGTCGAGGACGTGGCCGAGCCCGCCATCCCGGTCGACGGCACACTGGCCCCGCAGCGGGTGGCGCCGGACCCGGCCCGGCTGCGGGCGTTGGGCGCCGGGCCGGATCGGCGGCAGTGGTGGATCGACCGGATCAAGGCCTGCTACCCGCTGCTGTACCGTCGATCGGGTGATTAACCTCGCTTACGACGACAAAGGGACCGGTGAGCCGGTCCTTTTTATCGCCGGTCGCGGCGGTGCCGGACGCACCTGGCAGCCCCACCAAGTTCCGGCGTTCCTGGCGGCGGGATACCGATGCATCACCTTCGACAACCGTGGCATCGGTGCTACCGAGAACGCCGAGGGCTTTACCACGCAGACGATGGTCAACGACACCGCAGCGTTGATCGAATCCCTGGGCATCGGCCCGGTGCGCATCGTCGCGGTGTCGATGGGCTCATTCATCGCCCAGGAGCTGATGGTGCTGCGTCCCGAGCTGGTCAACTCCGCCGTATTGATGGCCACCCGCGGCCGCCTGGACCGTGCCCGCAAGTTCTTCCACGACGCCGAGGCGGAGTTGTACGACTCCGGTGCCAGGATGCCGTCGACCTACGATGTGAAAGATCGCCTGCTGGAGAACTTTTCCCGCAAGACGCTCAATGACGATGCGGCCGTTGGCGACTGGCTCGCGATGTTCTCCATGTGGCCGATCAAGCAGACCCCGGGCCTGCGCTGCCAACTCGACGCCGCGCCGCTGACCAACCGGTTGCCCGCCTACCGCAACATCGCCGCGCCGGTGCTGGTAATCGGCTTTTCCGACGACATCGTCACCCCGCCGTACCTGGGGCGCGAGGTCGCCGACAGCCTGCCGAACGGTCGCTATCTGCAGATACCCGACGCCGGGCATCTCGGGTTCTTCGAACGCCCCGAAGCCGTCAACACGGCCGCGCTGAAATTCTTTGCCGGCACCAGGGGCTGAGCGCCGCGGTAGCCGGTGCGGCTCGATACCCGGCGCAGCGTTCGGCTGTGACACCCTGTACTGGTGAACCCTTCGACGACACAGGCCCGCGTCGTCGTTGACGAGTTGATCCGCGGTGGGGTTCGCGATGTGGTGCTGTGCCCCGGCTCGCGCAACGCGCCGCTGGCCTTCGCGTTGCAGGACGCCGATCGGTCCGGTCGCATTCGGCTGCACGTTCGCATCGACGAACGCACCGCCGGCTTCTTGGCCATCGGGCTGGCCGTCGGGGCGGGTGCGCCGGCGTGTGTGGCGATGACCTCCGGTACCGCGGTGGCCAATCTCGGCCCGGCGGTGGTGGAGGCCAATTACGCCCGGGTGCCGCTCATCGTGCTCTCGGCGAACCGGCCCTACGAACTGCTGGGCACCGGGGCCAACCAGACCATGGAGCAACTGGGCTACTTCGGCACTCAAGTGCGTGCCACGATCAGCCTGGGTCTGGCCGAGGATGCGCACGAACGCCTGGACTCCCTCAACGCGTCGTGGCGATCGGCCACGTGCCGGGTGCTGGCGGCCGCCATGGGTTCGCGTACCGCCAACGCCGGCCCGGTGCACTTTGACATTCCGTTGCGGGAACCGCTGGTGCCCGACCCGCAACCCCACGGTGCGGTGACTCCGCCGGGACGCCCGGAGGGCCGGCCGTGGACCTACACCCCACCGGTCACCTTCGACCAACCGCTGGAAATCGACCTGTCCGCCGACACCGTCGTCATCGCCGGGCACGGCGCCGGTGTGCACCCCAACCTGGTGGCGCTACCCACCATCGCCGAGCCGACAGCACCGGCTGCGCCGTCCGGTGGCAACCCTCTACACCCGTTGGCACTGCCGCTGCTGCGGCCCCGGCAGGTGATCATGCTGGGGCGCCCGACGCTGCACCGGCCGGTATCGGCCTTGCTGGCCGATCCCGAAGTGCCGGTCTTTGCGTTGACGACCGGGCCCCGCTGGCCGGACGTGTCGGGAAACTCGCAGGCCACCGGAACCCGGGCGATCGTCAGCGGCACCCCGAACCCGTCGTGGCTGGACCGCTGCGCGCAGATGAACCGCCACGCGGTTGCGGCGGTACGCGAGCAGCTTGCCGCACACCCGCTGACCACCGGCCTGCACGTCGCGGCGGCCGTTGCCGGCGCGCTTCGCCCCGGCGACCAGCTGGTGCTGGGCGCGTCCAACCCGGTGCGCGATGCGGCCCTGGTCGGCCTGGACACTGCGGGCCTGCGGGTGCGATCCAATCGAGGGGTCGCCGGTATCGACGGCACGGTGTCCACGGCCATCGGGGCTGCGCTGGGCTACGAACGTGATCAGCACGGGCGCACCGTCGCGCTGATCGGTGACTTGACGTTCGTCCACGACAGCTCCGGCTTGTTGATCGGCCCTACCGAACCGACACCGCGGCAGCTGACGATCGTGGTGTCCAACGACAATGGCGGCGGCATTTTTGAGCTGCTCGAGCAGGGGGATCCGCGGTTCTCCGATGTCTCCTCGCGCATCTTCGGCACCCCCCACGACGTCGACGTGGGCGCACTGTGCCGGGCCTACCACGTGGAGAACAGGCAGATCGAGGTGGACCAGTTGCCGGCCGCGCTGGACGAGCCGGGTAGCGGCCTGCGGGTGCTCGAGGTCAAGGCGGACCGCTCCTCGCTGCGGCAACTGCACGCCGCCATCAAGGCCGCGCTATGACCTCGCCCAAGAAGTTGCTGCGCATCCTGATCCACGGCACCACCGAAGAGATGCCGGACACGCCGGCCAGGACAGTGGTGCGCTGGATCCGGATCTCGGTGTTGATCCTCACCGGGTTGGTCACGCTGCAGTCGATATTGCTGGTGGCCGGCGCGTGGCGCAATGACCTGGCCATCGATCGCAACATGGGGGTCGCACAGGCCGAGGTGCTCAGCGCCGGGCCACGGCGCTCAACCATCGAATTCGTCACCCCCGACCGCGTGACCTACCGGCCCGAATTGGGTGTGCTGTACCCGTCTGAGCTGGCCACCGGCATGCGGATCTACGTCGAGTACAACAAGAGGGATCCCAATCTGGTGCGCGTGCAGCACCGCAACGCCGGGCTGGCGATCATCCCCGCCGGCTCCATCGCGGTGGTGGCCTGGTTGGTGGCGACTGTTGCGCTCGTCGGTCTGGCCCTCCTGGATAGGCGGCTGGACAAACGGCCGGACCAGCGGGCGGACACGATGTCCACGCCATAGGGCGTGCCGGCAGATTTCGCGCCCCGTATGCCCGGCGGCAACCTTGCCGACAGTCGACGCTGACACGGTGGTGGCGTGCGCGTTGCGATCGTCGCCGAGTCGTTCTTGCCTAACGTCAATGGTGTCAGCAACTCGGTGGTTCGGGTACTCGAGCATCTGCGCCGGACCGGCCACGAAGCCTTGGTCATCGCGCCCGACAATCCTCCCGCTGAGCCCCGGGCCGACCGGCTGCATGACGGCGTCCGAGTGCACCGGACGCCGGCGCGGATGTTCCCGAAAGTGACCACCCTGCCGCTGGGGGTGCCAACCCCGCGAATCCTGCGGGTCTTGCGGGGATTCGAACCTGACGTGGTGCACCTGGCCTCACCGGCGCTGCTCGGCTACGGTGCGCTGCGGGCGGCGCGACGTCTTGGCGTGCCCACGGTGGCGGTGTACCAAACCGATGTGCCGGGCTTCGCGGCCAGCTACGGCATCGCGGCAACCTCACGGGCGGCCTGGGCCTGGTTTCGCCACCTGCATGGCCTTGCCGACCGCACCCTGGCGCCGTCCACTCCGACCATGCAAACCCTGCTCGACCAGGGCTTCCCGCGGGTGCACCGATGGGCGCGGGGCGTCGATCTGATCAGGTTCGCGCCGTCGGCGCGAGACGAGTCGCTGCGCCGGCGATGGTCGCCGGACGGGCGGCCGATCGTCGGATTCGTGGGTCGGCTGGCGCCCGAGAAGCATGCCGAACGGCTCGCTGGGCTGGCGGCATCGGGCGCGGTCACGCTTGTGATCGTCGGCGACGGAGTCGACCGGCGCAAACTCGAATCGGCTATGCCCACAGCGGTTTTCACCGGCGCACTGTACGGTGACGAGCTCGCTGCGGCGTACGCCAGCATGGACGTCTTTGTGCACGCCGGTGAACACGAGACGTTCTGTCAGGTCGTGCAGGAAGCGCTGGCGTCGGGGCTGCCGGTGATCGCCCCCGACGCCGGCGGACCCCGCGACCTGGTTACCCCACAACGGACCGGCCTGCTGCTTCCCGTCGACGAGTTCGAGACGCAGTTGCCGGCCGCGGTCGCGCACTTGGTCCACGAACGCCAGCGCTATTCGCAGGCGGCCCGGCGCAGCGTGTTGGGCCGCAGCTGGTCGGTGATCTGTGACGAGTTGCTCGACCACTATGCGGAGGTGCTCGCACCGACCGGGCGGGCCCAAGACTGGTTGTGGCGAAGGCGGCGCGCCTAGCGCGTTGCGGTATCGACGATCGGCGTCTTCTTGATGTCGGTGAGGAACTTCGACAGGAGTCGGTTGAACTCGTGGAGTTCGGCCGCCGACCAGCCCGAGAGCGCTCGCGCCAAGTGATCCCTTCGCACCTCGTGCAGTGCCCCCGCGGCACGCCGGCCCTGCGGCGTCGCCTCGATCACCGACACCCGCCCGTCGTTGGGATCGGTGTGCCGGGTGACCAGCCCGGCCTCGACCAGGGCTCGCACCCGGCGGGTGGCCATCCCGGCATCCATGTGCGCCAACCTGGCCAGTCGACTCAACGGCAATGGGCCCTCGTCGATCAGGACGCGAAGCAGAACATAGGAAGGCTGCGACAGCTCGGTGTTGGCCGCCGATGCCTGACCGGCGAACGCCGATCGACTGATGCTGAGCCGGACGATTTGGGCGAGGGTGGCGCTGATGGCGGCAACCGCCGTCAGCTTGCGTGCAGACGCCACATTCGCCCCGGTCCGCACCCGCCGGTATTGAAGACCCGCATGAAGGCGACAGTATCGGCAACTACTTGACATAGTCAATAAAGTATAGATAGCTGGACCGCGACATCCGGTCACCGAAATTGGCTTGCGCGCAGGAGTGTTCATGCTGGCAACGGGTTTCTACTTCGACTGGCCCAACTACCGCACGATGCTGCGGCTGCTGCGCCGCGACCCGCCCGGCGCGGCGCGTTGGCGGCGCTTCTTCGGGTTCGCGGTCGCGGTGCCGGCCATCGCCGCGATCCACGCGGTGTGCTTCGCGCTCGATCCCATCCTGTTCGGGTCATTGCGCCGCACCCAGGTGGTGGCACCGGTGTTCTGTATCGGGCACGCCCGCAGCGGCACCACCTATCTGCATCGGCTGATGGCCAACGACCCCCAGTTCAGCTACGCCATGATGTACGAGCTGTTCTTTCCGTCGCTGTTGGAGAAACGCATGCTGCGGCTGCTTTTTCGGGTCGATGCCGCGGTATTCGGAAAGCGTCTGCGGCACCGGCTCGACGAGATCGAAAAGCGTCGCTTCGCCCCGACCGACGACATGCACAAGACCGGGTTCTTCGTTCCGGAAGAGGACGACGCGTTTTTGACTTGGTCACTGTGCTCAGGGTTCTGGATCCTGATGTTCCCGTTCATGGGCGAACTCGATTTCTACCATGTCGATCGCTGGCCGCAACGCAAGCGGCGACGGGCGATGGCCTTCTACAAGGGGTGCGTCCGGCGCCAGATCGCGGTCAATGGTGGCGGTACGCACTTGAGTAAGAACCCCACCTTCTGCGGTCGGGTCGAAGCGCTGATCGAGACCTTTCCGGACGCCAGGTTTATTGTGCCCCTGCGTAATCCGGATGAGACGATTCCGAGCCTGCTGAAGTTGTTGCAGACCGAGTGGGGCCTGCGCGGCCGCGATCAGCGCTTGGTCGAGAACTCGCTGCGGGTGCTGGCCGAGCAATCGTTGGATTCCTACCAGCATCCGCTCGACGTCTTGGCCCGACATCGCGAGGTTCGTTCGGTCCTGGTGGATTACCGCGAACTGGTCGCCCAACCCGAGGTCACCATGCGCCGGATCTACCGGCAGTTGGAACTCGACTTGGGGCCGGCGGCCGCCGAGGCGTTCGCGGCGGCCGCCTCGGGCAGCGGGCACGAATCAACCCACCGCTACAGCCTGGAGGAATTCGGACTGGACTCCCGCGAGATTCACACCCGGCTGGCCGACTTGTTCGATGAATACCACTGGGACACAGAGGCAGCGGCAAGAACAGAAGGAACAGACGCGCATGTCCGCTGAAACAAGCCAAGCGAGCCTGCACGCGGCCTGGACCGACATGATCGACGCGCTGACTCGGGCGCGCGATGCCGTGGACTCCGCCGAATTGCATGCTCCTCCGGTCACCGCCGCCGGCCTCGCGGACGGATACGGATACCTGCTGGGATTTGTTTTCAGTGGCATCGAACGCGCCTTCGGCGAGAATCCCGACTTCCCGTATTTTCGGCGTGCCATCCAACCGCTGGACAAGGCGACCATCGACAACGCCGACGCCCTATACCTGTCGGCGCCGATTGACGGCGCGCAGAGTTATCGGGTAACCGGCCGGTTCGTCGGCCCAAAGCCTCCGCAATACCTCATCTTTGAGGCACACACCGACTATGCCGGAGACACCGGCGGCCTTGCCGAGCTCATGCCGGGCGGACGGGTGGTAACCGGGGTGCTGGACACCGCCGATCTCGCCGTCGGCGAGGATGGCCGATTCGAGATCCTGCTGGGCCCGCGCCGGCCCGGCGAGCACACCGGCAACTTCATTGCCACCCGCACCCCAGACGGGACCGCCACCGCGCGTTTTCTGATCGCCCGCATACTGTTTCACGACTGGGAACACGAGATGTCGCCCGATCTGCACATCGTCCAGATCGGCAAGCAGGGAGCCCAGCCCGAGCCGGCCGATCCCGCCGTCGTGGCCCAGAGCATGCGTCGCCTCGGCACGATCGTCGAGAACCAGATGCGGTTCTGGAACGAGTTTTACGACGTGGTCCTCGAGGCGCACGGTGACAAGAACGGCGATGGGTTCACGCTGATGCCCCGTAACTCACTCAATGAGCCTGCGCTGGCCAACCTTGCCATGGGTGGCGGCCAGAGCACCAACGTCTACTGCGGCGGGGTCTATGACCTGCGCGCCGACGAAGCGCTGCTGGTCGAGGTCGTCGTTCCGGTACCGCCGGCCTACATGGGATTTCATCTGTCCAACCTGTGGGGCGAATCCCTGGATTACGCCAACCACGCGTGCAGTCTCAACGGATTTCAGTCCGAACCCGATGCCGACGCGAGGATCCGCTACGTCATCGCCGACACCGACCCCGGCGTGCCCAACTGGCTCGACACCGCCGGGCGCCTGGGCGGATTCCTGACCCTGCGGTGGACGTACTGCGACCCGCCGTCCGAATTGCCCAAGGCCAGCGCCGTAAAGGTGCCCCTGGCCAGCGTGCGTCAGCACCTGCCCGCGGACACCCGCACCGTGTCCGTCGAGGAAAGGCGCCGGCAGATCAGCGTCCGCCAGGAGCACGTCCAGCGCCGATACCGCCAGTATTGACGCGACGCTGTCGGGTAGCGTCTCCGAGGTGAGTCGCGCGGCCCTGGACAAAGACCCCCGAGACGTCGCGTCGATGTTCGACGGCGTCGCTCGTCGTTACGACCTGACCAACACCGTGCTGTCGCTGGGGCAGGACCGATATTGGCGGCGGGCCACCCGATCGGCGTTGCGCATCGGTCCGGGTGACAAGGTGCTGGATCTGGCCGCGGGGACTGCGGTATCCACGGTGGAGCTGGCGAAGTCCGGGGCCTGGTGCGTGGCGGCTGACTTCTCGGTTGGGATGCTCGCCGCGGGCCATGAACGCAAGGTGTGCAAGGTTGCCGGTGATGCCACCCGGCTGCCGTTTGCCGACGATGTCTTCGACGCGGTGACCATCAGCTTCGGGCTGCGCAACGTGGTCGATTTCTCCGCCGCACTGCGCGAGATGGCGCGCGTGACCCGGCCCGGGGGACGGCTGGTGGTGTGTGAATTCTCCACGCCCGTCAGTGCGTTGTTCGCCACGGTCTACAAGGAGTATCTGATGCGGGCGCTGCCGCGGGTGGCGCGCGCGGTGTCCAGCAATCCCGAGGCCTACGTATACCTGGCCGAGTCGATCCGGGCGTGGCCGGACCAGGCGGCGTTGGCCCAGCAGATGTCGCGGGCCGGCTGGTCGGCGGTGCGCTGGCGCAACCTCACCGGCGGAATCGTGGCATTGCACGCCGGGTACAAGCCCCAGCCGGTCTAAACGACCCGGCCAAAAGACCTAAGCGCCGACCCGCTGCAGGACCCCGACATGCGCGGGGCAGTAGTGGTCGATCGCCGCGCCCAGGAACTGAAACGCCTGGCCCTGGGTGGTGCCACGGGGCAGGTTGCGCTGCAGGAAAGTCGCCGACTTGTACGCGTCGCCGTCAACGCCCCGGTCCATTCGCTCGCAGCTGATCTTGGCCAGCCAGGCGTTGTAGTCCTGCGGGCCGTAAATCCCGAAGCCGTGCAGCGTGTTGTTGAAAGGGGCGTCGTAGTCGTCGGCCTGCGCCGGCGCCGCCAGTCCGACGGCAGCTACCGCAGTCGCGGCGATTGTGGCCAGCCTTCTACCCTTCATTAGCTGGACTATACACCGCATGGGGTGTGCCATCAGCCCAAATGGGCTGAGAGCAACCACGCACCGACGGACTTGCGGCCCTCGGGTTCGTCGCGAGCGTCGAAGGCGGGCATCCCGGATACTTCCGCCGGGAGATTGGCGTGAATGCGGGCCGGCCGGATCTCGTCGATCACCCAGTGCTTGGACACCGCGTCACGCAACTCTGCTTCGGTGACGCCATTGATCGGGCCGTCGCCGGAAAGCGCGGCCTTGTCGAAGACCAGCACAAAGTAGGACGCGCCCGGGGCGGCCGCCCGTACGATCGAACGCTGGTAACCCTCGCGGAGTTCGACCGGCATGGAGTGAAACAGCGTGCTGTCCATGATGGTGTTGAACCGCCCCGCCGACTCCGGCGGATAGCTGGCGAAATCGGTGATGTCGGCCACCGCGAAGCTGGCGTTGGTCAGGCCGCGGCGCGCGGCCTCGCGCCCGGCCAGCTCGACGGCGGTGGGGGACATGTCCAAGCCGACCACCGGGTGGCCCCGTCCTGCCAGCGCCAATGCGAGGGCGGCCTCCCCGCAACCCGCGTCGAGCACCTCGCCATGGACCTTGCCCTGCTCGATCAGGGTGGCGAGTTCCGGCTGGGGTTCGCCCAGGCTCCACGGGGGCCTGATGCCCGCGCCGAACTCTGCGGATTCGCCGCGATAGGCGGTTTCGAATTGCAAATCCAATGATTCAGTCATGCCTCTTGTATATCAACGTGCCTGATATATGTCAATGAAATTGATATAGGGCCTCAGTGGAACGGCGGGCGACGATCGATCAGCCGCGACGCCCGTCCGCCGCCGCGCCACAGCCGTGCCACCCAATCGCTGTCCTCCTCGGTGACCAGGTTGGCCATCACCCGCACGGCGACCTTCATCAGTGCCGTCGAGCGCATCGCCACCGGTCCGGTGGTGGGCAGGAACCGTTGGTAGGTCAGCAGCAGCGCCAGCCTGCGTGCGACTGAGAACCCACGACCGTAGTGCGCCTGCAGTAGCGACGGCCACAGCTGCGACAGGTCGGGGGAATCCAGGAGTTCGGCGGCAAGCCGCCCGGTCTCGAGGCCGTAGTCGATGCCCTCCCCGTTGAGTGGGTTGACGCACGCTGCGGCGTCACCGATGAGTACCCAGTTCGGCCCGGCCACCCCCGACACCGCGCCGCCCATGGGCAGCAACGCCGAGGCGACCGCACGGGGCTGGCCGGTAAAGCCCCATTCGTCCCGGCGCAGGTCGGTGTAGTACGACATCAGCGGTCGTAACGCCAGGTCCGCCGGCCGTTTGGTGGTCGACAGCGCTCCCACCCCGATGTTCACCTCGCTGTTGCCCAGCGGGAAGATCCAGCCGTAGCCGGGCAGCACCGCTCCGTCTGGCGAGCGCAGTTCCAGATGGGAGGTCAGCCACGGATCCTCGCTGCGGGCAGTGGTCAGGTATCCCCGTGCGGCGACGCCGTAGACGGTCTCCTGATGCCAGCGGCGGCCCAGCTTGCGCCCCAGGGACGACCGTGCGCCGTCGGCGACGATCAATTGTCGGCAGGCCACCTCGGTCCGATCGGCCAGCGTCAGCGATACCACTCGCCTTGACGAGTCATGATGGGCCGCGACGGCTTTTGTGCCGAGCAGCATGCGGGCCCCGGACTCCTCGGCGACCTTGCGGATCCGATCGTCGAGTTCGAGCCGGGCCACCGCGCTGCTGTACGCCGGAAAAGACGGGCCAGGCCAGCCGATTTCCACCTCGCCGCCGAATCCGCTCATGCGCAGACCCCGGTGCTGAATACGGCCGGCCAGCCATTCGCCGAGGCCCAGCTGCTGTAGCTCGGCGATCGCGCGCGGGGTCAGCCCGTCGCCGCAGGCCTTGTCGCGGGGGAAACCGGCGGAGTCGATGACAAGTACATCCCGGCCCGCTCGGGCGGCCCAGGCGGCCGCCGCCGACCCGGCCGGTCCGGCGCCCACGACCACCAGGTCGGCGCCAAGGGCTCTGGGAACTCTGGTTTCCACGCTCCCCAGTATGTTGGTCGGATGAGAACCTCGGCGACGGTGGTGGCGGGCGTTGACGTCGGCGATGCTGAATTCGCCACGACGGTGCGAGATGGTGTCGCCAGCATCGAGCGGCTGATGGACGCTGAGTTGCGCGGTGCCGACGAGGTGATGACCGATTCGCTGCTACACCTGTTCCTGGCCGGTGGTAAGCGGTTCCGTCCACTGTTTACCGTCTTGTCGGCCCAGGTCGGGCCGAACCCGGGTGCCGACGAAGTCGTGATCGCCGGAGCCGTCATCGAGATGATTCATCTCGCGACGCTCTACCACGACGACGTGATGGACGAGGCGCAAGTACGTCGCGGAGCGCCCAGCGCCAATGCGCGCTGGGGCAACAACGTCGCCATCCTGGCCGGTGACTATCTGCTGGCGACGGCGTCGCGGTTGGTGTCGCGGCTGGGGCCGGATGCCGTGCGGATCGTTGCCGACACGTTCGCCCAGCTGGTGACCGGTCAGATGCGTGAGACCCGGGGTGCGCCCGAGGGCGTGGACATGATCGAGCAATACCTGAAGGTGGTTCACGAAAAGACCGGCTGCCTGATCGGTGCCGCCGGCCGGTTCGGTGGCATGTTTTCTGGCGCCGACGGCGAACAAGTGGAGCGACTGAACCGTCTCGGCGGCATCGTCGGCACCGCGTTCCAGATCGCCGACGACATCATCGACATCGACAGCGATACCGAACAGTCGGGGAAGCTACCGGGCACCGACCTGCGTGAGGGGGTGCGCACGCTGCCCATGCTCTACGCCCTGCGCCAGACCGGCTCCGACGGCGCCCGGCTGCGCACATTGCTGGCGGGCCCGATCCGCGACGATGCCGAGGTGTTCGAGGCTCTCGCGCTGTTGCGGGCGTCGCCGGGTATGGACCAGGCCAAAGAGGTCCTGGGGCAATATGCCGCTCGGGCACGTCACGAGTTGGATCTGCTGCCCGACGTCCCGGGCCGCCAGGCGCTGGCCGCGTTGGTCGACTACACGGTCAACCGGCACGGGTAGAGGGCGGCGTTTCGGAACCCCGAGGGCCGTTTCGGGCGTTAAATCAGCTGTAATAACCAAATTGCCGTGTTCGTGGGAGGACACACACCTATGACCTGGCATCCGCATGCCAACAGGCTGAAGACTTTCCTGCTGCTGGTCGGCATGTCCGCCATGATCGTGTTCTTTGGTGCGCTGTTCGGCAGGACGGCCCTGATCCTGGCGGTGCTGTTCGCCGTCGGGATGAACGTCTATGTCTACTTCAACAGCGACAAGCTGGCCCTGCGGGCCATGCATGCGCAGCCGGTTTCGGAGCTGCAGGCTCCGGCGATGTACCGGATAGTGCGTGAGCTGGCCACCAGCGCCCACCAGCCGATGCCGCGGCTATACATCAGTGACACCGCCGCACCCAACGCCTTCGCCACCGGCCGCAACCCGCGCAACGCCGCGGTGTGCTGCACCACGGGCATCCTGGCGCTGCTCAACGAGCGGGAATTGCGTGCCGTGCTGGGCCACGAGCTGTCACACGTCTACAACCGCGACATCCTGATTTCCTGTATCGCCGGAGCGCTCGCGTCGGTGATCACCGCGCTGGCCAACATGGCCATGTGGGCCGGCATGTTCGGTGGTAACCGAGACGGCCAGAACCCGTTCGCCCTGCTGCTGGTTTCGTTGCTGGGCCCGATCGCGGCGACGGTGGTGCGGATGGCGGTGTCGCGTTCGCGCGAATATCAGGCCGACGAATCGGGTGCGGTCTTGACCGGTGACCCGTTGGCGTTGGCGTCGGCACTGCGCAAGATCTCCGGTGGCGTGCAACTGGCTCCATTGCCGCCCGAGCCGCAGCTGGCCAGCCAGGCGCACTTGATGATCGCCAATCCGTTCCGTGCCGGGGAGCGGATCGGATCGCTGTTCTCGACGCACCCGCCGATCGAGGACCGGATCCGGCGTTTGGAGCAAATGGCCCGCGGATAGTGGTCTTCGGCCGGACGGCCGTCAGGCGGCGGCTTCGGACTTTTCGTCGTGGACCAACTGCGTGCCATCGTTAGCGAAATGACCCCTGCGCAGGGCGCCATCGATGCGAACCTTCCCGCCGGTGGCGTGATGGCGCCGCTGCCAGTCGGTGATCGCCTGGTGCGCGGCGTGGTCGAGGTAGTTGACCGCGATATGAAGAGTGACCGTCGCGCTGTCAGGCACCGAGGCCAGCACCCGGGTCAGTCGGGGTAAGGACAGGAAGGTGCAGGCGCCCTCGACGACCACCCGCCATTCGCCGTCGATTTGGTGCGCTTCGACCTTGGCGCGCAGCACTCGCCATCCCGTCATCGCGATGGCCAGGGCCAGCCCGATCATCACGCCGTGCAGCAGATTCAGGAAGACCACTGCGACAATCGTCACCAGGTAGATGGCGAAGTCGCCGGTCTTGACCGCGGTTTCGATGTGTGCGGGCTGCAGTAGCTGAATACCGATGACGATCAGCAGCCCCGCGAGCGCAGCGCTGGGGATTCGTTCGATCAAACCCGCAAAGGGGAGTGCGAACAGCAGGATCCAGAACCCATGCAAGATTGTCGACGCCCGAGTTTTGGCACCCGCCTTGATGTTTGCCGCGCTGCGGACGATGACACCGGCGATGGGGAGGCCGCCGATTGCCCCCGACACGACGTTGGATGCGCCCTGACCGATCAATTCACGGTTGAGTTCGGTGGTTGGGCCGCTGTGCATTCTGTCGGTTGCCACCGCTGTCAACAGGCTCTGGACGCTGGTGATGAGCGTGACGGTGATGATGCCGATCACGATGGCGCCCCAGTTTCCGTGTGGAATTGCGGGCAGCTGCAGTGCATCCACGACCGAGCCCTCGAGAGTGATGCGGGACACATGGAACGGAAACACCACCGAGACAACGGTTACCACCACGATGGCGACCAGCGGGCCGGGAACGGGAGCCACCTTGGCCGGAGCCCAGCGCCAAGCGACCATGATCGCGATGACCAGCAGCCCCAGGATCACTCCGGGCCGGTGCGCGCCGACAATCTGTGCGGGCAGCTCGACCACGTTGGCCCAGGCCGTGCTATGTGATTCGCCACCGAGCAACACGTGCGTCTGTTGCAGCGCGATGGTGATCCCGATACCGGCCAGCATGGCGTGCACCACCACTGGCGAGATCGCAAGGGCGGCTCGCGCGACGCGGCTGAATCCCAGTGCGATCTGCATCAGCCCGGCGACCGCCGTGATGAAACAAGTGATTCCCCATCCGAATTCGGCGATGAGGTCGGCGACCACGACTGTAAGGCCGGCGGCGGGCCCGCTGACCTGCAGCGGAGATCCCCCCAGTGCGCCACCGATGATCCCGCCCACCACGGCCGCGATCAACCCGGCGAGCACCGGAGCATCCGAGGCAATGGCGATGCCCAACGACAACGGCAGTGCTACCAGGAAAACAACCAGCGAGGCTGGCAAGTCGTGCCTGATGACTGATCGCACCCGGTCGGGGCGCGATATCTGCGATACCCGCGACAACCGCGATGTTGTTTGGGGTTCCGGGGTGCCCGGGTGCTGGGCGTGATCAAGACCTTGTTTATCGAGCTGTTCGATGTGTGGCATCGGCCGATCCCCTCGTTGGGCCTTAGCGGGGGATGTTGCGATATCCCGCCCCACGTGCTGTAACGGACTCGTAACGTGTTCGCGCACTAGCAAATACGAATGGCCGAACTCCGCCGAACTTCATTGTGTCAGTCTGCTATGCGTCCGATCATCCGAGGCTATTGAGCGGGCCAAGCGACGGCAACCTGGTTCGCCCGCTGCATAGCGAATGCAAATGTTCAGCGTGACCGGGCGCCAAGTCCAAGTGTGATGCGAACCAGACCGGCCGGCGATGGTCCGGCGAATCCTTCGCTAAGCGGGAGTCTCAGTGCCTGCATTCTCGACCAAGTCGTCCATCGCCCGGCGAGCGCGGTGTCCGGTATGGACGCCACCGTGGATGTGAACCGGCTGGCTGGCGACCGCCGGGCACTGCGTTGATCCGCAAAGTGCCAGGGACCTGATTTTCGAGCACGCGGCGAGCGACTACGTGAGGCAGTTCCCGGACTCGCCCGAGGCGCTGAATCCGGTTGGCGCGGTGCAGTGGCTTCGCAAGAACGCCAGGGTCGAGGGTGAAACCGCCGAGCAGGGGCCAGAAGTCAGCATCACGGTGTTGTACGGAAGCGGGGCAAAGGTGGCCGCGACGATGAACGCCGACGTCGTGGACTTCCGGCCGATCGACAAGGGTGACGTTGCGCTGCTGCGGGTGGACCGGCGCAACATGCCCTCCTCGGAGCTGACCACCGACGCCGACGTCAGCATCGGCACCCGGATTCTGGCGGTGGGATATCCGAAGAGCACCCAGGACATCACCGATCCCTCGCTTGACCCCACCTACAAGAGCGGCACGGTCAGCAAGAAATCACTTCGCCAGACCATTCCCGAATACGAGATCGATGCGCCGATCTCGGACGGCATGAGCGGCGGGCCGACCATCGAACTCAACGGCAAGGTGATCGGGCTGAACAGCTTCCGCCCGGCCAGCGAATCGCAGCCGTTCAACTTTGTCGCGCCGGTGGCCGGGCTGGCCGCATTGCTGGCCGCCAAGGGGGTCGTCCCCACCCTGGGCCCGGCCGATCTGTCCTATCGAAAGGGGCTCGACCTGTACTACTCGGGCCACTACACCGCGGCGATCAAAGAATTCGACACGGCGTTGTCGCTGTCACCGGATTTTCCCGGGTTGGTCGACCTGCGCACCAGCGCTGTCAACCTGCGTCAGCAGTACGGCGACGTTTCGGTGCTACGTGGCTCGAATCTGATGTGGTACATCGGCCTCGTCGTGGTGCTGGCGGTCGGCGGTGGCGTGACTTTCACGGTGTTGAGAAGTCGCCGGCAGCGCTCGGCGGTCTCTCCGGTGCCCGACTTTCAGCCGATCCCGGATGGGTGGTCACCGGTTGGCGGCGGTACCGAAGTCGCCGGTGAGCACGCGGCCGATGCCGGGGCTCCCGCCGAGCATCTGACGGCCGGTGAACCCCACTTCTGTGCGAACTGCGGGGCGCAGCATCATCACACCGAAAAGTTCTGCCCCAACTGCGGTGAGCCGATCGTCATTGACGCATCCGCGCACGGAAAGCACGAGAAGCCCTGACGCCGCCGCGACTATCGGCTACCGGCGTTCAGCCCGCCAGGGGCGCGCGGTCGGCGGCGCGGCCGAACACCATGGCCTCGTCGATGCGGTCGAACCGGTAGTCGATGGCGTCGGCGAAATAGTTTTGCCGCACGTTCCAGGGCCGCTTGGTCCCCGATTTGGGCAGCGCGTGCAGCGACCGCAACACATAGCCGGCCTGAATGTCCCAGGACGGTTTTTCCGGCATCGCCTCCTTGCCGCGGTCCGGGTAGGCGTGCGTATAGCCGTTGGCGGCCATGTGCGCCAGCAACTTCGCCGTGGCCCGCGCGGTCATGTCGGCGCGCAGCGTCCACGATGCGTTGGTGTAGCCCACACACCAGAACAGGTTGGGCACCCCTTCGAGCATGTGCGCTTTGTAGACGAACCGGTCACAGGGGTTGATCTCGGTGGCGTCCAGACTGATCTGCACCCCGCCAAGTGCCTGCAACTGCAGGCCGGTGGCGGTGACGATGATGTCGGCATCAAGATGTCGGCCGGACTCGAGTGCGATGCCGGTGGCGTCGAAATGGTCGATGTGGTCGGTGACCACTTCGGCGCGCCCGCCGGCCACGGCGTTGTACAGATCGGCATCGGGGATCAGGCACAGGCGCTGATCCCACGGGTTGTAGTTCGGCTTGAAGTGGGTGTCGACGTCATAGCCGGCGGGCAGGTTCTTGATCGCAATGCGCCGCAGCAGCCATTTGATGAAGCCCGGAAGCTTGCGGGCCAAGAACCAGAGCACCGCTTCCAGCAAGGCGTTGTATGTTCGGATCGTCAAATGAGAGGCCTTGCGGGGTAATACTTTACGCGCGATGGCAGCGAATTTGCTGTACCTGGAAGACGAGATGAGGTAGGTCGGTGAGCGCTGCAGCATGGTCACCTTGGCGGCCTGCTCCGCCATTGACGGGATCAGCGTGACCGCGGTAGCGCCGCTGCCGATCACCACGACCTTCTTGCCGGTGTAATCTAGGTCGGCCGGCCAGTGCTGTGGGTGCACCACGGTGCCGGTGAACCCCTCGATGCCGGGGAAATCGGGCGTGTAGCCCTGGTCGTAGTTGTAGTAGCCGCTGGCGAAGAACACGAACCGGCTGCGGCATTGCCTCTGCACGCCGTCCTGCTCGAAGCTGACCGTCCAGCTGTCGGTACCCGAATCCCAGTCGGCCGCCCGGACATAGCTGTTGAACTGGATATGGCCGTCGATGCCGTACTTGTGAGCGGTGTTGGCCAGGTACTCCCGGATGTGCTCGCCGTCGGCCACGCCCTCCCTGCGGGTCCATGGTTCGAACGGAAAGCTCAACGTGAAGATGCTGCTGTCGGAGCGCACGCCCGGATAGCGAAACAGGTCCCAGGTGCCGCCGATTCGCTCACGGCGTTCCAGGATGGTGTAGGTCAGTCCGGGGTTGCTCTCGAGCAGCCGGTAGGCCGCTCCGAGGCCGGAGATGCCGGCGCCGACGATGACGACGTCGAGCAAGCTCCGCTCGACCGGAGTGCGTTGGGCTTCTTGGGGGGTCACGCTCATCGTGGACCTCGCTTGTTTCTGGGATGCGTCATCAGAGTAGACACCCACCGGTTGGTCGAGCCAGGGCAGTTCGGCACTAGTGCTGCGGCGGTTGTTGGACGGTGAAACCGGCGCCGAGCGTGGCATCCGGCCAGGGCGCCGCGGTTTGACGCATTGCGCAACCAGACTTGACAGAAACGTTTAGATCGGGAAACAATGCGAAACCATGATGACCACTCTTGCCATGGAACTGCCGGCCGTTGACAACATCCTTGACTGCCGCTTCACCGACGACATGATCGAGGCCGCCGCGGGAATGAACGGCCTGGGACCTTGTGTGGATCAAGCTTTGACCGCTCCCTGCCTGGGTTTTGAACGCCTCTCCTGAGCTGTCGGGCGCCTTGGCTGCGATCGCCTGAATATTGTTGAGGGCCTTGATGAATGGCCCGTCGCAATGCTGGTTGCCGGTGTCTATTCCCAGAGCAGCACATTGGGCAGGGACGCGTCGATGCGACGTAGGGCGGTATAGCCTATGCCGGCGATTCCGCGGAACAGTCCCGGGTTGAATGCTTGGTCGCCGCTGTTCCATCGATAGTCGCCGCGTTGGGTCGCCGCGGACACGATGTCGCTCAGGTATCGTGCCGCAAGACCCCGAAGATCGCGTTGGTCCAAGGTCGTCGCGGCTTCACTGAGTAATTCGACGCTGCCTAGAGCGCCACAACAGAGCGTGTCCAATTGTTGCTCAGCCCAGCTTTGGCGGACCGAAGTCACGGCGTTGGCGATATCGGCCGACAGCGGCTGCGCCCAGCCGAGTCGTGCCAAGCCGATGCGCCCCAGGCCGATTCCGGGTGCGCCGTGGCACCACTGCGAGGGCCAGCCTTTCCTTCCGCCCACATCCAGTGCGGGCCAGCTGCCGCGCTGTGGGTCGTAGCTGGCGTTTTCAAATGCCAGGCACTCCGCTGCGTATCGGGCGAACTCCTCGTGACCGGTCGTTGTGGCCAATGACGCCAGGGCGTACGCGTAGCCCGCTGCACCGTGCGCCATGCCGTTCAGATCGCAAGAGCCGGGTACCTGTCGCTGCCAGGTGCGCCTTCCTTGTGAGCCGACGCGGGGTTGGCGCAACAGGTGCTCGCCACACCTGATCGCACGCGCGAGCACGTCCCCGGATCCGGTGTCTCGATAGACTCGGAGCAGCCCAAGGATCGCGCCGGCGCTACCCCCGACGACGTCGAGTTGCCGGTCGGTCTCGATCAGATCGTCGGTGATCAGCAGCGCCGCCGTGTGCGCATGGGCGAGCAATTCGTCGTCCTCGAGGCACTCCGCCATGACCGCCAATGCGTAGGCGATCGACCCCAAACCGGAGCCGCCGCTGATCCCCAGCGAGCGGGCCACACGTGGCGCGTTGCGGCCGGTCAGTTCGGTGCGCACGTGAGCGACCCCGGCCCGGGCCAGCTCGGCTGACCGCTCGCAGCCCGAGCTAGCCGCGTGTGCGGCCAAGAAGAGACCGATGCCGGACACGCCGTTGTACAGGCCGGCGCCCAGGCAGACGAGCTGGGCAGCCTCCGAATCGCCGGACCAGTCCAACCCGATCCAGGCTGCGCCCGCATCTCGGCGAATCGCATGAAGCGCCAGTTCCCCGGCGATTCTGTCGGCCTCGGCGGAAAGGCCATCTTCGGCCGGTGGCCCGGCGCCACGGTCGGGCCCGGACGGCTGGTGTTCTGGTCCCGCCGTGCCCGGTGACCGCGCTTGTCCCGCATAGGTTTCCGTATTGTGCCGGATGACCGTGACTTGCCAGTCGATCTGTCGATCGTCGAGGTTGTGAATCCGCGCAGACGCGCGTTCCAGGCCTGACACCCCCTCGGAGGGGAACGAGACTCCAGCAAAATCATGCGCTTCGATGCCGTCGCTGGCCATCACAAAATAGGGGACGTTCAACGACAACAGTGCCGATCTCTCCGCCTGTAGGAGCGGCCAATGTGGATCGCTGTCTTGGTTCCAATCAGCCAGTCTGGCAACGAAGTCCGCTTGCGCCGACCAGACAACACCATCATGCATGGTGCGATGATCGGTGAGCTGCTGCAGCAACATGGTGTAGAACGTGGTCGGACGCGGCACCTTGCGCACCGGCAAGCCGGCAAACTCCTGGAACAAACCGCCGGCCCCGGCATCGGCGCGTTGTCGAACCAGGAAATTGGCGTAGGCCACGAAACCGGCAATGAAGGCGTCGACGTAGTCGCTGAACTTGGCGTAGTGCCCGTTGACGTGGGGTAAGTTCGGCATGCTCGTGGCGGGCTGTGCCGATTTGTTCGGCCGCATCGCGTCAGTGTTGACGTGATCCCATCGGATCGTCGGCGTGGTGTTGTTATTCGCGATCAACCCACCGACCGCGGAACGCCCGTTGGCGCCGGAGCGCCGATAGGACGGGATCAAGCCCACCGCCATCACCGAATCGGCGATGAGGTTGCATGCGGCATGGTGGGCGCGGCTTTCCCGGTCACGGTCGTCGGGGTCCTTCGTGCTCGCCTGCAGGATCGTCTCGATGTCCAGCGGCATCGGGTAGTCGCCGTGTGCGATGAAGTTTTCGTGGTGCATGTCGGTGGCGGCCAGGCAGTGCAGCAGTGCCAGCCATGCTCCGGCGCGCCGGAAGTACAACTCGAGGCCTTCTTCGTCTGGGCACGATGCATGCTCGATGAACTCGCACCAGCCGTAGCCTTCGCGTCCGATCGTGCGGACCGCACGCAACGCCAGCGGGGGAGCGGCCCGGTTGAGCCTGCCGACCAGGGCGTGCAGGGCGCCATCCACCCGCAAGTCCTTCGGCTTGTAGACCACCCGCGCGCCGTTCTCGAACACGACGATCCGTACCGAGCGGCCGCCATTGTGGGGATCGGAGAGCCCGCCGTCGATTCCGGCCACCTCGGTTTCGGGGGCGCCCGCGAGCAGGTCAGCGCGGATGGACGGCAGATCGGCGGCCAGGCGTTCGATCAGCTCGCGCGTGGTGTCAATCCATTGGCGGGTGATCGTGGCGATCAGCCGCCACAGCACCGGTTTGACTTCCAGCAGCCGGGCAAGGCCCGCTGCTTTCATCTCGGCGACAAACCGCTGATAGAGCGCGACTCCCGAGTCCGGTCTGGGCTGCGCGTGAGCATCGTCTGGGGTCGCGAGCTCGCGCACCGAGTCAAAGAGCGCATAGAGCGCCGGCGCGCACAGGTCGGACAGTTGTTGCAACAACGATCGCCGAATGCCTGCGCGTGCAGAATCGCTCAGTTGGGCCGTGGCGGCGGCGTCCGTGGTCGACCAGAGTCGGGCCTGCGCCTCGTCGACTAGCGGCAACAGCAGGGTGTCGAATTGGCAGGGGGTCGTGGACTCGTGCGAACCGGTTGTGGTGGCTTGGCCGGGGGAGTCGCACAACGACGCGCGGGACCACATTGCGTCATCCACCCACGCCGGCAGCGGCAAGGACCGAGTGTGCCGGGCATTGGCGAAACGCGCCAGCACGCTTGCGAAGTCCCAACCGTCGCGAGCCAATCGCGACTCGAACTGCGCCCAGTCACCGCTTGTGCTGGAACGACACCAAGCGGCGAGGCGGCGCGCGGCGGCATCGGTGTCTGCCTTCCGGCCGGGCAGCGTCTCGAAACGCGTAGACAACAGTTCATCGATCGTCGCGGCATGGACAACCAGCCACTCGCGCAGCGCATGGCGATCATGTCGCGCGGCTACCGAGCCGTCGACCCACTCATCCCCGACACCGTCACCCATCACCCATCTGTCCAACCATCGGACCCGCGCCTCGCATTCGCAGTACCCAAGCTACGACTTCGCTGCCCGTGGTAATGCCGAATCGCGCAACCTGTTGCGGGCGAGCCGTTTTCGCGGGGTGGCTAAGGGTTGAGATGCGGTGATGAAGCTATCTGAGCGTCCTTGCGAACCGAAAGGCGTCCTGCGGCTCCGCGCCGAGGTTGGGGAACACGCAGTAACGCTCTAGCCGGTCCTGCATGGACAAACCGTTGCGCTCCAGCGCTCGTGCCGCTCCGATGTTGTCAACGTGGCATGCGGCCCACACGCGATGCACGCTCGGATCCCGCTGTGCCTGTTCGATGAGCAAGTCCAGCGCCTCGGACGTGACATGTTGCCCCCACCAGCGGCGGCCGAGGGAGATGCCCAGCTGAACCTCGGGGCCCTCCGGCCGGATCCAGGTGCAGAACCCGACCGGATCGCCGGTGCTGCGCCAGTTGATGATCCAACCGCGATTGTTGTCGTCCATGCACAGCTCGGTGATGAAGTGCCTGGTCTGCTCGACGTCGGAATGCGTGTTGCACGAAAGGTAGCGCATCACTTCGTCATCCGAGGTGACCTCGAAGAACACGACATCGGCGTCGGTGGGCCGCAAGGGGCGCAGGATCAGCCGCGGGCCGGTGAGGATTTCATCGTCGGCAGTCGCCATAGGGGCCCCCTAATGCGGACCTTCATAGCCTACGTGGCCAGCCAGTCAGCACTTCTACGACCCGGACGACCATGACCGCTTCGGGCGCCCGCAGGGAGTTCTATCGGTAGTTGACGAACTGCAGCGCAACGTCCAGGTCGGCCTGCTTGAGCATGGCGATGACGGTCTGTAGGTCGTCGCGCTTCTTGCTGGTGACGCGAATCTCCTCGCCCTGGATCTGGGTCTTGACGCCCTTGGGGCCCTCGTCGCGGACGAGCTTGGTGATCTTCTTGGCGTCGTCACCGCTGATGCCCTGCTTGATGGCGCCGGTGACCTTGTAGGTCTTGCCGGATGCCTGGGGCTCGCCGGCGTCAAAGGCCTTCATCGAGATGTCGCGGCGGATGAGCTTTTCCTTGAAGACGTCCACCGCGGCCTTGACCCGCTCCTCGGTGGACGAGGTCAGCTCCACGGCTTCGTCGCCCTTCCACGCGATCTTGGTGTCGGTGCCGCGGAAGTCGAATCGCGTGGCCAGCTCCTTGGCGGCCTGGTTGAGCGCGTTGTCGACTTCCTGGTGGTCGACCTTGCTGACGATGTCGAACGATGAGTCGGCCATGCGATAAGTCCCTTCTTTGGAGAGCCGTTTGTGCTCTGTCTACCCGGTCGTTGTACCCTGCTATGCGGCAGGTTGCCCGAGCGGCCAATGGGAGCGGACTGTAAATCCGTCGGCTTACGCCTACACAGGTTCGAATCCTGTACCTGCCACCAACTTGAGCACTGCGCGCGTGCCCGCTGACCCCGGTGGATGTTATTGGGCCCGTTCGCGCACCACGCGCGCGATGTCGACATCGCGCACCATCCGCATGGCGGGTAGCTGCGAAATCGCGGCGGCGGCGAGCACGGCGACCGCCGCCAGCGCCAACGTCGACCACCCGAGGGCCAGCTGCATGTTGAACAGATCACTGTTGAAGGACTGCAGGAACAGCCACGCCGCCCCCGCGCCCGCGGCCAGCCCGAAGGGAAGTGCTGCCGCGGTGGCAAGCAGGTTCTCCAGGGTCAGCGTCGCGGTGAGCCGCGGTGTTGACACGCCGGCCGCGCGTAGGGTGGCCAACTCCGTGGTGCGTTCGGCCATGTTCACCGTCATCGTTACGTAGATCACCACGAAGGCCAGTGCCCCGCCCAGCGCCAGCATGACCCCGACGAACGCCCAGAACAACCCGAGGTAGCGGTTGACCGTGTTCTCGAGTGCGTGGGTGTCGGTGTAGGCGAGCACACCGGGCAGCGACGTGATGTCCGCGCGCAACCCGGCGCGGTCGACATCGGCGCCGAAGCGCAACAGGTACCCGTTGACCTCGCTGCCGGTGATCGCGGCAACCGTCGAGTTGGTGGCATAGAGCACCGTTCCCAGCGGTTCGTCGACCAGGCCGGCCAACTTGGCATGCTGTGGCGATCCCCCCGCGGGGATGACGATCAGATCGGAGCCGACCCGCACGTCGAGTTTGTCGGCCAGTGCTGCCCCGGCCAGCACATCGTTTTCGGACAGGGCCAACGTGCGCCCGTCGGTGCCCCGGAATCCGTGCATGGAGCTGTGTGGCACGAAACCGGTCAGCGTCGTCGCATAGGTGCGGCCGCCGGCGCGTACGGTCACCGCGACGGTGGTGCTGGGCTCGACCGCCGACACCCCGGGTAGGGCCGCCAATTGGCTCGCCAAGCCGCCGGGGTCCGCCGCGCTGGGCGCAACGAGCACCGAAGCGTCCTGCCGCTGCACCTCACCGAACTGGACGTCGAGCATGGCGCGCATGCTGGTCATCATCCCGACCGAGGCCAACACCAGGATCAACGCCAGCACCCCGCCCACCATGGTCGCGACGGTGCGCCCGCGGCTGCGGGTCAACGACCGCACGGCGAGTTGGATCACCGCGGGCAGCCGCCACCGCGCGGTCAGCCGGGTGAGTGGCCCCATCGCGGTGGCGAGCACTCGTTGGCCGCGCATGGCGTCAGCCGGCGCGGTGCGCGCCGCGGTGATGGCCGGCACCAGCACGGCGACCAGGCCGGTTGCCAGGCCGAGGGCGAAGCCCAGGACCGCGGTGGACACGTGGTGTCGGACCACCGTGTCGGGGACCCCGATGGCCGCGGTGTACAGGCCGGTGACCAGCGAGGTGACGCCCGCACCGAGAACGACGCCGAGCAGCGCGCCCATGGTGGCCACCGCGACGCCGTATCCCAGGTAGTGCCGGATGACCGTGGCCGGCCGGGCCCCCATGGCCAGCATCGCGCCCATGATGCGCCGCTCGGCCTGCACGACCCTGGTGACGACGACGTACTCGGCGATGGCGGCGGCGGTCAGGAAGAGCACCGGGAATCCCACCGCGAGTTCGGAGAAGCCATTGAGGTCTTCGTGCAGCGCCGCGTTGGAAGGTTGCTCGTGACGGGTCTGCACGTCCAAGGCGCCGCGGGACAGCAGTAGCCCGGCCACCCGGTCCCGATCGGCCGTGGTCGCGCCGGCGGCCATCTGGACCAGGGTCTGATTGGGCCCTGGCTGCCCGGTGAGCTGTGCGGCGAGCCGCGGTGGCGCGAACAGTACGGCGAAGGAATGTGGGTCGGGCAGGATGTCTTGACGACTACGCGCCGGCCACAAGTACTCGGGCGAGCGGGCCACCCCGGTGATCTCGACGGTGCGCCAACCGGAGCCGTTGTAGACATCGACGCGATCGCCCGGGCTCAGGTGAAATGACTCGGCTGCGTGTTTTTCGATCGCGACCTGTGCGGGGGCGCCGGGATCGGGCGCGCGTCCGTCGACGATCTCCACGTCGTCGACCCCGTGGCCGCCGCCGGTCAACCCGACCACCCGACCGATCAGCTTGGTGCCGTCGATGTTCACCGGTCGGTCCCGCACCACGCGGGTCGCGACGTTCTCGACGCCGGCGAGCTCCCGCGCGGTGGAGGCCAGCTGGGTGGGGTCGTCTCCGTAGGCGGTGAGGTCGGCGAAATGCAGCCGGTCATAGGTGCGGTTATAGGACGCCGTGAGGTTGCGGAACGAGTCATAACTGGCGATGAAGAGCAGCACCCCGAGCATCACGATGACCGCGATGGCCACCGATTGAGCGGGGCGCCGCCGCAGATCACGGACGGTCTTGCGGAGCAGGGTCCAGTTCGGCCGGGCGCGGGGCGGTTCGGTTGGCACCTCAGTCACCACCGCACGCTGCTTGCCTCGGCCGGTGCTGAGTTGCGACGCTGCTCGACGATCGCTCCGTCGCGCATCTCAATGATGCGGTCAGCGACATCGGCGGCCGCCCGGTTGTGGGTCACCATGATGACGCCTAGACCCGACCGGTTGGTCTGCTGCAGCAGTTCGAGCACGCGTCGGCCGGTGGCCACGTCGAGAGCCCCCATCGGCTCGTCGGCCAGCAGCAGGTCCGGGTCGGTGATCAGCGCACGCGCGATGGCCACCCGCTGTTGCTGGCCGCCGGAGAGCTGGCCGGGAAAACTGCCGGCCCGATCGGCCAGCCCGACCGCATCCAGCAATTCGGTCGCGCGGCGCCGATCACCTCGGCCGGTCAGCTCGACGATCACTTCGACGTTTTCCTTGGCGGTCAGCGTCGGGATCAGATTGAAGAACTGGAAGATGAACCCCACGTGGTCGCGGCGGAACTTGCTCAGTGCGCGCGGCCGGCACCCCGAAATATCTTGTCCAGCAACGCTAATGGAACCACTGTTGGCCTCCTCGATGCCGCCGATGACGTTGAGCAGGGTGGTCTTGCCCGACCCGCTTTCCCCGACTATCGCCACCAGTTCACCGGGTTCGATGTCCAGGTCGATGCCGCGCAGCGCGTGTACCGACGCTGCTGCGGTTCCGAAGGTCTTGTCGACGCCGTGCAGAGAAACCCCACCGCGCGGTGAGGTAGGCGCTTGCGCTCGTGTCATGGTGGCGTCCTCTCGTCGGTCTGGGCCGTCGGCAGTCCCGCCAGCCGGCGCAACGCCGGCCGGATGGCCAGGGTGCGCAATCGCGGGTCGATCACCCGATGCAGCACCAATCCGTCGATGGCCGCGAACATCAATGCCGCGGTCGCCTCGGGATCGATGGCGCCGCCCTGATCTGCGAGCCACTGACGCAGTGCGGATCGGTAGTCGCCGAGGATCTCCGCCAAGCCCATTCGCAGCCGCTCGTATCGTGTTGCTGCCAAGAGCATTTCGCCAAACACCAGGATCGCCGGGTTTTGGTTTCGATCATCGACGTCGTAGGACGAGACCGCGTCGATCAATCGGTCTATTCCCTGCGACGGTGAATCGCCGGCCAGTCCGTCCAGCACCTGAGCGGCTTCCTCGCGCGCTGCCTGCAGTGCCGCATCGATCAGCAGGTCGTTCACCGATGCGAAGTGATAGTGCACCAACCCCGGCGGAAGTCCGGCCCGTTCGGCCACCATCCGGGTGGTGGCCGCCCCCCAGCCTCGCTCGGCGATCACCGCTACCGCGGCGGCCATCAGCGCGGCCCGGGTTTGTGCACCTCGCTCGGCCGATGTTGGCATGCGACTACCTAAATTTGGACGATCACATTGGGCGTTTGACCAAATTGTACGCCGCGCGGAAGCGGGTCGCGAGGGTCAAAGTGGCTTGAACGTCGTTCGGCGCCGCTTCGGGCGCCGCCGAGTCAATGCATGCGAGCGCTGCCGCCGAGCCCGACTTCCAGCACGCTGCCGGTGATGACACCCGGGTCGGTGACCAGATAGACCACCCCGCGGCTGACGTCCTCCGGTTGCAGCCACGGTTGCGGGATGGGGTTGGCCTTCATCATGCGCCGCACCAGCTCGTCGGGAACTTCCTGATCATCTCCGATCCCGGCGGGCTGCACCATCGGTGTCTGCGTCGTGGTCGGACAGATGACGTTGGCCGTGATGCCTTCCTTGGCGACCTCGAGGGCGACGGACTTGATCAGGCCGATGATCCCCCACTTGGTGGCGTTGTAGGCCGCCAACTCCGGGATGCCCATTCGGCCGCCCATCGACGATGTCGCCACGATCCTGCCGAAGCGTTGTTGGCGCATCACCGGAATGGCCGCGCGCAGGGTGTGGAACACGCCGGTCAGGTTGGTGTCCATCAGCTGCTGCCAAACCTGGTCACTTACCTCTTCGAGGCGCCCGGTGCTGACGATGCCGGCATTGGCCAGCACGATATCGAGGCTGCCCAGCTCGCGCACCGTCCGCTCAACCGCGGTGTTCACCTGGGCCGGGTCGCGCACGTCGACCACCATCGGTAGGCAACGCCGGCCCAGCTGGCCGACGAGTTCGGCGGTGGCGAGCAGGTCTTCCTCGCTACCCAGCGGGTAGGTCAGCTCCGCCATCGGGCCCGGCGCGTCGGCGAGGGCGATATCGGCCCCCTGGCCCGCCAGTGCCAGCGCGTGTGCGCGGCCCTGCCCGCGGGCTCCGCCGGTGATCAAGGCGACACGTCCGTCCAAGGCACCCATAGCGGGTTAGGTTAGCAGCCTGGCGGGCCGGCGACGGCGGCCCACGCCGACCAGTTGTGGCTGCGAAATATGCTGTGGGGGAGTCGATTTAGTGTCGCTGCGGCCGACATTTCCGGCGGGATCAGACTTCTGCGGTTGCCTCTTCGTCGGCATCGGCGGGCTCGCGGCAGCCCGGCAGGTCGTCGGGAGGTTCGACCTGCAGCACCTTGGCTATCGGTACGTCGGTTGACGAATGCAGCACGATCGAGAGCGCAATGGTGACGGCGACGATATCGAACACCAGCTCCTTGCTGGCCAATCCCGACTGCAATGCCAGCAGGCCGTAGACCACCGAGGCAAAACCCTTTGGTCCGAACCATGCGGCAGTCAACCGCTCCTGACGGCTGAGCTGGGTCCGCACCAGCGACAGCAACATCGCGGCCGGCCGGATCACCGCGATCACGACCACGGCCAACAGCCAATCGCGCCAACCGAGCCCGGACAACCGATCGGGGGTGATCAACGCGCCGAACACGATCAGCGCGGCGAACTTGGTGACTTCGGAGAGAAGATCACCGAACGGTTGAAACTGCTCGGCCGCGACATGGTCCAAGGTGGCCAGCGTGGAGCCGGCGGCAAAGGCGGCCAGGTATGGGTTGGCGTGGGTGAGGTGACAAGCCGAGTACACCACCACCGCGATCGCCAACGGGCCCAACGGCTGCAGGTGCGTTTCGGCCGTCAGGATCTTTGCCCGCCACGCGAACGCCACGGCCGCGGCCACGCCGACCCCGAGCGCCAGCCCGAGAACGAGCTCCACCCCGACCCACAGCACGTCGGAGCCGGCGCCCTGGGCGGTGGCCAGGAAGATCATCACGAACGGCAGCGCCAATCCGTCATTGAGGCCGGACTCGACATTGAGCAGTCGGCGCAACCGTTCCGGGATGTCCGAGCGCCCGACGATGGCCGCCGCAAAGACCGGATCGGTGGGGGACAGGATGGCGCCGACCAGGAATGCGGTCGGCCAATTCAGGCCGGTGAGGAAGTGGGCCGGCACCGCGATCCCGATCATGGTCAACGGCATCCCGACGCCCAGGGCGCGCCCGGACAGCGTCCAGGTCTCACGCAATTCGCGGACATTGGCCCGCTGGCCGTCGGTGAACAGGACGGTAAACAGCGCCACGTCTGCGAGCGCGACGACGATCGGGTCGTTTGGGCCGATGTTGTCCAACCCGAGAATCCCGGGGCCCAGCAGGGCGCCGGCGACCAGGAACAGCAGCGCGCTGGACAGCACCGTCCGGGCGGCGACCCCCGACAGGGACACGCTGATGAGCAGTACCACGCCGAACGCCAGGACAAGGCTCACAGTTACTCCGCTTCAGTCGTCGGTAGCCGGCTGTGGCTGCTGCGCGAAAACGCAGCCGCTAACAGCTTCCTTGATCACCCGAGTGTCAGCCACTCCGGTCAGCGGGCGTGAGCGCGGGCAAGGCGACCCAGGGTGAGTTTGTGAGTAGCGCCGCCGTTCACGCCTGGTTGAAGAACCCCGATTGCCCGCTGCCGGCGTTGAATCCACCCGAACTCGAGGTGCCGGAGTTTCCGAAGCCCGAGTTGCCCAAGCCCTTGACCTGGCCCGAGTTGCCCGAGTTGTCCCAGCCGCTGTCGTAGGCACCCGAGTTGAAGAATCCGATGTTTTCCAGGCCGGAATTCAACAAGCCGGCGTTGTGGGTGCCGGTGTTGAAGATGCCCGCGCTCAAGGAGCCGCCGCCGTAGTTGAAATAGCCGGTGCTCCCGCCGCCGGTGTTGGAGTTGCCGAAGCCCGCGTTGTATGCGCCGCTACCTGAATTGGCGGCGCCGGAGTTGTGGCCGCCGCTTGACGAGTTGCCGAAGCCCGAATTGTCATCGCTGGAATTGAAGAATCCGGAGTTGCCGGTGCCGGAGTTGAAGAAGCCCGAGTTGCCGCTGTAGGTGCCGATGCCCCCGAAGCCGGTGTTGACGTTGCCGGCATTCCACAAACCGGTATTGGTGTTGCCCGAATTGAACAAACCGGTATTCGTGAAGCCGGAGTTGAAGAAGCCCGTGTTGCCGGCCTGCCCGGGTGCCCCCGGGAAGATGGGACTGACGCCGTTACCGCCGGAGTTGAAGGCGCCCGTGTTGTCGATTCCCGCGTTGGACAGGCCCAGGTTTCCCGACCCGGCATTGAACATGCCGACGTTGTGCTGGCCCGCGTTGAAAATGCCGATGTCATGGGAATGCTTGGTGTTGCCGCCAGAGTTGAATGCGCCGAGGTCAGCGACGCCCGAGTTCCCCAAACCGACGTTGTTCATGCCCGCGTTGAGGGACCCGGTGCTGGCGGTGCCCGCGTTCCACAGGCCGGTGTTGGTGCCGCCGGTATTGCCGATCCCGGTGTTGACGCTGCCGGAGTTCACCATGCCCCAGTTGGTGCTGCCCGTGTTCGCCACCCCCCAGTTGTGACTGCCCGAGTTGAAGAATCCGGAGTTGTCACTGCCCGAGTTGAACAGGCCGCTGTTTCCGCTACCCGAGTTCCACCCGCCGAAGCCGATTTGATCGGCGCCGGTAAGCCCGATTCCGATGTTTCCGTTGCCGGTGTTGGCCAACCCGATGTTGCCGTCGCCGGTATTGCCGAAGCCGAGGTTGAAGCTGCCGGAGTTGCCAAAGCCGAAGTTCCAGCCGGCGCCGTTGGCATTGAGTCCGCCGATACCGATCTGGTTGTCGCCGGTGAGCCCGATGCCGATGTTGTTGTTGCCGAGGTTGCCGATGCCCACGTTGTTGTTGCCGACGTTTCCAAGTCCGACGTTGTGATTGCCGACATTTGCGCCGCCCACGTTGTACGTCGACTGGGTGCCGTCGAGCACGGCGTTGGCCAGATCGCCGTTGCCGAAGCCGATGTTGCCCAGGCCGATGTTGCCCAGGCCGATGTTCCCGATGCCGATGTTGCCGGTGCCCACGTTGTGGTATGAGGCGCCGGGATATTGCAGACCGGCGGTGTCCAGCGCGGCGCTTCCGTTGCCGGCGCCGATGTTGAAGGAGCCGTAGTTGCCCAAGCCCACGTTGCCGTTGCCGCCGCCCGCGGAGCTCGGACCGTTGTTGCCGCCGCCCAAGTTGTCGTTACCGGTGTTGCCGCTGCCAATGTTTCCGGTGCCGATGTTTCCGATGCCCAAGTTGAAGCCGGACAGACCCGGCAGACTTTGCAGCGCCTGCTGCCATGACGTCAGTTGTGCGGCTGCCGCCGACACCCCGCCGTGATAGCCCGACATCGCGGTCACGTCTTGGGCCCACATCTGCTCATAGTCGGCCTCGACGGCCGCAATCGCCGGCGCGTTGAGCCCCAACAGGTTCGAGGTCACCAGCGAGACCAGCCGGGTCCGGTTGATCGCCACCAGCGCCGGGTGCACCGTGGCTGCCCGCGCCGCTTCAAATGCACTGGCCGCTACCTTGGCTTGGGCCGCCGCCGTGGTGGCGCGGGCCGCGGCTAAGCCCAACCAGCCCGCATACGGTGCCGCCGCGCTTGCCATGGCCTGCGACGCCGCGCCCTGCCACGCCCCCTCGGCCAGGCTCGAGGTCACCGATCCAAACGAGGCCACTGCCGAACCCAGCTCGCCGGCCAACGCATCCCAGGCCGCCGCGGCGGCCAGCAGCGGTCCGGACCCAGCACCCGAATACATCCGCGCGGAATTGATTTCTGGTGCCAACACCGAAAAAATCATCGCCGAGCGCCCTTCCTAGCTGCATGTTTCGAGCCGGGGCACGATCTGAGCCCATGTGCCGACGGGAAAACTGAATGTACAGCGGCGGCCCGGCGCGCATCTGGCTTCTGACGCAACGTTTTGAGACCGATCGACAGCCGGTAACCCGGCGCGGGCGCGCTACCCGTCCCGGTGCGCCGGCCAGGGTTGACCGCGCGCGCACCGGCCACCCCGAATCGTGTTGTTGGCTAAGGGGAGAAGCCACCCCTTGCCGGAGCCGAACTCGAACTCGTTAAATGAACGCGTGGCACTGGTACGGACGCCGGTGGGGGCCGCCGATGACCGTGGTTGTGGTGCTGGACGACCTGGCTGGGTGAGAGGAGATTGTCTTGGCGACCTTGCGCCGCTACATCGTTATTCAGTTGATGGTGTTCGTGCTCGGCATCGTCGGCCCGATCTTTTTGATCGTGTTCTTTGCCTCACCGTCTGATCCGAGCGCCAAATGGGGATTTTGGATCGGGCTTTTCATCACCTACGCCGACGTGATGATCGCGTTGGCGCTCACCGCCGCGGGCGAAGACAAGTAGCTGCCGATCGCGTTGCTCACGAAACCAGGACGCGTAGTCGCTCCCAGCCGCGCACGGTTGAGGTCGGTGCGAGTTGCAGGCTGTCGTAGTCGATGTCCCACTGCGGCCAGCGGTTGAGCAGTTCGTCGAGTGCGACGCGGCCCTCCAGCCGGGCCAGGTTGGCGCCCAGGCAACAGTGCACGCCCTTGCCGAAGGTGAGGTGGGAGATGTTGTCGCGCCGGATGTCGAACGTATCGGGGTCGTGGTAGCGCCGGGGGTCGCGGTTGGCGGCTCCGAACAACATCAGGATGGCGCTACCGGCGGGGACCGTAGTGTCGTAACAGTGGTAGTCGCGCAACGTGAAGCGCCCGACATGGGGTCCCGTCGGCTCGAAGCGCAGCGTCTCGTCGACGGTGCGGGTGAGCAGTGACCGGTCCTGGTGGACTTGCCGGCGCTGGTCGGGGTGCTCGGCGAGCACTCTTGCCAGCCAGCCGATGACTACGACGCGGTTCAGCTACGCGAGGTCGCTCGTCGTGCCCGCACCTCGCTGGCAACCATCTACCAGCGCTACGCGAACCGGGACGAGTTGATCCTGGCCGCCCTCGAATTCTGGATGGACGAGCACCACTACGCCGGTCTGGCAGAGCAGACCCCCGCCCCGGGGAGTCTTTGTACGCCGGCATGATGCGGGTGCTCCGGACGATTTTCCAACCCTGGGAGCCCATCCCGACATCGTGAAGGCCTACTTTCGGGCCAGGGCCGCACCCGGAGGGCAGCGGCTGGTCCATCGCGGCTTGGACATGGTTGTTCCGGCGGCCATGGAAGTGCTCGCCGGGGTCGACGAGAATTTCATCCACGACTTGGACACCGTCATCTCCAGCCTGGTCTATGGGCTGCTGGGGCGCTTCACCGCCGGCGAAATAGCGATCACCGAGATCCTGCCCAGCATCGATCGCACCGTCTTCTGGCTGATCCGCGGATACGAGGCCTCCCGCCGCGCTGGCTAGGGCAGGCAAACCCGAGGATCATCGCGTGCCTCATCGTCGGCTTGTTCGGCGCGGTCGAGCCGCCATCTGGTCACAGCTTCTGCAGGGCGGCGATCGTTCGGTGAGCGTGCAGCTGCGCGGCTTCGGTGACATTGGGTGGCTCTTGGCGCAGGATCTGCTCTTGCAGCGCGCGGATGGTCGGGCCCGGAGCGATGCCGAGATCCTCGGCCAGCGACCTGGTCAGTTGACGGCAGGCGTTGAGCGCGTCGAATTGGCGTTCGGCGACGTAGTAGGCCGTGATCAGCGGCACCCACAACGGCTCGTGATAAGGATGTTCGGTTGCCAGCTCCTCGAGTTCGTTGATGGCCGAGTACGGTCGTCCGCAGGCTATCTCCGTTGCGGCATAGGCGATCTGAGTCAACAGCTTGTCTTCTTCGAGCCTGGTCGCGAACTCATCGAAGAAGGTGAATTCGGGAAGATCCTCGAGGATGGGGCCACGCCACTGTGCCAGGGCCGCTGAAAAGTGGTCGCTGGCCTGCTCAAAGCGGCCGAGGGTAGCGGCTCGAAATCCATTGGACCGCTCGACGGTGAAACGTCCCAGATCGCAGTCGTTATCGGCCGCGGACAGTCGATAACCGGGCGGCGCACTACTCAAGACGGCGCGTGCGTCTATGCAAAGACAAGTATCGATCAAACGGCGCAGGTTCGATACGTAGGTGTGCAAAGTGGCGCGGGCTCGCTCGGGTGGGCGCTTCTCCCACGCTGCGTCGATCAATCTATCGACCCCGACGGTGCGATTGCGATGAATCACCAGCATTGCTAGAACGGCACGCTGTTTCGGTGTGCCCAACGGCATAACGATATCGGCGGAATACAGCTCGAGAGGTCCCAGAATGCCGAATTGCAGACAGCCCTCCGGCATCGTATTCCCCCCATCATTGGCGTTCTCGGAACAGCGGTGTTTCCCGCGGCGGGCAGAGTTAGACGGCTCAGGGCTTTCATTTGCCTGCTGCCGTGCGTGAATAACTGAGCTTCGGTCCCTGGTAGTTAGCATGCCGGTGTCCTCCGTCACTATTCCCCGTTTTCGCACCCTCGCTCAGGGCTTGCTGCTAGTGACCAGCTAAAGCGGATCGTCAGTGAACCACAGCCCCGAAGTCTTCTCAACTTCAACCCCAACAAGTGATCAGAAGTGAATGCTCTCATCATCGAGAGTCCTGAATATTCCTTTATTTTGAACTTCGATCAACGAAAATATTCGCTCCGTGTCAAGCCTGCTTGTTGTCAACCACGCCCTGTTCACGGAATCGGTTCCAGCCTCTGGCGATGGCCAGTGTAGGCGCCCATTCGCACCGGGCGGGGGCTAGCGGCGTTACTAGAGACGCCCGGGTTTCATAGCGGACGAACGTGTCTCAACCAGCTACATACGAGGTAGATGGCATGGCTGGGCTGTTATTGGCGCGGCGGTCGTGGATCGATCCCGGCATGTCCAATCTTTTGACAAACGGCTCCACTAATGGCCACGTTGGCATCGCGTCGTATGGCCAGCTGACCTACGGCCGGTTGATTCGAGAGCGAGTGCTATCAGCGCTTTGTATTCGTGCTGGATATCGATTGCTCATGGTCCTGGCCCCGGACGCATTGCTTTTCCTCGCGCCCCCGTTTCCCGCGGAGCGCGACGATCTGGGCCCACGATGTACCTATTGGCGCCGGCCTGATCCCAGGTCTGGCAAATGGCTAAGCGGCAATTTCCGAGCTTCAAATGTTCCGCGAGCGGACAATGTCGACGGCCTCGACCAATTGGTTGGTCAGCGGTCGAGTTCGTTTAGCAGCGAAGCCATCAACCGCGTAGCTCACAGGAGCGCGCATTGCACGCCTCGGGACGATCGTCGGCTACCAGTAGCAACTCGCGCCGCAATCGGTTCGATTGAGGGTTCGTTGAGAATCCGTTGAGGGCTGGTCAGTTTAATCAACCGAACGTCGCATACTCCGACAACGGAACGGACCAATTCAGTGAGCCGCACTGCTTCTGCCCGGGTTGAGTCGGATGGCAACGCGGGAATTGGCGGCCCGGGTGCGGAGATGGTCTCCGGCAGCCAGACGTTGCCGCGGCCACAGCGACTGCTTGATGGACACCGCTATGAAGACTCGCGCATGCGGTTCTTGTTCAACGGGATACACGGCTGGCTGACCAGCGATTGTGCTGAGTTGCGTTTGATACCCGATACCCGGGAAAGGTTGGGACGATGAATTTTTCGGTGTTGCCACCAGAGATCAACTCGGCGCGGATATTCGCTGGTGCGGGATCAAGCCCAATGCTGGATGCCGCGGCGGCATGGCAGGGGCTGGCCAAAGAACTAGCTTCTGCTGCAGACTCTTTCGGCTCGGTGACGTCTGCATTGGTCGATGGCTCTTGGCAGGGGGCGTCGGCCGCGGCGATGACCGCGGTCGCGGCTCCCTACGCTGGCTGGCTTGGCGCCGTGGCGGCGCAGGCGCAACAGGCGGCGGCGCAGGCCGGGGCCTTCGTGTCCGAGTTCGAGGCGGTCCAGTCTGCGATGGTGCGACCCGCGTTGGTGGCGGCGAATCGTTCTGATCTCGTGTCGCTGGCGCTGTCCAACTTGTTTGGCCAGAACGCTCCGGCGATTGCGGCTACCGAGTCCGCGTATGAGGAAATGTGGGCACTGGATGTGGCGGTGATGGCCGCCTATCATTCCGGCGCGTCGACGGTCGTCTCGGCGTTGACACCGTTCACCGCGCCACTGGCGAATGTGGCGGGCGTGCCTGCCCAAGCCGCGGCCGCGCTGATGAACTCGGCAGCCCCGATGGCTGCCGCCCCCGCGGCAACCGCTCAGCTGATAGGGGTCAACCTGGGACTGGCCAACGTTGGCAGTGGAAATGTTGGTAATGCCAACAACGGGCTGGGCAATATCGGTAGCGGAAACCTAGGCAACGGTAATTTCGGATCCGGAAATCTTGGCAGCTCAAACTTCGGCTGGGCCAATCTAGGCAGCAACAACATCGGAGTTGCGAATGCCGGCGGCGGTAACCAGGGCTTCGGGAACAACGGTAACGTCAACACTGGCTTCGGCAATACCGGCATCGGAAACTTCGGGTTAGCCAATACCGGCAACAACAACATTGGCATCGCTTTGGCCGGTGACAATCAGATCGGCATCGGAGGCCTGAACTCCGGAGTCGGGAACTTCGGCTTGTTCAACTCGGGCACCGGAAACGTCGGGTTCTTCAACTCCGGTAACGGGAACTTTGGCATCGGAAACACCGGAGACTTCAATACCGGAGTTTGGAACTCCGGTTCGGGGAACACCGGCTTCTTCAATCCCGGCATGTTCAACACGGGTGTTCTTGATGTCGGCAACGCCAACACAGGGTATCTGAACACCGGCAGCTACAACATGGGGAGCTTCAACCCGGGGGCGTCCAACACCGGTGCCTTCAACATCGGTGACGGAAATACCGGTTGGTTCAACAACGGCGATCTCAACACCGGTGCTCTGAACTTCGGCGACATGAACAACGGGCTGCTCAACACCGGTGATCTCAATAACGGCTTCTTCTACCGCGGTGTTGGACAAGGCAGCCTGCACTTCGCGATCACCACGCCCGATCTGACTCTGCCGCCTCTCGAGCTGGCCGGAATATCTATTCCGGCGTTCAGCCTGCCCCCCATCACCCTGCCCTCGATGTCGATTCCTGCCATATCCACACCGAGCAACATCACGGTGGGTGGGTTTGATCTGCCGGGTATTACGTTGCCGGGGTTGAATATTCCGGCGGTGACGACTCCTGCGGATATTGTGGTGGGTGGG
This sequence comes from Mycobacterium marinum, assembly GCF_003391395.1. NCBI lineage: Bacteria > Bacillati > Actinomycetota > Actinomycetes > Mycobacteriales > Mycobacteriaceae > Mycobacterium > Mycobacterium marinum. Next base: position 1,058,429 of record NZ_CP024190.1, read on the forward strand.
TTTGATCTGCCGGGTATTACGTTGCCGGGGTTGGACATTCCGGCGGTGACGACTCCTGCGGATATTGTGGTGGGTGGGTTTGATCTGCCGGGTATTACGTTGCCGGGGTTGGACATTCCGGCGGTGACGACTCCTGCGGATATTGTGGTGGGTGGGTTTGATCTGCCGGGTATTACGTTGCCGGGGTTGGACATTCCGGCGGTGACGACTCCTGCGGATATTGTGGTGGGTGGGTTTGATCTGCCGGGTATTACGTTGCCGGGGTTGGACATTCCGGCGGTGACGACTCCTGCGGATATTGTGGTGGGTGGGTTTGATCTGCCGGGCATTACGTTGCCGGGGTTGGACATTCCGGCGGTGACGACTCCTGCGGATATTGTGGTGGGTGGGTTTGATCTGCCGGGTATTACGTTGCCGGGGTTGGACATTCCGGCGGTAACGACTCCACCCAACATCACCCTTGGCGGCTTCGGTCTGCCTGAGTTCACGATTCCGTCTCTGACCATCCCGTCGCAGGCGCTCAGCAACATTGCGGTGGGCGGTTTCGATCTGCCTCAGATAACTACTCCTCCCATCAGCGTGCCGCCGGTAGCACTGCCTGAGATCTCCATCCCGCCGATCACCACACCCCGCGTAACCGTGAGTGGGTTCACTGGCCCTTCCATTTCCGCGCCCGGGTGGTTTCTGCCCACCATTATCACGCCGACAATCTCTCCCATTCCGCCATTTAATGGGAATCCGGTCGATCTGCTATTAGTGCACGACGTGTTTACAAACAGTGTCGTCACCAAACTCCAGCTACCGACGTTCATTCCGCGCATCGTCTTTGGCGCCTACCCCGGATTGCCGGGAGGTGAGAATGGAGTTATCGGAGAGTTGTCCATTCCTGGCGTAACCTTCGGTAGCTTCACATTGCCTTACTTCACGATCGATGACCCCAACGGTGGAAATTGGACAATCCCCTCCATCGGTCTTTCCGGCTTCACGATTCCCTCGACCACCTTCGATCCGATCAACGTCGCCGCCTTCCTGCTTCCGGACATCACGACACCCGAGATCACCACCACGGCGATCACCATTCCATCGATCGGGGTGGACGAGTTCACGTTGCCGCAGATTTCGACTCCGCCGTTCAGTACGGATCCGTTCACGATTGATCCGATTGGGTTGGGTGGGTTCACGTTGCCGCAGATTTCGACTCCGCCGTTCAGTACGGATCCGTTCACGATTGATCCGATTGGGTTGGGTGGGTTCACGTTGCCGCAGATTTCGACTCCGCCGTTCAGTACGGATCCGTTCACGATTGATCCGATTGGGTTGGGTGGGTTCACGTTGCCGCAGATTTCGACTCCGCCGTTCAGTACGGATCCGTTCACGATTGATCCGATTGGGTTGGGTGGGTTCACGTTGCCGCAGATTTCGACTCCGCCGTTCAGTACGGATCCGTTCACGATTGATCCGATTGGGTTGGGTGGGTTCACGTTGCCGCAGATTTCGACTCCGCCGTTCAGTACGGATCCGTTCACGATTGATCCGATTGGGTTGGGTGGGTTCACGTTGCCGCAGATTTCGACTCCGCCGTTCAGTACGGATCCGTTCACGATTGATCCAATCGCGGTTGCCGGGTTCACCCTGCCGCAAATCAACATCCCGGCATTCACCACGAACGAGTTCACCATTGCGCCAATCGGAATCGGTGGGTTCACGACGCCCCCGATCACCATCCCCAGCATCCACCTGCCCAGCACCACTCTTGCCGAATTCGCCATCCCGGGTGGGCCGGGCTACCTCAACACAAGCGCCACACCTTCGTCGGGCTTCTTCAACACCGGCGCCGGCGGGAACTCGGGTTACGCCAACAACGGCTCGGGTTTGTCGGGTTGGTTCAACACCAACCCGGCGGGGCTGCTGGGCGGCTCGGGCTACCAGAACTACGGTGGCCTGTCCTCGGGCTTCTACAACCTGGGCAGCGGCGTGTCGGGGATCGCCAACACAGGCGTCCTGCCCTTCTCCGTCACCAGCCTCGTGTCGGGCATTTCCAACATCGGCAACAATCTCTCGGGCTTCTTCCGGGGCATCTGGTAATGGCTGGTTGCATCGGCACTGAGGTCAGTGGCGTGGGATTGCACCCAACCGGATGTGCTCAGGGTGGCGGCGACTCGGGCCCGCGTTGCGTTGTTGAGCGTGTGGTGCGCCATAGTCCTTCGCGAAAAAGACATGGGGAACAGCGTTGGCGGCATCAAGCCTTGGGTATCAAGGCCGTTCAGTTGGGTTCCAACGATCGGGGAGAAAACAACGATGATTGGTATCAGCAAGAACCGCCGGCCGGTGGCGCGCGGGTTGGTGGTGCTGGCCGCGGTGTTCGGGGCATTCGGGCTCGCCGGCTGCACGGTTGACACCTGGCAAGACAACGCGGCGCCAGCTCACGGTGTGGCTCCGCAAGCGCCGGCGGCCGCCGTTGACTGCGCCGCTGGATAGTCCGTTCCCGACCGTTCGGCGCAGACCGGCCCGGCACGGCTCGGTGACGGCCATAGACTGCTTGCTTGATGAGGTTGATGGACTGGGCTCGGCGGGGCGCGTAATGGATCAGTCGAGCCCCGATCGGATCATGGCAATCGGCGCCGGATACGGCCCGTCGAAAGTGCTACTCACCGCGGTCGGACTTGGGTTGTTCACCGAATTGGGCGACCGGGCGATGACGGCGCAGGCCATTGCCGAACTTCTCGGGCTGGTGCCGCGGCCGGCGACGGACTTCCTCGATGCCTTGGTATCGCTGGACCTGCTGGCGCGCGACGGCGACGGACCAGACGCTCACTACCGCAACACGGCGGAGACCGCGCGATACCTGGATGAAGCCAGCCCCGAGTACCAGGGCGGTCTGCTCAAGATTTGGGACCAACGCAACTATCGGTTCTGGGCGGACCTCACCGACGCGCTGCAGACGGGCAAGCCGCAGAACGAGATCAAGCAGACGGGCCGGCCGTTCTTCGAGACGGTCTATGCCGATCCGCGACGTCTCGAGGTCTTCCTGGGTGCCATGGATTCCGCATCGCGGCGCAACTGCGAGCTGCTGGTGAAACGCTTTCCGTTCCAGCGCTATGGCAGCCTCTGCGATGTCGGCGGCGCCAACGGGCTGCTGTCAAGGACGGCCGCCGCCGCCCATCCCCACCTGCAATGCATCAGCTTTGATCTGCCCGCGGTAACCGAGATCACGCGGCGCAAGCTCAGTGAGCAGGGACTCGGTGACCGGGTGCGTGCGGTGTCCGGCGACTTCTTTGCCGATCCGCTGCCGAGCGCCGATGTCATCACGATGGGCCAGATCCTGCATGACTGGAACCTCGACGGCAAGCAACGGTTGATCGCGAAAGCCTACGAGGCCCTGCCCGAGGGCGGGGCGTTCATCGCGATCGAGACGCTGATCGACGACGCCCGCCGGAAAAACACCGCAGGGCTGATGATGTCGCTGAATATGCTGATCGAGTTCGGTGACGCATTCGACTACACGGGCGCCGACTTCCGAAAATGGTGCAGTGCAGCCGGATTCCGTTCCTTCGAGGTGATCGCACTGGCCGCCGGCTCGAGCGCCGCCGTTGCCTACAAGTAGATGTCCGATGGCTGCGTCGGCGGGGCCAGTGGTGTAAGAATCGACTGATGGCGCGCGGACGCACCCCACCGCGCCCGGACGGGGCGCAGGCCAACGCGGAGGAATGGGAGCGTTTCTTCGAGTACTTTGGCCACGCCGCGGTGCGTCGGGGAATTCGACTCATCTCCAGCCTTCCCGCGGCCCCGCGGTGCGAAGCCTGCGGCAATCCGTTCGCGGGATTCGGCGGCTGGCTGATGCGTCGCGTGGGCAAGAGCCCATCGCGAAAAAACCCGCGCTGGTGCCAACTCTGTTTTGAGAAGGCGCCCGGCGGTGGGGTCACGCTGCCGATCGGGGTTCTATTCGCCGACGTCCGCGGCTCCACCGCGCTGGCGGAGACCGTGCCGCCGGAAGAAATGGTCGCCGCCCTCAATCGCTTCTACTCGAAACTGACGCAGGTGATTGTTCGGCACGGGATTGTCGACAAGCTCATCGGTGACGAAGTCATGGGTCTTTACTTTGCACCGCTCACCCGGGACGGCCGCTACGTCAATTCCATGGTGAGTGACGCCCGCGCCATCCTGCGGGCGCAGGGCTACGGCACTGCCGAGGGACCGCAGTTGAAGGTCGGCATCGGTCTGGACGTCGGCCCGGCATACGTCGGCATCGTGGGTGAGGGCGAGATCCGCGACTTCACCGCGATCGGGGATGTCGTCAATACGGCGGCGCGACTACAGGCCGTGGCCGGGGGCGGGGAGATCGTGATGTCTGAGCGGGTGGCTGGTCTTGCGGGCGTGCAGGACGGCGAGGTCGTCACGCTGACCCTCAAGGGCAAGGCGGAACCCGTTGTGGCGCGCCGGATTACGGTCGACGGCGCGGCCCCTCCGGCGCCGTGATACAGCCATCGGGCGTTGTCGTGCGGCGCGGCCGCCCGAAGCCACTGTCGTCAACTTGGCCTCCGAAAGTCCCAACCGACCTAAGCTGCTGTTGACGCGATTTCTGGACGGGTGGTGACGCGAAGTGGCGCAGTGGTCTGGGCGAGTGGCGACCGATATCCGCGATTCCGAGCCGGACTGGGGGCCGTTCTTGCAGCCGGCCGCACCCGCCGGCGCTCCCAACGTGCTGATGATCGTCTGGGATGACGTCGGCTACGGCGCGCTGGAACCGTTCGGCGGGCCGATCGAAACCCCGGCGATGCGCCGAATCGCCGACAGCGGCGTGCGCTACTCCAACTTCCACACCACCGCGTTGTGCTCGCCGACGCGCTCGAGCCTGCTCAACGGGCGCAATGCGACATCGAACAACATGGCCTGCATCACCGAGGCCTCGGCGGGGTTCCCAGGATTCTCGGGTCGGGTTCCGTTCGAGAACGGGATGATCTCGGAGGTGCTCAACGCGCGCGGCTGGAATACCTACGCGGTGGGCAAGTGGCATCTGACGCCCAGCGACGAGAGCGATGCGTCGTCATGGAAGGGCCGGTGGCCGCTGGGACGCGGATTCGAGCGCTTCTACGGATTCCTGGGTGGTGAGACCAACCAGTGGTATCCGGACCTGGTCTATGACAACCACACCGTCGAACCGCCGGCGACGCCGGAGCAGGGGTATCACCTGTCGGCCGATCTGGCGGACAAGGCGATCCGGTTCGTCCGCGACGCCAAGGCCGTTGCCCCCCAGAAGCCGTGGTTCATGTACTTCTGTCCGGGCTGCGGCCACGCGCCCCACCACGTGTTCAAGGACTGGGCAGATCGCTACCGCGGCCGGTTCGACGAAGGCTACGAGGCGATTCGGGTGGGGATCCTGGCCAACCAGAAGCGAATGGGATTGCTGCCCCAGGACCTCGAACTGTCGCCGATCAACCCACACGGTGAACCCGATGTCACCGGTCCAGACGGCCGGGCCTGGCCCGCACTCGATTTCGTGCGGCCGTGGGACTCACTGACCGACGACGAACGACGGCTGTTCGCGCGAATGGCCGAAGTGTATGCGGGCTTCGTGTCCTACACCGACGAGCAGATCGGCAGGCTCCTGGACTACCTGGCCGAATCCGGGCAGTTGGACAACACCATCATCGTGGTCGTCTCCGACAACGGTGCCAGCGGTGAGGGCGGGCCCAACGGTTCGTTCAACGAGAACAAGTTCTTCAACAACGTGCCCGACACCATCGAGGCGAATCTGCCCCGGATCGACGACCTGGGTGGTCCGTCCGCCTATAACCACTACAACACCGGGTGGGCGTGGGCGTTCGACACACCGTTTCCGTACTGGAAGCGGTTCGCCGGCTACGAGGGCGGGGTGGCCGATCCGCTCATTGTCTCGTGGCCGGCCGGCATCGCCGCGCGCGGCGAGGTTCGCGACCAATACGTGCACGCCGTCGACATCGTGCCGACGCTTTATGAACTGCTTGACGTCGACCCGCCCGCGGTTCTCAACGGCTGGACCCAAAGTCAGATCGAGGGCCACAGCTTCGCCGCTTCGATCAGCGATCCGCAGCTGCCCGGCCGGGCCACCCAGTTCTACTCCATGCTGGGCATGCGGGCGCTGTATCACCAGGGCTGGCTGGCCACCACCCTGCACCCGCCGCTGTCGGGCTGGAGCAATTTCGACAAGGACCGCTGGGAGCTCTACGACCTGCGTACCGACCGCACCCAATTGCACGACCTGGCCGACGAAAGGCTGGCGCTGCTCGAAGAACTCAAGGGGCTGTGGTTCTACTACGCGGGTGTGTACAAGGGTCTGCCGCTCGATGACCGCACCGCGCTCGAGATCATGGCCTCACCGCGGCCGGAGCCCGGCGAGCCGCGGTCCCACTACGTCTACTACCCGGACTCCGCCGACGTTCCCGAGGCGGTCGCGGTGAATGTCCGGCGCCGCTCCTTCACCATCGCCGCCGCCGTCACCATCGACACCCCGGAGGCCGAGGGCGTGCTGTTCGCGCACGGCGGGGTGGCCGGCGGGCACAGCCTATTCCTCAAAGACGGTCGGCTGCACTATGTCTACAACTGGCTCGGCGAGCGAATCCAGACCATCAGCGCACTCGATCCCGTTTCCACCGGGACGCATGTGCTCACCGCCGAGTTCCGCAAGACCGCCGACGACCCGGACACGTTCAGCGCCCTCGGCACGCTGACGCTCTACATCGATACCGAAGCCGTGGGCGAGGCCCAAATAACCACCCAGCCGGGCACGTTTTCGCTGACCGGAGATGGACTGTGCGTCGGGCGCGACAGCGGCTCGGCGGTCGCTGATTACCCGGCACCATTCCCGTTCGTCGGCGGCACCATTGATCGGGTCATTGTCGATGTCAGCGGTGATCACTACGTCGACCATGAGAAGCAAGTCCTCGCCTATATCGCCCGCGACTGACGCGGCAGCGGGCCGATCGGAACGATCTGGACTCGCCGCCGGGCGTCACCGCTTCCGGAGGGATCGCATGGAGTTGCCCGAGTTCACCATCGCCGAAACCCAGACTGCCTTCGAGCGGGGGGAGTGGACCGCCGCCGGTCTCACCGACTGCTACTCGAGACGGATCCGCGAGATCGACCAATCCGGTCCGATGCTGCGGTCGATCATCGAGGTCAACCCCGACGCCCTCGCGATCGCCGAGTCGCTCGACGCCGAGCGAAGCGGCGGACGGATTCGTGGGGCGTTGCATGGTGTCCCCGTCGTCATCAAGGACAGCATCGACACCGGTGACAAGATGGCCACAACGGCCGGTTCGCTGGCCCTAGAGGGCAACATCGCAACTCGAGATGCATTTGTGGTCAAGCAATTACGCGATGCTGGCGCAGTGATCCTCGGAAAAGCGAACATGAGCGAGTGGGGATATATGCGCTCCACGCGGCCGTGCAGTGGCTGGAGCAGTCGCGGCGGACAGGTGCGAAACCCCTACGTGCTGGACCGAAGTCCGCTGGGCTCCAGCTCGGGTTCGGCGGTCGCGGTGGCGGCCAACCTGTGTGTGGCCGCCCTCGGCGCAGAGGTCGACGGTTCCATCGTGCGGCCGGCATCGAGCAACTCGATCGTCGGTCTGAAGCCAACGGTGGGCCTGCTAAGCCGTTCCGGAGTCATCGGTGTGGCATCGCCACAGGACATGGTGGGCCCGATGGCGCGCACCGTCACCGACGTTGCGACGCTGTTGACGGTGATGACGGGTGTCGATGACAGTGACCCGACAACGCGAGCGGGCGGCGCGCACACGGCAACCGACTATCGCCGATTTCTTGACCCGGCAGCCCTGCAGGGCGCCCGACTCGGTGTGGCCCGGGAGCGCTTCGGTGCGCACGAGGCGACGGATGCACTGATCGAGGGTGCGCTCGCTCAGCTGGCGGCGCTGGGCGCCGAGATCGTCGATCCGATCCAGGCCAGTTCGTTGCCCTTCTTTGGCGATCTCGAACTCGAACTGTTCCGCTATGGGCTCAAGGCGAGTTTGAATGGCTATCTCGGCGCCCATCCGCGCGCCGCGGTCGGCAGCCTCGACGAACTCATCGCGTTCAACAGAGCCCACGCCGGCCAGGTGATGCCGTACTTCGGGCAGGAGTTTCTCGAGCAGGCGCAAGCCAAGGGCGATCTCACCGACCCGCAGTACCTGCGGGTGCGCGCCGAACTGCGACGTCTCGCAGGTGCCGACGGCATCGACAAGGCGCTGCGCGAGCACCGGCTGGATGCGATCGTCGCACCCACCGAGGGTTCACCGGCGTTTGCCATCGACCCGGTCGTCGGTGACAACATCCTGCCCGGTGGTTGCTCGACGCCACCGGCGGTCGCCGGCTACCCCCACATCTGCGTTCCTGCCGGTTATTTCTGTGGTCTGCCGGTCGGCCTGTCGTTGTTCGCCGGCGCATTCCAGGAACCCAAACTCATCGGGTATGCCTACGCCTTCGAACAGGCCACCGGGGTTCGGCGGCCGCCTCGGTTTGTGCCGACGCTGTCAACCTAAGTCACCCTAAATCGCCGAGAGCTGATATAGATCGGGACTGTCTTTCAAGATCATTCACCGAATCTGGAAATTGAACAGCGTGAAATATGTTGGTGTAATTTATATTTGGATCGGGTAGCGAGTAGTTGCCGCTAGCACAACAATTTTGCTCTCTGTGAAACCCGATCTTTGTTCTCGACAACGCCCGTAAAATCACCGCCATGACGAAAACCGCCACCCTGCCACCCGGACCTCGTCTTCCCCGCGCGGTGCAGGCTGCGCTCATGTTGCGGCACGCCCCGAGATTCCTCACCGCCTGCAAACGTCGCTACGGCAGCGTTTTCACGCTGCGTGTGGCGGGGCTGGGCACCATGGTCAATGTGACCGATCCGGCGGTGATCAAGAAGGTGTTCGCCGGAGACCCGCGCGTCTTTCATGCCGGCGAAGCCAACACGATGCTGGCCGGACTGCTCGGAGAGAGTTCGTTGTTGGTAGTCGACGACGATGTGCACCGCGACCGGCGTCGCATGATGCTGCCGCCCTTCCAACGTGAAGCCGTTGCGCACCAGGCTCAGCTGATGTCCGAGATCGCAGCGGATAACATCGCCGGGTGGCCGGTGGGCCGGACCTTTGCGGTCGCTCCCAAGATGGCTGAAATCACCCTCGAGGTGATCCTGCGCACCGTGATCGGTGCCACCGACCCGGACCGGCTGGCCGCCCTGCGCAAGGTCATGCCGCGGCTACTCAACGTGGGGCCGTGGGAAACGCTGGCGCTTGCCAAGCCGGACCTGTTGAGTCGCCGTGCCTGGCGCCGGTTGCGCCGCGCTATCGACGAGGCCAACGAGCTGCTTTACGCCGAGATTGCCGAGCGGCGCGCCGACCCGAATCTCGCCGAACGCACCGACGTGCTGGCCACGCTGGTCCGGGCCGTCGACGGGGACACCGCCAAACCGTCGGGCCGGATGACCGACGAGGAACTGCGCGACCAACTGATGACCCTGCTGGTAGCCGGGCACGACACCACGGCCACCGGCTTGGCCTGGGCGCTGGAGCGGCTGACCCGCCACCCGGCGATACTGGCCAAGGCGGTGCGGGCGGCCGAGGCCAGCGCGGCGGGTGATCCATCCGGCGACGAGTATCTCGACGCCCTGGCAAAAGAGACGCTGCGCATCCGCCCGGTGGTGTTCGACGTGGGCCGCATCCTGACCGAACCCACCGAGTTGGCCGGCTATCAACTGCCGGCCGGAACCATGGTGGTGGCCGGTATCGGTCTGGTGCATGCCAATGCCGAGGTGTATCCGGACCCGGACCGGTTCGACCCCGATCGGATGATCGACGCGACCCTGACCCCGACCACGTGGCTGCCGTTCGGCGGCGGAAATCGACGCTGCCTCGGGGCGACCTTCGCCATGGTCGAGATGCGGGTCGTGCTGCGCGAGATTCTGCGCCGGGTTGACTTGGCCACCACCACAGCACCCGACGAGCGCTACAAGCTCAAACACGTCATCTTGGTGCCGCACCGGGACGCGCGCATCCGTGTCCGCGCGATCACCGCGGTTTCACCGGCGGTGCCGGAGGCGCCGGGCTGCCCGGTCGCTCACGCCAAGTCGTAGTCGGGCAGTTCGAAGTCGTCGCGCACGCTGCCGGCGAAAAGCGTTGCCAGCGGGCCGATGTTCATCGTGCGCATCGCAATGTTGCGGAACCACAAACCAAATCGGGTGCGGGTGGCGAAAAACCCGATGAATCTGGCCGCTCCGGCCTGCTTGTCCGCGATGAAGGGGCGCAACTGCGCCTCGTAGGCATCGAAAGCGCGGCGGTGGTCGCCGCCGGCGCGCTCGAGTTCCCCGGCCAGCACATACGCCTCGGTCATGGCCAGACCGGTGCCCTCGCCGCCGAGCAGTGAGATGCACCCGGCCGCGTCTCCGATCAGCAGCACCCGATCGCGTGACCAGCGGTCCATCTTGATCTGGCTCACCACATCGAAGTAGAGGTCATCAACGTTATCCAGTGCGGCCAATATTTCATTACACTCCCAGCCGGCATCACCGAATTGGTTGCGCAACTGCTCTTTTGGCGTGAGGTCGGCGCCGTCGTGCTCATCGCGAAAGATGAACAGAAACATGGTGCGCGCGCCGCGCAGCGAAACGCGCCCCACTTGCTTTCCGGGAATGTTGTAGAGGACGTACGTCAGCTCGTCGCGCGGCCAGTAATCGTCAACCACGCAGGCCGCGACCTTGCAGCCAAGGTAGTGCTCATAGTCGTGCTCCGGTCCGAAAACCAGACGGCGCACGTTGGAGTGCAATCCGTCGGCGCCGATGAGTAGATCGAAATCGCGCGGCGCATTTTTCTCGAAGGTGAGATGGACGCCGTCGCTGTGCTGGTCGATGGCGGTGATGGAGTCGCCGAAAATCGTTCCGACCTTGTCCTCGACCGTGGCATAGATCGCGGCGGCCAGGTCACCGCGGGGCAGGCTGGTGAAATCCTCGCCGATCATCCGGCGAAAGACGTCCACGTTCAGGTCGGCCTTGACTTCGCCGCGGGAGCCGACCGAACGCAATCGCTCAATCTGGTATCCCGCGGCGCGCACCGGGTCCTCGATGCCCATTCGCTTGGCCGCCTGATAGCCAACGCCCCAAAAGTCGATCATGTAGCCGCCGGTACGGAATTTCGGTGCCCGCTCGATCAATGTCGGGGTGTGGCCGGTTCGATGCAGCCAGTGGGCAAGTGCCGCTCCCGCTACGCCGGCGCCGCTGATCGCTACTTTCACACTGCAATTGTGCCCCGAGGCATGATTTTGTGTGCGGCGGGGATCACACCGCACGCCAGCAACGGCGGGGATGGCCGCTGCCCTCGCCTCGGTTCGGTTAGTGTTCGATATCGTGACGGCGCCGACCCGGGCGAAGCTGGCCGATGGCCGTGAGGTGCTCTTTTTCGCGTTGCCCGGGAACGTTCCGGCGCCGGTGGCCGACCGCCGCCCGCTGCCGCCACGGCATCCGCATCAATCGGAGCTGCGGTTCGACCGATCAACGGGGCAGTGGGTGATCGTCGCGGCCCTGCGTCAGGACCGCACCTACAAACCGCCGCCGGATCAGTGTCCGCTGTGTCCGAGCCCGACCGGGCTGACCAGCGAGGTGCCGGCGCGCGACTATGACGTCGTGGTCTTCGAGAACCGATTTCCGAGCCTGTCGGGCAGTGGTGGGCCGCCACCGGTTGGCGACGGCTTTGTGTCGGCGCCGGGCGATGGCCGCTGCGAGGTGATCTGCTTCTCCAGCGACCACGGCGGCTCGTTCGCCGATCTGCCGGCTGCGCATGCCCGCCTGGTCATCGAGGCGTGGCGGCATCGCACCGGCGACCTCATCGGTCAGCCGGGTATCGAGCAGGTGTTCTGCTTCGAGAACCGTGGTGAGGAAATCGGCGTGACCCTCACCCATCCGCACGGTCAGATCTACGGCTACCCGTTCCTCACCCCCCGCACCTCGGTCATGCTCGAGCAAGCCGGCCGGCATCGAATGCGGCACGGCTGCAATCTGTTCGAAGATCTGCTGGCACGCGAGGTTGCCGACGGTAGCCGCATCGTCGCCCGCGGTGACCGGTTCACCGCGTTCGTGCCGTTCGCCGCGCGCTGGCCGGTCGAGGTGCACATCTACCCGAATAGGTTCGTGCGCAACCTTGTTGATCTCGATGCCGCTGAGTGCAACGAGTTCACCGAGATCTATCTCGACGTGTTGCGCCGGTTCGATCGGATGTATTCGGGCCCGCTGCCCTACATTTCCGCGCTGCATCAATACCGCGACACCGAAGCCCAGCGCGAGGGCTATTTTCATGTGGAGCTGATGTCTATCCGTCGCAGCGCGACGGCGCTGAAATACCTCGCCGCCTCCGAGTCGGCGATGGGCGCGTTCATCAGTGACGTGACACCGGAAACGGTGGCCGAGCGGCTGCGGGAACTCGGGTGACCATCCGCTACGCCGCACCGGGGCGGATCAATCTGATCGGGGAGCACACCGACTACAACCTGGGCTGGGCGCTGCCGATCGCGCTGCCGCAGCGCGCGGTGGCGACGTTTGTGCCCGACCACGGCGATGCGCTCACCGCCAGCAGCGACCTGATGGACGGCGCGGTGTGGATTCCGCTGGACACCGTGCCCGGTGGGGTGAGCGGCTGGGCCGGATACGTGGCCGGGGTGATCTGGGCGCTGCGCTGCGCGGGTCATCCGGTGCCCGGTGGCGCGATGTCGATCAGCAGCGACGTCGAGATCGGCTCGGGGCTCTCATCCTCGGCCGCGCTCGAGTGTGCGGTGCTGGGGGCGATCACGTCGGCGGCCGGTGTCGAGATCGACCGGATCGAGCAGGCCCGGCTCGCGCAGCGGGCCGAAAACGAATACGTCGGGGCCCCAACGGGTTTACTCGACCAACTGGCTGCGCTTTTCGGGGCGCCGGCGACCGCGCTGCTGATCGACTTCCGGGAACTGAGCGTGCGTGCGGTCCAGTTTGATCCGGATGCCCACGGGGTTGCCCTACTGCTCATCGATTCCCGGGCCCGGCATCGGCACGCCGGCGGCGAATACGCGGCACGGCGCGCCTCGTGTGAGCGGGCGGCCAAGGCGCTGCACGCGCCGTCCTTGCGCGACGTCGCGGAGCTCTCGTCGCTGACCGCGATCGGCGACCCCATCGATGCTCGTCGCGCCCGCCACGTGCTGACCGAAAACCGGCGCGTGCATGAATTCGTTGCCGCGCTGCGTGATTGCGACTTCACCGCCGCCGGCCGCATCTTCACCGCCTCGCACGCGTCGATGCGCGACGACTTCGAAATCACCACCGAACACATCGACCTGATCGCCGATGCCGCGGTCCGCGCGGGTGCCCTGGGCGCCCGAATGACCGGCGGGGGGTTCGGCGGCTGCGTGATCGCCTTGGTGGCCGAAGCCGGGGTGGAAGCCGTCATCGCAGCGGTGCACCGCGAGGTGCGTGATGCCGGCTACCCACCGCCGGCGATCTCTCGAGCCCATGCCGCGGCGGGAGCCGGCCCGCTGCGCGGCAACGCGCGGAGTTGATCTCGCCAGAGAGCCTAGACTCGGGCTATGAGCCAGCCCCGCCTGCTCGACCGGCGGAAACCGTCTCAGGAGAGCGCGCCATGCCGTTGGAAAATGCAGTCGTTCTGCCGGTGGATCCAGCCCAGAGCTTCGCGCTGTTCGCCCGACCCGAAGGCCTGCGGCGCTGGATGGCCATCACGGCTCGGATAGAGCCTTACGACGCGGGTGTGTATCGCTGGACGGTGACTCCGGGACACACCGCGGTGGGAGCCGTTGTCGAAGCGGACCCGGGTCAGCGGCTGGTCTTGTCCTGGGGCTGGGAAGGCCACAGCGATCCAGCGCCGGGGGAGTCGACGGTGACCGTCACGCTGTCGCCGGTCCCCGACGGCACCGAGATCCGGTTGGTCCACGAGGGGCTGACTGAGCAACAGGCCGCTCGTCACGCCGAGGGCTGGAGCCACTATCTGGATCGGCTGGTCGCCGCCGCCCGGCAGGGGGACGCCGGCCCCGATGAGTGGGCGGCGGTTCCCGATCCGCTTGACGAATTATCTTGCGCTGAAGCGACATTGGCAGTGGTTCAGCACGTGCTGCGTGCGCTCGAGCCCGCCGACCTGGCGCGCCAAACGCCATGCAGCCAATACGATGTCGTGCAGCTTGCCGACCACCTGATGCGTTCTCTGACGATCATCGGCAGCGCTGCCGGTGCACAGCTGCCACCGCGCGATCTGGATGCGCCCCTGGAAACCCAAGTGGCGGATGCGGGGCAGGCCGTGCTGGAAGCGTGGCGGCGACGGGGCGTGGACGGCACCGTCGAACTGAACGCGAACCAAGTTCCTGCGGCGGTGCCAGTCGGCATTCTTTGTCTGGAATTGCTGGTTCATGCTTGGGATTTCGCGTTTGCAACCGATCGGCGGGTGGTGGTCTCCGACGCGGTGACCGAGTATGTGCTCACGGTCGCCAGCAAGGTGATCACCCCGGCAGCACGTAATTCCGCGGGCTTCGCCGCGCCGGTGGCGGTCGGCGCCTTTGCCCCGGTGCTTGATCGACTGATCGCTTTCACCGGCCGCCGGCCGGTGCACCCAACGGGCTTGACCAGCCCGATGCGGGCAGACCCGGGGAGCTAGAAGCTGCCGCCAGAGCCGCCGGTCCCACCCTGGCCGCCGGCTCCTCCGTTGCCGTCAACCACGGGGGGCCCCGACTGGCCGGGGTCGCCGGATTGGCCGTGGATGGCCAACGGGCCCAGGTGCGCGGTTCCGCCGGTGCCACCGGTTCCGCCTTTGCCGCCCGCGCCGCCGAACGAGAAGCCGATGGGGGCGTTGGAACCCTTGCCGCCGGCGCCGCCGGCGCCGCCGTCTCCGGCCGTCTCGAGGCCGTCGCCACCCTGGCCCCCGTTTCCGCCGGCTCCACCATCACTGCCGTCGAACCCGGTCCCGCCGACGCCGCCGGTCCCGCCGCCACCGCCGGCGCTGGTGCTGCTGGAGCCGCCGTTGCCGCCGGTGCCGCCGTTGCCGCCGGGGCCGAAGGCCGAGCCCAAGCCCCCATTCCCACCGAATCCGCCCGATCCGGCGCGGCCGGTTGCACCCGCCGCGCCAGTGCTACCCGGGATCGAACCGGTGCCGGGAGCGCCGCCCGCACCACCGGCTCCGCCGTCGCCGCCGGTGCCACCGCTACCACCGGTGCCGCCGGTCCCGGCCAGGCTGCTGAACAGCGTGCCGTCTGCGCCGCTGCCTCCGGAACCGCCGAAGCCGCCATTTCCGCCGGTGCCCCCGGCTCCGCCATTTCCGCCGGCGCCCTGGGCGCCATCGTGGCCCGTCGGCGAGATCGCTTTGCCGCCCGCCCCGCCATTTCCGCCGCCGCCCCCGGCGCCGCCGGTGCCGCCGGTGCCGCCGGTGCCGCCGGCGCCGCCGTGACCATCCCCGCCATTGTCGAATGTGCCGCTGGCGCCGGTGCCGCCGGTGTTACCGAACTGCCCGGTACCTCCAGTGCCACCGGACCCGCCCTTGCCGCCGGCGCCGCCGTTGCCCGAAATGCTGCCCCCGCTGCCGCCGGCGCCGCCCTCGGCTCCGTTGCCGCCGATTCCGGGTCCGCCGCTGGCGTTGCCGTTGCCGCCGCCCCCGCCGTTGCCGCCGGTTCCGCCGCCCCCGCCGTTGCCGATCATCCCCGCGTCGCCGCCGATGCCGCCGGTGCCGCCCATGGCGCCGTCGCGGCCGGCGCCGCCGTTACCGCCGGTGCCGCCGTTACCGCCGGTGCCGCCATCGCCGACCTGCCCGGCCGTGCCGCCGTTGCCGCCGCCCCCGCCGGCGCCGCCGGTGGCGCTGCTGGCCTTGCCGGTGCCGCCGGCGCCGCCGTTGCCGCCGTCACCGCCGGTTCCGCCCCCACCCTCCTGCAGCCCGGCGTCGCCTCCGATACCGCCGGCGCCGCCGTTGCCGCCGCCTCCGCCGCTGCCCTGCGGGCTGGAGCCGCCCGAACCGCCGTTGCCGCCGTTGCCGCCGGATCCGCCGTCGCCCGTCAGCCAAGCCTTACCGCCGGCCCCGCCGGCCCCGCCCGCTCCGCCGTCGTTGGTTCCGATCAGGGCGTTGCCGCCGTTGCCGCCCTGGCCGCCATTGCCGCCGTTTGCGACGACGTTGCCGGTGGCACCGTGTGCGCCCATGGTCAGCCCGGCGCCACCATCCCCGCCGGAACCGCCGACTCCCGCGTCGCCACCATCGCCGCCGTTGCCGCCGGCCTGGCCGCCGAGGCCCGAAATGCTGCCGTTCGCGCCGTTGGCACCACTGCCGCCGTCACCGCCCGCACCGCCGCCTCCGCCGTTACCGCCCGCGCCGCCGCCGCCTTGGTTGCCGGTGGTGCTGCCCGCTCCGCCGTCGCCGCCAGCGCCGCCCTGCCCGCCGCTCCCGCCTGCTCCGCCGTTGCCGCCGTCCTGACCGTCCACGCCGGTGCCGACGGTGGCGCCGTCGGCACCGGTAGCGCCGCTGCCGCCGTTGCCCGCGTTGCCGCCGGCCCCACCGTCTCCGCCGGCCCCACCCGCGCCTTGGGTCCCCGCCTTGCCGGTGAAGGTGGACCCGCCGGCCCCGCCCGCCCCGCCCTGCCCACCGGTTCCTCCGGTCCCGCCGTTGCCGCCGTCTTGACCGTTGGCACCCGCGGTGGCGCCGGTGCCGCCGGTAGCGCCGTTGCCGCCGTCACCGCCGGTGCCCCCGACCCCACCGGTGCCGCCGTTGCCGCCGTCACCGGCAAAAAAGCCGCCGGAGCCGCCAGCGCCACCGTTGCCGCCGGTGCCACCGGGATCGCCGCCGGTGCCCGACGAGCCGGGGAAGCTGTTGGTCAGGCCCCCTAGGCCGGTCCCGCCGGCCCCGCCCGTCCCGCCGTTGCCGCCGTTGCCGACCAGACCACCATTGCCACCACGACCGCCATTACCGCCGGTTTGGCCGAAACCGGTGGCATCAGCGCCGTCGCCACCCTTTCCGCCGTTGCCGCCGCTGTGGGGGGTGGCGCCGTCGGAGCCGGTGGCCCCGTGGCTGCCGCCGCCGCTGTCGCCGCCGGCCCCACCGGTCCCGCCGATGCCGGGGGTACCGCCGTCGCCGCCATTGCCGCCGGCGCCGTTGTTGACGCCGCTGACTCCCTTGGCACCGTTGCCCCCGTTACCCGCGGAGCCGCCCGCCCCGCCGTTGCCCCCGGCCCCACCCGTACCGTGGCCGCCGTCGTGACCCGTGGCCGCCAGCGCCAGACCGGCGGCCCCGCCGTTGCCGCCGGCTCCACCCGTGCCGCCCTTGCCCCCATTACCGCCGGGCGAGCCGTCGGCGCCTGAGAAAGCCCCGTCAAAACCGTTGGTGCCGCTGCCGCCGGTCGCCCCGGCACCACCGTGTCCGCCCGCGCCACCATCACCGCCGTTACCGGCCTGGATGCCACCGTTTCCGCCGGCTCCGCCGGCCCCACCGTTGCCGCCGTTGCCGCCGGGATTGCTGGAAAATGCGGGTGCCCCCAGGAAGCCATTACCGCCGGCCCCACCGTTGCCGCCGGTGCCGACTCGGCCCCCGTTGCCGCCGGCGCCGCCCGCGCCACCGGACTGGCCCGATCCGATGGCGTCCGCGCCGGCCCCGCCGTTGCCGCCGTTGCCGCCGCTGGTGGGACTGTTGCCGGTGGCGCCGTCTGCGGCGCGCGCTCCGCCGGCACCGGTGCCGCCGGCTCCGCCGGCCCCGCCGACGCCCGGATTGCCCCCGTTGCCGCCGGAACTCCCGTCACCCCCGCTGACGCCGGTGGCGCCGTCGCCGCCGTCACCGGCAGCCCCACCCGCGCCGCCGGTTCCGCCCGTCCCACCGCCGCCGTGCGCACCCGCGAGGCCGAGCCAGCCGCTCTTGCCCCCGCCGCCGCCATCCCCGCCGGCCCCACCGGCCCCACCGTTGCCGCCAGCCCCGCCGGCCTGGCCGGTCGTGGTCGGGTTGGCGGCGTCGGCACCGGTAGCGCCGGCGCCGCCGACCCCACCCAATCCGCCGAGGCCGCCGGCCCCGCCAGCCCCGCCATTACCGATCAACAGCCCGCCGGCGCCGCCGGCTCCGCCATCACCGCCGGTGCCGCCGGCTCCGCCATCGGTGCCGGAAACACCCGCGCTGCTGGCCGTGGTTCCCGCGGTGCCGGCCATTCCGTGGCCGCCGGCGCCGCCGGCCCCGCCGATGCCGAAGAGCCGGGCGGCCCCGCCGCTACCGCCCGCCCCGCCCAGCGCACCGGCTCCACCCTGCCCACCGATTCCACCATTTCCGTAAAGCCATCCGCCGGCGCCGCCCTGCCCGCCGATGCCACCGGTTGCGCCCGCGGCGGCCCAACCGCCTGCCCCGCCGGTTCCGCCGGTCCCGAGCAGCCACGCCGAGCCGCCGGCGCCGCCGGCAGCACCGAGGCCGCCGGTTCCTCCGCTGCCGCCGGAGCCAATGAGTCCGGCGGCCCCGCCGGTGCCGCCGGACTGGCCGGGCGCTCCAGATCCGCCGGCGCCGCCATTGCCCCACAAGAGCCCGCCCGCCTGTCCGGTCTGTCCGGTGCCGGGTGCGCCATCGGCGCCGTTGCCGATCAGTGGGCGACCAAACAGCGCCTGCGTCGGCGCGTTGATCAGCCCCAGCAGGTTCTGCTCGACGTTGGCCACTTCGGTGGCCGCATACCGACTCGCCGCCCGCGACAGCGCCTGCACAAACCCGTCATGAAACGTCGCCGCCTGCGCGCCAATGGCTTGATACGCCAGGGCGTGGGTGCCGAACAGCGAGGCGATGGCCGCCGACACCTCATCAGCGGCCGCGGGCAGCACGTTGGTGGTCGAGGCGGCTGCCGCGGTGCTGACCGCATCGATCGCCGTACCGATCTTCGCTAGATCCGCGGCGGCCGCCGTCAACATCTGCGGCTCCACGACCGTGAACGACATGTGACCCTCCGAGAGATCCTGGTAACCCGCTTATCGGCTTAGGTTCGATGCCAGTCAATGCCAGCAAGGCGTATTGCAGTCAGATGCGACGCTGCAGCCGAATGCATCCCGGTCGCGATGTTTCTGCTCGAAGAGTCCCACTCACAGGTAGGCGGCGAAAGGGCAAATTGCACAGTGCTCGGACGTGCGGTGGATGGGCCGATCGTCAAGGCCCGGACTTGCCGGGGGTGACTTTCCGTCCCTGGCGCGAGGACCTTTGGCCCTGCCCCGCATCCAGATTCGCCGCGTAGGAATGAGTCATGCGGCACAAAGCAGATTTGCCACCCGTTATCGATGTCGAGGTGAGCGCCCGCGGCGACTTGCCCGGTGCGGCCGAATACGCGCGCACCAAGATCGGCCAACTCGGCCGCTTGGCGCACCGGCCTGTGCTTTCTGCCCGCGTTCGAATCTCCCAGCATCCCGATCCGGCGGTGTCGCGACCCGTGGTCGCGCAGGCCAATTTCAACGTCGACGGGCGGTTGGTCCGCGCCCAGGTTCATGGCGCTACCGCGCAGGAGGCGATCGATCGGCTCGATGCGCGACTGCGGCGCCGGCTGGAGCGGGTGGCCGAGCACTGGGAGGCCCGACGCGGCCAGCAGCCCGACGCCGGTCGCGCCGAATGGCGGCACGAATCCGAGCCCCGGCAACGCGACACCTACTTTCCGCGTCCGCCCGAGGAACGCGAGGTCATCCGCCGCAAGTCGTTCACGATGGCGCCGTGCACGGTCGATGACGCCGCCACCGAAATGGGTTTGCTCGACTACGATTTCCACCTTTTCACCGAGCAGGGCACGGGCATGGCCGGCGTCCTCTACCGCGGCGGTCCGACCGGCTATCGGTTGGCGCTGGTTGCACCCGCTACTGCCGATCAGCTCAGCCCGTTCGAGCTGCCGCTGTCCATCAGCCCGCATCCGGCGCCAATTCTGACCGAGGCGGAGGCGGCCGAGCGACTCGGCGTCCTTGGTCTACCGTTTCTGTTCTTCATCGATGCCGCCCAGGGCCGCGCCGGGGTGCTGTACCACCGCTATGACGGGCACTACGGGTTGATTACGCCGGCCGGCTAGCCCGCGGAATTGCGGACCGACTCGGCAGCCGCGCCGGCGCGATTCACCCTGGCTGATCGTGCGCCATCAGGTCTGCGTCGGCGCCGAAATGGACGGCCGCGTTGACGACAGCACCTTCGATCCGGCGCAGCGAGTTCACCGCGGCCAGCAGGTGACGCGGATTGGTCCCGGGGGCGGCCCGATTGATCGCGTCGGCGTGCTGCCTGACCACCGCCTCGGCCGCATCGAGGGAGTCGGCGGCGGGCGTGATGGCCACGTCCTGGGTCCCGTCGAGGGCAGTGACCAGCGCGTCGATGTTGCGCCGGATCTGGGCCGCCGCGGTCGTGATGGCATCGGAAAGTCCGTGGGGACATCCCGGATCCAGGTATTGCTCGCTTCGGCGGGCCAGAATCCGTGCGTAGCGGTCACAGATGGTGAGCAACCGCACCGAGTGCTGGATGCTTCTTCGGCCGGCGAATCCGGCGACACCAGCGAGCATCGGTTTGGCCGTGACCCGGAACTGCTGCAGGTCTCGATCGAGTTCACGCGCCCGCTCGGTGGGGCTGTCGGTCACGTCGTCGTCGAACATGGTCGCGATGGAGATCTCGATCAATTCGGACAGCGTTGTCAAGAAGGCCCGGGTATCGCGGCGTACCACCGTCCCAATGGTGGTCGGCAGCACCAGGATTGCGACGGCAACGCCAATAACGGCGCCGATCGCGGTCTCCTCGATCCGCAGCATCAGCACACCGAAGGTGAACTTGCCGAGCAGCCCGTACAGCAGCGCCAGCATCGTGGTGATCCAGAACGTCATCAGGCTGTAGGTGACCTGCATGAAATAGACGGCGAAGAACAGGCACGCGAAGATCATGACGACCGAGAAGACTCTGTCGCCGGCGACCACCGTGGCGACCAGCACGCCGCAGGGCACGCCGAGCACGGTGCCCAGTAACCGCTGCCAACCCTTGGTGAGGGTTTCGCCCCACGAATTGGTGCCGGCAAAGACCACGAATGCCGCAATCACCGCCCAATACCAGTGCAGCGGCGAAACCAACTCACCGGTGACGATCGCCAGTGACGCCGCGATGCTGACCTGGATGGCTTGTCGTGTGGTGGGCGCCAGCCCGGCTTCGCCGGGCCCACCATCTGCCGCAGTGTCCTCGGGTACCGGCTGCACCACGTCGTTGTTGTCCGGATCGGGCGGGGCCGCGGTGGCATCACCGATGAGCTCGCGGACCTCCGTGGTCGCCGTCGCCGCGGCGACGATGGCCAGGCCGAGGCGGCGCACGGCGCCCTGGCTCGGGTCGTCGGTCGGGGCCGGAGGGGGCTGACCGTCCAGGAGCCGCTGAGCCCGGCTGGCGGCCTGGTGCAGGCCCTCGGTTCGCGGCCCCCGGATGGCCCACGCGAGTTGGGTAAGCGTGTCAGCCAGCTCGATACGGGTGGCGGCCGGAATCTCCTCGGCGATGGCCATGGCACGGTGGCCCGCGATGGCGACCCATTCGACGGAGAGTTCGGCGTCGAACAGCCACGGTGCGAGTTGCTCTGCGCTGATCCCCGGCCACAGCGTGGCGGGATGGGTCTTGTCCTCGATCTGGCTCTGCACCAGCAAAGCGGTCTCGTTGAGCCGGGCAATCCGGGCCCGCATGCGGCGGCGGCGCCGCTCATCGAGCCGACCCGCTCGCACGGTGTCGGCGGCGGTGTCCACCACGATCGCCATCCGCGCTCGCAGCGAGCGAATCGTGGCGCGCAGCACACTTTCTGGGCGGTCGGGCAGCACATAGGTGCTCATCACAAACGTGCACAGGGTGCCAACCAGCACGGCGCCGATCATCCAGGGCAACTGGGCCACCCCGGCCCGCAGATACAGGCTGAAGAAGTAGGCCATGAATGCGACCATGCCCAGCGCCCGTCCACGCGGCCCGAAGCGGCGGACATAGACCGCGGCGAACACGATCACCACGAACGCCACCTCGGCGGCGATCAGGTGCGGCGCGAGCAGCGCGGCCACGCTGATCGACAGCGCCGCGGGTACCGGCAGCAGCGCCATGGTGATCTGCTGTTGTCGGGAGTCGGGATCGTCGACGGAACGGGCCGCGATCATGGTGATGACGACACCGATCAGAGCGACGGTCAACGGCTGCCCGGTCGCCATCGTCAGCAGGTACAACACCAGCAGCGAACAGCCCAGCGCCGCGGTGGTCCGAGTGGCCATCCGTAGCCGCAGCAGTCCGGGGTCGGAACCAATTGCCCAGCTCTGTGCCCGCTGCAAACGTGCCGCCATCGACTCCGGTATCCGGGTGTCAACGGCCGGCCGGTCCTGCACGTCATCTCGACGGGACACCCCGAACCATCCTTCTTGTGATCTAGTCGCTGCTCACGACGTTACGGAAAGCATGCCGCGGATCGGGTGGACGGGCTCGCCGGGCGTCCCGCGCGGTACATATGAATGATGGACGGCTATCTGGACGTCCGGGCCTACGCCGAACTCGGCGACTTCCTGGAGCCCCAGGCACGCGGCGCGACCGTGCGCCGGCCGTTCCGCAGCCATCAGACGGTCAAGGATGTGCTGGAGGCGATGGGCATCCCGCACACCGAGATCGATCTCATCCTGGTGAACGGAGAACCCGCAGAGTTCGGCCACCGGCCGGCGGCCGGCGACCGGATCGCCGTGTACCCGATGTTCGAGGCGCTCGACATCGGGCTGACCAGCAGGCTGCGGCCGGTGCCGCTGCGTCATCCACGGTTTGTGGTCGACGTCAATCTCGGTCGGCTCGCCCGGCTGATGCGACTACTCGGACTCGATGTTTGGTGGTCCAGCGTGGCCGATGACCCGGCGCTGGTCGACATCAGCCTGGCCGAGCAGCGGATCCTGCTCACCCGCGACCGCGGGCTGCTGAAGCGTCGTGCGGTCACCCATGGCCTGTTCGTGCACTCCCAGCAACCCCAGGAACAGCTGCTCGAAGTGATACGGCGACTGGACCTGCGGCAGCGGTTGGCGCCCCTGTCGCGCTGCGTGCGGTGCAACGGCCGCTTGATCCCGGTTGCCAAGGAAGAGGTCATCGATCGCCTGGAGCCGCTGACTCGCCAGCACTACGACGATTTCAGCCGTTGCTCGGACTGCGGACGGATCTATTGGGCCGGCTCCCATCATGCCCGGCTGGCCGGGCTGGTGCAGGCAATCCTGGGCCAGCTGGCTAGCGGGCCGGCTCGGGCAGACTGAAGGTGGGCATCGTCATTTTCCAGACACAGGATTTGTCGATGTCGCGGCTCGGATCGTCGACGAATGCCGTCACGATCGACTGGGCGCACGCCGAATTCGGCAGGACACCATGGCCCACCCCGGGAAACCGCACCAGCTGCGAGTTGCCCAGCCCGGGGGTGATCTCCTCGGCCCACTGTGGCGCGGTGCTGGAGTCGAACGTGCCCGACAGGATGAGGGTGGGCACCCCGCTGGACACCGACAGACGATCGGCAGTGTCGGATCTACCCAACCCCCAGGCGGCGCACTCGCGGAAGATCCAACTGCCGGTCGGGGTGATGCGCAGCACCGAATCGGGCAGGCCGGGGATCGCTGTTCGTGCCCGCGACAGCGCCTGCTCCGGCGTGGTCCAGTTGGCCATCTCCTGGCAGTAGGTGCCCAGCGCCAGACCGGCGCCCAGCAGGCCGCGGTGCTCGGGTGGCGGGACAGTCTCGGCAATCCCGGCGGCGGCCAGCCTGCCCTCACCCCTGGCCAGCGCGAATATCATCCGCGGAATGTCGGTCACCTTGGCTGGGTCGGCGCTCCAGCCGAGCACCAGGGGCACCACCTTGAACCCATCGATAGTGACCTGCACCGGGTCGCCGTTGGCATCAGAGGTACTGACCTTCAAGGGTTTCCGGCTCAGCGTGCTGACCACGTTGACGAACACCGTTGCCAGATCCGGATAGGCTTGCGCGCACCCGGGTTGGTCATTGCACGCTCCAATGATCGCGGCCAGGCCGCTTGCGGGGGCTTGCCACCAGCGGTCGATCAGGTTGAACGACGTCGGGACCACCGAGTCCAACACCATCGACCGGATGCCTTCGCGGTGGGTACGCAGCAGCTGCTGCGCCAGGTCGCTGCCGTATGAGACCCCGTAGACGTTCCACTTCTCGATGCCCAGTTGCTTGCGTAGCGCAGCGATGTCCGCCGCGTTCTCCCGTGAGCTGTAGGACGCCAGATGAAAGCCCTCAGCCACCAGCCTGTTTCGGCATGCGGTGACGGCCGCCGCGTCCAGATCCGCGGTAGCCGGGGCCTCGAAGTCCAAATCGAGGGCCCGCACCGCGAAGTCATCCATTTCCGGACAGCTCAGGTGTGGATCGCTGTGTAGGGTGCCGCGCTGGTTGACGAAGATGACGTCGCGGTCGGCGTTCAAACCGCCGGCGACAACCCGGGGTGCGCTCAGTGTTGCCGCGCCCCCGGGTCCACCCGCGAGGTAGACGATGGGGTCGGCCTTGGGCTTGTCGCTGACCGCTTTTACCCGTGCCACCAGGAGTCGGATGGTGCGACTCTGCGGATCGAGGCGATTTTCCGGGACGGTGAGATAACCGCAGCTGTAGTTGGCTCCCAGCTCCGCCTGGGGCACGCCGGGAAAATTCGGCTCCGGACATGGCGCCGCGTCGTAGTGAGTCGTTTGGCGCCCACCGCCACACGCGACCAGGCTCACCGCTATCACCACACACAACAGCCAGGCCATGGTCCCGCGTAGAACATGGGAAGCGTTATTTCGCAATGTATTTCGCACGATTTCTGAAGTGTCACCCGGCCGGAGTCAACTTGATCGCGGCAAACTGCAGCCGGTCGACGGCCTCGGTGAACTCGTCGAGCGTGGGGATCCGCCGGTCGCGAAACTTCAAACCCATCATCCGCTGCGCGCGGCGCGGGCCGTAAGACCGGGCACATCGCAGACACAGGTCGGCGACCACGTCCGGGTCCCGGATGAGGTCGCCGCGCATGGCTGTCGTCTTCCCGTTGTGCACTACCTGGGCGGTGGCACCACCGCTGAAGTTGTACTTCCATGCGGCGCCGGTCAGGGCGTACAGCACGTTGTCGATGACATGGGCGCTCAACGGAAGTGAGAAGTGCCGTCCCGACTTGCGGCCGGTGAAGTCGAGCACCATCAGCTGGTTGCCCAGTGAGCCGGCGAGCGGTGTGCGCAAGAGAAAACCGAGCACCGGGTTGATGGCACGAAGTAGTGCTGACGGTGGATGCCCCACCTCCACCGGATACGACTGCTCTGTCATGCAAACACCGTAGGACAACACGATGGTGTGCGGCAGTGCCGCCGCGAGTACAGCTCCGTTCGGCGATCACGCCGGCCCCGCCCAGCAGCGTCGCAGTGGCAGGCACCCAGCGATCAGAAGATCGAGTCGACCTGGTCCGCGATGGGGTTGCCGGCGGCGTCGCGGACCGGTCCCTTCGACCCGTCGGAGTTGACGAACGCCTGCCCACACGGATACGGCGGGTGCTGGGGGAGCGGGTCCATGAACATCGGGTTGACGGCCCACTTGCCGCCTTTGGTGTACAGGCCGTCGTAGGCCCGGCACATGAGCTCGGCTTTGTTGCGGTTGATGGCCAGTGACACCGCGGTCGCGTCGCCCACGAACGTGGCGTCGCTGTTCGAGTCACCCGCAGCAAGCACCTGGCGACGGTCCTGCGGGAGTTGGTCGAAGGCTTGCGGGCCGTCAACGCCGAAGATGACTTGATTGGCCCAACAACGCTTGCCGTCGGCAAACGGCATCACCGAATCCTCGCCGTCGCGAACCCCGCCGCAGCCGAGGAGATGAGCGGTCAGTTTCCCGGATTGGTCGGCAACGCTGCGGACACCCACGACGTGCTGGTCATCGATGCCCACTTCGCCCGCCCACACCTTGATGACCGGTTCGGGAGATGCCGACACCACCCAGGCGTCGATGCCATGGGCCTGCAGAGTCGCGATGAGGTCTTTGATCTGGGGATAGACGCGAATGTAACCGTCGACATCTTCAGTGCCCACCTTCTGGGTGGCGCCGACATCGGCGGCGAGATTCTGTTGCTTTGCCGCGGCGGCGAATTGGGCGAGTTCCTCGGCGCTGTAGCCGGCCGACAGCGCGTTGCCCCAGGCGTAGGAACCCTCCAGGCGACGCGCGTCACTGCCGGCAAAAGCGGGCCGTCCCGTCGTCGTTTGGCCCCCAAGAAGCGACAGGATCTCGTCCGCGCACAACGCATTGCTGCTGGTCGGAAGCGGCTCGCCGGCGGGCACATCCTTGCCGCAAGCCGCACTCAGCGCGTCGGCGGCCGCATCGGTCAGGTAGCGCCCCGTGTTGCGCCAATCCTGGTTGGCGGGCTGCAGCACCAAATCGTGCGTCAGCATGTAGTAATTGGTCGCATAACCGATGTCGTTCTTGACGACGGTGTTGTCCCAGTCGAAGATCGCGACCTTGTGTGCAGCGCCGTCGGCGGTGCCGGTGCACTTGCTGTTGGCATTGATGGCGGATTGCAGAAACTCGCGTACGCCGTCATGCCATTCAAGAGACGCGTCGAGCTCACGACAGCCGGACCCGTATTCGCCGGATGCTGGGCTGGTGGGTCGATCGGTCGAGCAACCGCTGACGCCGCCAAGCAGAGTCGCCACTGCCAACAGCGCAACGATGAGTCGGGTCGGTGGTATCAATGGGCGCCCTTCGTCATGTCAACGAACACCGGCCAGCGGCTTGATCGGAAGCTGAGTCGCTTGTCCGACCTGACGATTGTGACTGATTGCGGGTCGGGCTGCCCCGCAAGGCGACGGCGCCACGCCGGCCTGGCGGACGGGATCGGAAAAACGCACCGCGGAGTGCGTGCAGCTCCGCGGTGCGTTTTGGTTGGCGCGCCCGGCTAGGGGGTGATCTTGGTCTGGTCGTCGATCACGCCGGTGGCATCCATCAACACGTCTTGCTCGCTGTCGAGGGCATCGGCGTCGAGCTGAAGCACGAACAGGCCGTCCTGGCTGGGGATCACCACCGTCTTCTGCGCGACCGCCCGCTGCTTGCCGTTCTTGGTGTAGGAACCGCCGAGCTGCCATGCCTGGAAGCCGCTGAGTGTGGAGGCACTGCCGTTGTTGCTGCCCTCGTACCCGGGCAGGTTTTTCAGCTCGCCCGGGGCGAATTCGAGAATCTTGGCGGCCTCGACGTTGCCGGTGAGTTTGGACAAGATCGCCACGATGGTGGGCGGGTCGCTGGGATCAGCGGGTTGGGTGTAGGCGATGCCACCGTAGGGTGCGCCCGAGCCTTCGGGTAGCAGTTGCCAGCCGTCGGGCACCGGCAGATCGATGTTCGGGGATCCGGGGTCGCCGTGGTGCACGGGGGTTTCCTGGATGTCGTTGTCCCGGATGTAGTCAGCGATCGTGTAGTTGGCTTGGGCGCCCGGTGTTGGGCTGGTCGCCGACGTCGTGGTGGACGTCGACGTGGACGTGGACGTCGATGTGGAGGTCTTGGTGTCACTCGTCGTGCCAGACCCGCAGGCAACCAGCGTCAGGCTTAGCGCCGCAGTTGCCAGCACCGCGGTGAGGTCCTTCATGTCTTGCATCTCCTGAATTTTGGGGCCCCGGTATCTGCTCCGGCGACATCCGGACCGACATTAGCCCAACCGGTGCGCAGCGTTGCGGCAATGCCCCAACTACCGGTGCTAACGGTGTCGAGCCGGCGGATGCCGGCGGTTGCCCTGGCCCCGATCGCCGAAAATGTGATGGCGCGCATTGTCCTGTCATCGGCCTGGATTAATGCCGAAATCCCCACGGGAAGGCTCGGCGTGCAGTAATGAGACACGTATGCGGTCACCGAGGTTGCTGCGGGGCCTTGCCGCGCTCCTCGCGGTGCTGGGCCTGTTGCTGCCGTTGATTGCGGCCGCGCCGCCGCGTGCCTACGACGGCGAACCGTCGTTGGTGGCTAACCCCGTCGACTACGTCGACACGCTGGTCGGCACCGGGACCGGGGGCGAGATCGTCGGGGAGATCAACAATTTCCCCGGCGCAGCGGTGCCGTTCGGCATGGTGCAGTACTCGCCGGACACCACCGACAACTATGCCGGCTACGACTACCAGAATCCCCGTTCCACCGGGTTCAGCATGACGCACGCCTCGGTGGGCTGCGCTGCCTTCGGCGACATTTCGGTGTTGCCCACCACCACCGCGATCAGTGCGCAACCTTGGCGCGGGGCCGAGCGGATTGCCCACGACGACAGCGAAGTGGGGGTCCCCGGCTATTACTCGGTGCACTTTCCGGCCACCGGGGTGACCGCGGAGCTCACTGCCACCACCCGCACCGGCTTCGGCCGGTTCAGCTACCCGCGCGATGGCCGGCCGGCCTTGCTGCGGGTGCAGTCCGGGGCGTCGCTGGCGGGCAACTCGCGCTCGACAATCCAGCTCGGGGCGGACAACACCACGATCACCGGTTGGGCGACCAGCGGCGGATTCTGCGGCAAGAACAACACCTACACCGTGTACTTCGCGATGAAGTTCAACCAGCCGTTCATCTCCTACGGCGCGTGGGACGGCTACGCGGTCTACGCCGGGGTCCGCGGCGCGCATTCCCGGCGCAGCGGGGCTTATGTGGAGTTTCCGTCCGGCGCCGCACTCGAGGTGCAAACCGCGATCTCCTACGTGGGCATCGACGGCGCACGAGCGAACCTCGCGGCCGAGGGGGCGGCGAGTTTCGACGACGTTCGCACCGCCGCCGCGAGGGAGTGGAACGCGGCGTTGTTGCGCATCGCGGTGGCCGGCCGTGACCCCGACGAGCTGGTGACCTTCTACAGCTGCCTCTACCGTTCACTGTTGCACCCCAACACCTTCAACGATGCCGACGGTCGATACCTCGGGTTTGACGGTGCCATTCACACGGTGCCCCAGGGACATACCCAATATGCCAATTTCTCCGACTGGGACACCTATCGCAGCCTGGCCGCTCTGCAAGGGCTGCTCTTCCCCAGCCAGGCCAGCGACATGGCCCAGTCACTGGTCAACGACGCAGAGCAGAGCGGTGCGTTTCCGCGCTGGCCCCTTGCGAATTCGTCGACGGGCATGATGACCGGGGACAATGCGGTGCCGCTGATCGTAAATCTCTATACCTTCGGCGCCAAGGACTTCGACGTTCACACCGCGCTGCGTTACATGGTGAACGCGGCGACGCGGGGCGGCGTCGGCCTCAACGGTTATGTCGAGCGGCCGGGAATCACCACCTACCAAGAGTTGGGTTTCGGGCCGCAGGTGAGCGAATTCGCTACCGGCGGGCGCATCGCGGGCGCATCGATCACCCTGGAATGGGCCATCGACGACTTCACCATCTCCCGATTCGCGCAGGCGTTGGGCGACGACAAGACCGCCGCCGAATTCCAGCACCGGTCGCAGTACTGGCAGAACCTGTTCAACCCCAGCACCGGTTTCATCTCGCCACGGGATCGGATGGGATTCTTCCCCGACGGCCCGGGATTCACCGAGATCCCGGAGGGGTTTGGTCAAGACGGATTCGACGAGGGCAACGCCGAGCAATATCTGTGGATGGTGCCACAAAACATCGCCGGCCTGGTGACAGCGCTGGGCGGCCGTGCGGCGGCGGAAAACCGGCTGGATCGCTTCACCAAGAAGCTCAACGTGGGTCCAAACCAGCCCTACCTGTGGGCCGGCAATGAGCCGGGTTTCGGGGTGCCGTGGATCTACAACTACCTGGGAGCGCCGTGGAAGACGCAGCGGACGGTCAACCGAGTGCGCGGCCTGTTCGCGGCCACGCCCGACGGCGCGCCCGGCAACGACGATCTGGGCGCGCTGTCCAGCTGGTATGTCTGGGCGGCACTCGGTCTGTATCCGATCACGGCGGGGACGCCGATCCTGACGGTGAATACCCCCTTGTTCGACCGGGCCGTAATCAGCCTCCCCGCAGACAAATTCATCCAGCTTTCCGCGCCCGGCGCGTCCGCGCCCAGCCACATGAGGTACATCAATGGGCTGCGCATCAACGGTGCGGCCACTGACCAGACCTATCTTCCGGAGTCGATCATCACGACAGGCGGCGACGTCGCCTTTGAGCTTGCCGCCGTTCCCAACAAGCAGTGGGGTAGCGGACCGTCATCGGCGCCACCGTCGTTCGGCGCGGGCGGCTCGGCGGTGACGGTCAATGTCCCGCGGCCCATCATCAGGATTGCGCCCGGAACGACGCGAACCGTCAGGGTCGACCTACAACGGATGATCACCGGCATCGACGAGTTCACCATCACCGGAGAGTCCTCGACCGGCGGGATCACGGTGGTACCCACCTCTGGACGATTCGCCGAGAATGGATCGGCCACGACCCGGGTCGGAATCACGGTGGACAAGTCGGTCGACAACGAGTACTACCTGACGTATCTGACCACCACCGCCGGTGCAACCAGCCGGACATCGACCGTGCTGGTTGTGGTCCTCGGCTATGACGAGTGACCCGCGCGCGCCGCGGCCAGCGCTAGATCATTTCGCTCTTGGTCAGCCACCGCATTATCGGCCAGCCCAGAAACACCGGTAGCCAGCAGGTGAGCACGCGGTACAGCAGTACCGAGGGAACGCCGATCGCCGCGGGCACCCCGAACGCGGCCAGCCCACCGATCAGTGCCGCCTCGACGGCGCCGACACCGCCGGGTGTCGGCGCGGCCGAGGCCAGCGTCCCGCCGACCATCGTCACCACCGTGACGGTGACAAATGTGGTTCCGCCGCCGAAGGCTTCGATGCTGGCCCATAGCGCCAGCGCGGCGCCGAGAGTCGTTCCCGCGCAACCCAGCAGGATGATGGCCAATCGCTTGGGCTCCCGGCCCAGCACAATCAGGTCGCTGGTGACCTCTTTGAGCTTGGGACGCACTTCCGTCGACAGCCAGCGCCGCAAGTTGGGTACGAACAAGAACGTTCCGATGATGCCCAGCGCCACACCCGCGATCAGGTACACCACGGTGCCGGTGGGCACGAAATGCGATAGATCGGTTGAGGTTCCCGCGACGGTGCTGAACAGGATCAGCAACGCCAGGTGAACAATCACCTGGACCGACTGCTGCAGCGCTACGGCTGCGGTGGCCCGTAACGCGCTCAGACCGCTCTTCTGCAGGAACCGGGTGCTCAGTGCGAGGCCACCGACGCCGGCCGGGGTGGTTGTTGCCGCAAAGGTATTGGCCACCTGCACGATCGATAGCCTCCAGAAGCTGACCTGCCCGTCGGCGCAGGTCCACAATGCCGCCGCAGCGCCGACATAGGTCAGTGCCGACACCGCCAACCCGAGCAGTGCCCACGTCCAGTTGGCGGTTCTGAGCTGGGAGAAAAAGGTCGGCACGGTGCTGATGAACGGATACGCGACGTACACCAGCGCGCCGATCAGCACCAGTTGGATGAACTGGCTGCGACTGAACCGGGTGATCGTCTGGCTCTCGATCTGATCGGCACCGGTCTGGCGCTTGACCTCGGTGCGGGCGCCGGCGATGACGGTCTTGGCGTTGGCCACAGATTCGCGGATGCGCTTGGGCACGGCGGATTTGGTGAGCCGGCGCGAGGCCATCAGGATGGTGTCTTTGCCGAATGCTTCGATCGCGGCGTTCACCGCGGGCTGCGCGCCGTACAGTGCCGAGGTGGTCACCAGGAGTTGGGCGATATCCGATTGGAGTTGGGCGTCGGTGGCCCCATATTCGGCGTTGCCGAACCCCCCGAACAGGACCTTGTCCTCATCGACTGTGATCTCGTGGCAGCGCAAGTCCCCGTGCGAGATCTGGTAGTCGTTGAGCGTTCGCAACGATTCCCACACCCGGCCAACCGGTGTCTGGGCGGTGCATTCATCCAGCGGTGTCCCGCGTACCGGGTTGTGCGCGTACAGCGTCCATTCGCGGTCGAGCGCGGCCAGCGCGATGGTCGAGGTATTGGCGACGCCCGCTTCCCCGATCGCGATGGCCATCAGGGCGCGGTGCTCGACCGCGCGGCGCATGGAGGCCTGCAGCGGTGCGGTTTCGGAGCCGCGCAGTCGCAGCTTCCACCAAAGTTGCCGCAGTGCGCCGCCGCTGCGCTGATGCGGGCCGTACAACTCGATAGCCGCCCGGCATTCGGGGTCGGGGGAGGTGGCCGCCAGCACTAGTGGACCGGCGCCGCCCGGCCGCACCACCGTGAGCATCGATACCGCGAATCCACGCTTGGCCATGGCACGGACCGCACCTTCCAAGGGCACCTCGAGAGCGGGCGTGCCAACGACTAGGACCACCAGCGCGCCGACGAACCACCCCACGGCCAGTCCCAGCAACGAACGGGCCGGCACGATGGCGCTGATGACCAGGTGGATCGGCACGAAGGCCAACAACAATCCCCACCACCAATGTCGCCAGCGGGCGGGCAGCCAGGGGCCTGACACGGTGAGTACCGCCGCGACCATCGCTATCCACCGCGGGTCATCCAGAAACTGGGCCGGCAGGGTGGTGAGCTTCTCGGACAGGTCGAAATGCCACCGGGGGGCCGAAATTCGGTTGCTGCTGATCGACAACGGCAGAACGGCCATGATTGCCGCGGCCGCGTAGGCGCCGAGCAGTTTCCATTGTCGGCTCACGATCAGCCCGATCAGAATCACGAATGGCAACGCCAGAATCGCCGCACCGTAAGCCAGGTAAACCAGATCGGATTGGGTGGGGGTAAGAACGCCGACAATTTCGGAGATCGATTTCTCCAACGCCACCCACCGCGGGCGGGTGATCACCGAACTCGTCACCACGACCACGAGGAAGACCACCGCTACGACCAGCCAGATGATGTCGTTGGTGCGTCTGGTTATCGGAGGCAGCAAGCTACCGGAAACGGTGATCTCGCGTCCGTCAACTCGCATATGCCCAACGGTCCGGTGGACCGATTCCCCTCTCCACGGCTCGCCGACAACTTACCTGTGGGAACAGGATTACAGGTGGGCCTAGGCAATCCAAACCGCCGCACGCGAATCGCCACCCGCGATGTTCATGGACCTTCCTTGTCGCTGCGTCAGAACCGTTGCGGATGAAAAATGGCGTTGGTGCGGGCCCGGCCCCGCACAACCGCGTCGAGGTGTGCCGCAGGAATCCATTCGGTGGTGGGGTTCTTGAGCTTTCGGTTCGCCCACACTCGGCCCAGTCGCTCACCTGGTGCACTTCGGTGAGGTGACCGGCAGGTCCAGCCGGCGAACGAGTAACCACGATGCTTGGCGTGCAGCACAATTCGATGCCAGCGCGAGGCGATGTGGCGGGTGTGGTATGGGCCGGGTCAACGTCTGGCGGTGAAGATCCGCGTGACTGGGCACCTGATGCTTGGGAAATGACCTAACGGACACCGTTTTCCGGTGCCGTTGCTGGACTAACTCGCCGCACCCTTGACCACCCGGCCGTTCTTGATGATGGTGGTGAACGTCTCGTCGGGTCGGGCGATCAGC
This sequence comes from Mycobacterium marinum, assembly GCF_003391395.1. Taxonomy (NCBI): domain Bacteria; kingdom Bacillati; phylum Actinomycetota; class Actinomycetes; order Mycobacteriales; family Mycobacteriaceae; genus Mycobacterium; species Mycobacterium marinum. Next base: position 1,091,849 of record NZ_CP024190.1, read on the forward strand.
GAGATGTCGGCAATCGGATCCCCGTCGACCAGGATCAGGTCGGCCAGCGCGCCTTCGGTAACCACGCCTAGCCGCCCCGGGTACGGGTTGCGCGGCCCCGACATCGCCAGCAACTCGGCGTTGCGGATCGTCGCCTGCTGCAGCACCTCGGCGGGCGTGAACCAGCGGGTGAGCTTTGCCAGCTGAGCACCCTGGCGGCTGGCGAGCTTGGCGTCGAACAACGTGTCGGTACCGAACGCGATCTTGACGCCGTGCTTGATCGCCAGCTGATATGCGGTGTCGGTGCCCGCGACCATCTGCTTGAACTTGGGCACGCTCGGGGGAGGCACCGCCACCGCGTCCTCGTCATCCAGGAACGGTTGCAGGCACCACCAGATGTCCTTTTCGGCGAGCAGCGCGGCGGTCGGTTCATCGATCAGTTGACCGTGTTCGACGCAGCGGACACCGGCGGCGATCGCGGCCCGGATGGCGCGAGGGGTGTAGGCGTGCACGGTGACGTAGGTGCCCCAGTTTTCGGCGGCCTCCACCGCCGCGCGCATTTCGGCCTCGGTGAACTGGGCAACATCGAGCGGGTCGTATGCGGAGGTGACGCCACCGCCGGCCATCAGCTTCAGTTGTGACGCGCCGCGGCGCAGCATCTCCCGCGCCCCGCGCAATACCTCGGCCTCGCCGTCGGCGATCACCGCCGCGCCGATGATCTCGGTGTAGCTCAGGTGGCCGCACACCCCACGCGGCACCTCGTTGGGCAGCCGGAAATCCCCGTGCCCGCCCGACTGGGAAATGAAGCCGCCCGCCGGGTAGATCCGCGGGCCCGGAATCGAGCCCTCGTCGATCGCCTGCTTGACGCCGAACACCGGACCACCGAGGTCGCGGACGGTGGTGAAGCCGCGCAACAGTGTCTCGCGGGCACTGACCACGGCCCTGGCGACCACGTAGCCGAACTCGCTGACCTGGGCCAGCGCTGCCGGGATGGTGGTGAACATCGCATGCCAGTGCGCATCGATCAGCCCGGGTAACAGTGTCTTGCCGGTGCCGTCGATGGCTGGGTCGGACAATGCCGCGGCGCCCGCCGGTGCGATGCTGGCGATCACGGGGCCGCGGACGGTCACGTCGACCGGCCCGGTGATCCGGCCGTCGACGCTGTCGAAGACCTTGACGTTTGAGATATGCAGCTCGTTTGGTTCCATCCGGGCTCCTCGTCGAGTGTGCTTGTAGGTTACGTGTATCCCCGCAGCTGAACCGCCGGCGGCTCGCGTCCGTGCCCGTGCTGCTGACGTATGTTCGCCAGGGAGGCGTTGATCGACGGGAGGAGCCGGGCATGGCGCGGACCGAGGACGACAGCTGGGAAATCACCGAGAGCGTCGGGGCGACGGCGCTGGGTGTGGCTTCGGCGCGGGCGGCCGAGACTCGAAGCCAGCATCCGTTGATCAGCGATCCATTCGCACAGGTATTCCTCGACGCGGTCGGCGACGGCGTGTGGAACTGGCACTCGGCGCCGCAACTGCCGGCCGAACTGCTCGAAATCGAACCGGATCTGCCGCTGCAGATGGAGGCGATGGTCAGCTACATGGCCTCGCGGACGGCGTTTTTCGACGAGTTCTTCCTGGACGCGACGCGCGCGGGGATCGGTCAGGCGGTGATCCTGGCGGCCGGACTGGACTCGCGCGCCTGGCGGCTGCCCTGGCCAGCCGGCACGACGGTGTTCGAACTCGACCAGCCCAGGGTGCTGGAGTTCAAGGCTGCGACGTTGGCCGAGCACGGGGCCGAACCCGCCTGCGGCCGGGTCGCGGTCGCGGTAGACCTTCGTCAGGACTGGCCGACCGTGCTGCGCCAGGCCGGTTTTGACCCTTCGATGCCCAGCGTCTGGTCCGCCGAAGGGCTGATGCCGTACTTGCCCGCGGTGGCCCAGGACCTGCTGTTCGAGCGGGTTCAGGGACTGACCGTGCGCGCAAGCCGCATCGCCGTCGAGGCGCTGGGGCCGAAGTTCCTCGACCCGCAGGTTCGGGCCAACCGAAGTGCCCGGATGGAGCGGATCCGGGCGGTGATGGCGCGCGTGGAGCCGCAGCGGGAGATCCCCCGCACCGACGAACTGTGGTACTTCGAGGAACGCGAAGACGTCGGCGACTGGTTCCGGCGTCACGACTGGGACGTTACGGTGACGCCGTCGGGCGAGCTGATGGCCGGTTACGGCCGCGCGGCCGCAGCTCAGGTCGAGGACCGGGTGCCCACGAACCTGTTCGTCGCCGCGCAGCGCAAGTAGTCGCGACTAGGCGGGCGCCGTCACGGCTGCAATCGGGAACGCAACCCGGTCGCCCGGATCGCCCGGCGCGCGATCGCGGCCCGTACGTCGCATTCCGGCCCGACGATGCGCACCTTGCGGGCGGCCCGGGTTACCGCCGTGTAGAACAGTTCGCGGGTCAGTAACCGGGAATCCGCCGGCGGCAGCAGCACGGTCACGTCGTCGGCTTGACTGCCCTGGCTCTTGTGGATCGTCATGGCATGCATGGTTTCCACATCAGATAGTCGGCTGGTCGCGAACTTCAGCGGCTCCTGCGCGCCGGCGATGACGACCCGCAGCGCGCCCGGAGTCGCGGCGCGGTTCGTGCCATCCAGGACGGCCACCCCGGTGTCGCCGTTGTACACGCCGAGCCCATAGTCGTTGGCGGTCACCAACACCGGCCGTCCGGCATACCAGCTCGACCAGATCGGCTCGCCCGTTGCTTCGGTGAGCCATCTCTGCACCTGGTGGTTCCAGTGCGCGATTCCATACGGTCCACGCCGGTGTGCGCACAACAGCCGTTGCTCGTCGAGTGTTGCCAGCGCGGCCGCGGTATCACCGAGCGCGCCGGCGTGTCGAAGCTCGAGGGCGTGTGGCAGCAGCACATTGCGCAGCTGCGGGGTCGGGTCGGCGGCGTTGATCCACTCGATGTGGTCGTCGCCCGCCCGCAAGATCTCGACAACCCGGTCGGCGTCGCCGCCGCGGATGGCCGCCGCCAACTGGCCGATCGACTCGCCGAACCGATGCAGTCTGCGCAGTGCCGCGACGTGGGTGTCGTGGCGCGCGCCCAGTCCGTCCACCAGGTCGGCCAACACCGCGCCCGCCTCCACCGACGCCAGTTGGTCGGGATCGCCGACAAGAAGCAGCCGCGTCTGCGGACGCACCGCTTCGAGCAGGCGAGCCATCATGGTCAGCGATACCATCGACGTCTCATCGATGACGATCACGTCATGCGGCAGCCGATTGCCGCGATGATGGCGAAACCGTGATGAGGTGTCGGGCCGGCTGCCCAGCAGCCGGTGCAATGTGGTCGCCTGTAGCCCACGAACCCGTTGCTGATCTACGGCATCGAGTTTGTCGATCTGCGACTGCACCGCCTCGTGCAGTCTGGCCGCGGCCTTGCCGGTCGGTGCGGCCAGTGCAATGCGCAGTCGCGCCTTGCCGGCGAGCTGTGCCTGCTCGGCGAACAGGGCCAACAGCCGCGCCACCGTGGTGGTTTTACCGGTCCCCGGTCCACCGGTCAGCACCGTCAAGCCCTGCGCCAGCGCAATCTTCGCGGCCGCGCGCTGCTCTTCGTAGCCGGGTGGAAACAGCCGGTTGACCTCGATAGCCGGGCTCGATGCGCTGGCCCGGGCGGCCAGCAGGGCCGCGATGTCGTCGGCGACCTGCTGTTCTTCGCGCCAGTACCGGTCCAGATAGACCAGATTGTCCTCGTGCAGGCGCAGCACCGTCGGTGACCCGACCAGCGGGCTGGCCCGAACCGCGGCCAGCCATTCGCCGGCCGCCGGCCAGGGGAGTTCGGCGATCCCGACTTGTGCCTCGATGGTGGACAGGTCGACACACACCGAACCGCCCCGCAGCGCGCGCACCACGAACGCGATGGCCAGCAACACCACCGGGTCGGACTCGCCAGACATGGCCGCAAGGCGTTGCGCGACATGGACATCGGCCGCATCGATGACACCGGCTTCATTGAACGTCCGCAGCGGTCCGGACGCGCTCGCGGCCTGCCGCCAGTCCGCCGGGTCGACAACCTCGATGGTCATGCGAGGGCCCTGCCCGCATCAAGCAGATCGGACAACGCCGCCACCAGAGCGGCCGGAGGCGACCAGCTGAACACCCCGGCGGGGTGTCCGTCCAGCATGGGAGTGTCGGGACCACACATCCCGCGGACGAACAGGTACAGCACGCCGCCCAGGTGTCGGGCCGGATCGTATCCTGGCTGGCGCCAGCGCAGAAAACGGTGCAGCACAACGGTGTACAGCAACGCCTGCAACGGATAGTCGGAGTGCAGCATCGCCTCGATCAGCCGGGGACGGTGGTAGTCGGCGGCGGTCAACGGGCGGTCGGGGTCACCCAGCCAGTTGGTCTTGTAGTCGACGACCAGATACCGCTGGCCCGGCCCGTCGGGAATCCGTAACACCGCGTCGACCGAACCGCTGAGATACCCGCGCAGCGACTGACCGCCAAGCGCGCCCCCGCTCAACCGATCGGCATATGGCGCCAGCGGGTCGGATGCGTCCAGGTGCGCCCGCAACAGCGCCCCGACGTCGGCCAGCCGGAGATCGGGTGCGTGGCCCCCGGCATCAGCCTCATCGCCTCCGGCCAACGGAAACTCGAAGTCCATCTCCCGCAATCGGTCCGGTAGCCCGATTTGGCGCAGCGTCAATCCGCCGGCCAGCGGGCCCAGCGGGGTGTCGTGCATCGGGACCATCGCCGCGGCAAGCTGGGCTGCGGGCACCTGCACCGGCCACCACGCGGATTGCACCCGGATCTGGGATTCCAGCTCGGCGGCGAGATCGATGGCGAAGGGATCGCTGGTCTCCAGCACGGCGTGCACCAGTGAGCCGAACTTCGCGCCGGATGGGAGATCCGCCATGGGAGAAGGCTGCTCGGTCCCGGACATCACCACCTCGGTCAACGGAACCTCGGCGACTTCATCATCGCGTTCGGTCACCTCCGGCTCACTGCTGACGCCGGTCGCCTCGGCCATCCTGATCAATCCCGAATACGACGTGCGCCGCCACCTGATGTCGATGCCGCGGTCAAACCGGCGGGTGGCCAGCTCGGACGGCGCCGGCTGGCCGGCAATCGCCGGTGCCGGGGCGATGACGGACTCTTCCACCGTCGGCCCTCCGGCGGCCTGCCATTGCTGAAACCGGTCCCAGGCATCCTCGTCGGTGATCTTGGCAGGGGTGGCGCGGTCAGGTACCACCGAGTCGCCGGGACGCCGGCCCCGCAGCAGCCGTGACAGCCCGCCGTTGGGTTCGTCATAGGCCGGTGACCACCAAGCCACCACTTGCGACTGGGCCCGCGTCATCGCAACGTAGGTCAATCGGCTGTCGTCGTTGGCAGCCTCTTTGGCGCCCAGCCTCTCGACCGTGCCGAAATCGGGGGAGTCCTTGCCGCCGATATGCAGGCAGCGCGTGCCCCGGTCGTGAAACAGCACCAGTTCGCGTTCCTGAATGTTGCGGTTGAAGGCGAATGGCAGGTACACCACCGGATACTGCAGACCCTTGCTCACCCACACCGTCATGATCTGGACGGCCGCGGCGTCGCTATCGATCCGGCGGTTGCGTTCGGTAGCGCCACCGCGATCCTCGCGCTGGCCGCGCAGCCAGTCTCGCAGCGCCGGAAGGGTATAGCGCTCCCGGTGGGAGACCTCCTGCAGCAGCTGCGTCACGTGGGCCAGGTCGGTCATGTGCCGCTGGCCCTCCTGCCACGACAGCACGCGGTCGCTCATACCGCCCAACTGCGCGGCCTCGAAGATGGCGGCCACCCCCCGCTCGCGGGCGTAGTCCGCCCACTCCCGCAGGGTCTCTGCGACGCGATCGGTGAGCGCATCGCCGCCACGGGCAAGATCGTTGGCGGTCTTGCCGAAAAACATCGTCGCGGCGGCGGCGCGCACGATCCCGGGGCGATGCGGCTGGTCGAACGCCTCCAGCAGCGCTAGCCAGTCGTCGGCGGCTTCGGAGCTGAACACATCGGTGTCGCCGGTGTAGACCGCGTGAATCCCGGCGTCGGTGAGCGCGCGATGGCAGGCCCGCGCGTCCTTGTGCTTCTCGACAATCACGGCGATGTCATTGGCCTGCAGTGCTCTGCCGGCAAATGTCGCCCCGGAGGCCAGCAACGCACCGATGTCGGAGGCGAGATCACGGCCGATGTGATCGCGCAGAATGTCGATGGGCAGGTTCTGGATTCCCCTGCGGCCCAACGTGGCCCGGCGTACCACCCGCAGCCGCAGGGCGTCGTTGTGCGGCGCGCCCGTGAGCCGGTGCCCCTGGTGGTGGGCCTTGACATCGCGCACCACGATTGCGGGATCGCCGAGTTCAGCGCCGCGCAACACCACCTGCAACCGATCGACCAGCGCGCTGTCGCTGCGCCAGTTGGTGGCCAGCGTCCGCTTGTCCCCGGCGGTTTGCGCCGCGTGCAGGTAGGTGACGATGTCGCCACCGCGGAATGCGTAGATGGCCTGCTTGGGGTCGCCGATGAGAATCAGTGTGCAGCGCCCACTGAACGCGCTGTCGATCACCTGCCACTGCACCGCGTCGGTGTCCTGGAACTCATCGACCATGACCACCGGCCAGCGCTGCTGCATTCGCGCCCGGGCCGCAGAGTCCTCGCTAGCGAGGGCATCGGCCAGCCGCAGCAGCAGGTCGTCGTAGCCGAGGATGCCCCGACGCCGCTTGCGGGTTTCCAGCTCTTCGAGAACGTGATGGGCGAAACCGACACAGACCGCGGCCCGGGATCCGGGCGGCGCATCCAGCGGCCGCAGCTGGGTGGACGGGTTGGCGACCACCGCCCTGGCGATCCGCAGTGCGTCGCGGTAGGTCAGCGGGGGGTCATCGCGGTCACGGCCGAAGTGCACCAGGTAGAGATCGTCGACAATCTCGGTGACCAGCTCGTCGAGGTCTTCGACCAGCGTCACACCCGCGTCGGTGTCACCCGCGACGCCCAAAGACTTGAGCACCAGCTGGCAGAACTGGTGTGTGGTGGCAATGGTTGCCGCATCGAATCCGGCCAGCGCGTCGCGCAGGCGCTGCTGACGCGCGTCGCGCTCGGCGGCGCTGCCGTCGAGCAGGTGAGCCAGCAGTTGGTTGTCGCCGGCGGGGTCCGCGTCATCGGAGCCGTTGCGGGAGTCGTGGAAAACCCGCACCGCATCGACCATTTGGCATCGGACCCGCTCACGAAGTTCCTGACTGGCCGCCCGCCCGAAGGTGATGAGCAGCATCTCGTCGAGCCGGGCCCGTCCCTCCGCGACGTAGCGGGTCACCAGCGCGGCCAACGCGAATGTCTTGCCCGTGCCGGCGCTGGCCTCGAGCACCGTGGTGGAATTCTCGGCGGGCAGTGGGCCGAGCAGATCGAAGGGGCGCATCAGCCGGGGTCCCGCTCGGCGCGCAGCATCGGCAGCCAGAGCCGCGCGGCGAAGGCCCCGAGCCGGTTGTCTTCACCGTTGGGGCAGGCTGCACGCTCGGATTCGGCACGCACCGGTTGCATCAGATCGGTCAGTCTCGCGTTCCTTCCCCAGGTCCGAACGTGAGCCGGTGCCTGGTCCTCAGCCGGGTAGCGGTCGCTGGACTTCCACCGAAATGACGCCTCCCGCACCGGATCGTCGCCGCAGTGCCGGGCGGCCGCCCAGGCATAGGATGTCTTGATCGGCAACGGAATTGGCTCACGGCGTCCAGCGTCATAGATCGCCACCAAATCTCGAAGCAGCTCCACCGGCTGTTCGCGGGGGCGCCCCAGCCCCGCCTGGCGGGGCACGGTACCCCGTTTCTGCCGGCCGATGCAGACGGCCGACCAGTCGTGGGCCCCAGCGTGAGCGAACAACGCCAACAACGGTATCCAGGATTCGAGTAGATGTTTGCCGTCGAGCTTGGAATAGGTCACCGACACCAGACGATCGCCGAACACTTGCGCCACCGTGCCGGTCAACCTTCGCGAACCCAGGTCGATGTCAACGTCATATGCCGCCGCGTCGGCTCGGCGGTGCCGTAGCGCCGCGGCGGCCAGCAAGGCCGCTTGGTCACGGATTTCGGTCACTTTGCGCCAGCCGAGCTGGCCGGGCGGCAACGTGCCGCGCCGCCATTCCGCCTGTCGGGCCTCATCCGGTGCCATGCCGCTGAGGATGTCGGCCAGCATCCGATCGCCGACCGTCCATTCCTCGAGCGCGTTGATGTCGACCGGCATGGCGTCTTCGACACCGTCGACATCCCACGGCAGCGTGTAATCGAGGGCCCGGAAGAAACCCTTCACCGGGTCCTTGAAGAAGGCGACCAGGTCGGCGAGCGCCACGTCATCGGCGGGTGGGGGGGCCAAGGGTGCGCCGATGAACCTCGGCTGCTGTGCGCGTTCGCCGGCGGCCGCCCGCGCCGCCCGCAGCACGGTCGGATCGAAGCTGAACGGCACGCCGGGCATCAGCGCCCCGCGCGTCACGTTGCGAACGTCGAACGGCTGCAACGGGTGCTCGACCACGACGCGGCCGCGGACCTGCTCTGTTGTGGTCATGTCCAGGGTGTCGAGTAGCTCGGCCAGCGGTACCGCCGGTGGCTTGCGCTGACCCGAATACTCATTGGCGCCGGTATAGGTGATGACCAGGTTCTCGGTGGCCGCACCGATCGCGTCGAGCAGCAATTGGCGATCCTCCGAACGGATGTCACGCTCGCCGGTCATCGGGCTGCGGGCCAGCACGTCGTCGCCGTCGACGACACCTTGGCGTGGAAACACGCCGTCGTCGAGGCCGACCAGGCAGACCACCCGGTGGGGGACCGAGCGCATCGGAACCATGGTGCAGACGGTCAGGGTGCCGGTGCGGAAGTTGGCGCGGGTGGGCCGTCCGGCGAGGTGTCGTTGCAGCAGCGCGCGGATGTCGGGCAGCCGCAACATCGTCTCGACCCACCGTCCGGCCGTGCGCGATACCTCGGCGAACTCGCGTTGCATCTGATCGGACTGCCAGGCGTCGCCCTCGTCGACGCGGGTCAGCAGGGCGATGCCGTTGGTCAACGCGGCCAGCCACTCCCGCAGCGGTCGGGTACCGGTGAGCGAATCGACCACCTGTCGCAGCCGGTCGATGTATTCGGCGAATCGACCGGCCAATTCCACCCGGTTGCTGCCGACATCGTCGAGCGGCAGCGTCGCGTCGATCCAGGCGTGCGACGCTTCCGACATGGCGACGCCGGCCAGCACCCGGTCGATGCCGAAACGCCAAGTGTTGTGCACGAAGTCGACCCCGTAGGGCTTGCGGTGCTCCTGGTCGAAACCCCACCGGATATTCGACTGCCGGACCCATCTGGTGATGTCCTCGAGGTGGTCGTCGGCGAAGCCGAACCGGGCCCGCACCGGGGCGGCCTGGGCGAGGTTGAGCACCTCGCTGGCGGTGACCCTGCTACCGGCCAGCATCAGCAGCTGCGACGCCACGCCGAGCAGCGGATTGGTTTGCAGCAGTGAGCGGTCGGCGAGCCGTACCCGAAGCCGATGCGCGGGGTGCACGCCGTGCATCACGTCACCGAGCCCGAAATCCGCGACGATCAACGGCGCATACGTTTCGATGTCGGGGCACATCACCAGGATGTCGCGAGGTTCCAGCGTCGGGTCATCGGCGAGCAGGCCGAGCAGGACCTCACGCAGCACGTCGATCTGACGGGCGGGCCCGTGGCAGCTGTGCACCTGGATGGACCGATCGCCGGCGACCAACGTTCGGTTTCCCGGCCGGACCTGGTTGGCGGCCAAGTCGGACTGCAGCCAGCCGAGCAGGGTATCCGGTCGGGTAGTGGCGCCGAGTGCCTCGTCGGTCGCTGGATCGGCGGGGAGGCCGCGTTGCAGCTCGCGCAGGTCCCGCCCGAGGGTCGCCAGCAGCGGATGGACGACGCGGCGATGGCTGGCGTCGGCGCGCCGCGGCACCACACCGTGCAGGTCGGCCAGCGAGCGCCACAAGGCCGCACTGGGGTGGGGCAGCCACAGGTGCAGTTCGTGATGGGTGGCCAGCGCGCCCAGCAGCTCGATGTCGGTGACCGCCATCCGGGTGTGACCGAATAGCGACAGCCGCGGCGGCAGGCCGGCCGGTCGGGCACGCAGCGCGGTGAGGGTCTTTTCGTGGCGGAGGCGTGGGGGATCGGCGCCCACGACCGCGACCAGCGCGCACCACAGTTCGGCCTGCCAGCTCAGATCGGGATGCAGGTCGCCCCGCCCGCCATCGAGCCAATCGGACAGCACCCGGGGACGCTGCCGGGCGTAGGAGGCGAACAGTCCGGCCAGGCGGCGCGCCACCGAATACCGGCGTCCCCGACGTAACTCGGCCTCAGGCCCGACGTCGAAGTGGCCCAGATGTCTTGCCAGCGTCGCGCACCAGGGTTCTTCCAGTGAGCCGTCGATGACTTCCAGCAGGGGCCAGGTCATCGCTTCCGGTGACCAGGGATCGTCGGTGGCGGTGCCGGTGATCTCGGCGATCAACGATCGCGGATTACGGAAGGACACACCCGCACACACCCCGTCGCCGCCGCCGGGCGCATGTCCCAACAGGTGCGAGAGACGCTGACTGAGCCAGCGTTCCACGCCGCGTGCCGGAACCAATACCAACTCTTCGGCGAACGGATCCGCCAGCGGTTGAGCCAGGAGCGCGCCGAGGCCATCGGCAAGTAGATCGGTGCGCTCGGCGCGGTGGAGGTGAAGGGGCATCGGCCGCCACGATAGACCGGCCCGACCACGGCGATGGCAGCATGGGTTGCATGCAAGCCTGGGATGCGATCTGCGCGCGGCGCAATGTGCGTCAGTACCTGCCGGAGCCGGTGTCAGAGGATGACCTGAACCGGATCGCCGAGGCCGGGTGGCGGGCCCCATCGGCCAAGAACCGCCAACCGTGGGACTTTGTCATCGTCACCGAACGGTCTGCGCTGCAGGAACTCTCGACGGTCTGGATGGGCGCCGGCCATATTGCCGCGGCCGCGGCCGCGATCGCCCTGGTGATTCCGGTCCCGCCGGATGAGCGCAGGAAGGTGATAGACCAGTACGACGTCGGTCAGGCGACGATGGCGATGATGATCGCGGCCACCGACTTGGGGATCGGCACCGGTCATTCCTCGGTGGGCGACCAGGACAAGGCGCGCGCGATCCTCGGTGTCCCCGATGACCACCTGGTCGCCTACCTGCTTGGCGTCGGATATCCCGCTGACCGCCCGCTCGTTCCTATCCGTAAGCCGAATCGGCGGACCTTCGCCGAGGTCGTGCACTACGGACGCTGGTGATCCACCCGGGCGGGCCGGCGGCGGCGGTCCTGCCGGTAGCACCTGAGGCAGGCGGCGTCGTCGCCGACCGGCATGCTGGGGGCCATGAACAGAAACCAGATCACCGAAGAGATCGTCGTCGCCCGGTTGGTGCGCGGGTTGACGTGGCAACAACTTGCCGATGCCATCGACCGGCCGGTGCTGTGGACCACCTCGGCATTGCTCGGCCAGCACCCCATTCCCGTCGAGCTGGGCAAGGTTCTGGTCGAGATGCTGGGCCTGGACGAGTCCGTGGTTGCGGTGCTCGCGGCGCCGCCCATGCGTGGCGGGCTGCCCGACGCGGTTCCGACCGACCCCACCATCTACCGCTTGTACGAGGCGCTTCAGGTCTATGGCGGTGCCATCAAGGAGCTGATCCACGAGCAGTTCGGCGACGGCATCATGAGCGCGATCAACTTCAGCGTTGACATGCACAAGAAATCCCATCCGACCGGGGACCGGGTGGTGTTGACCCTGGACGGAAAGTTCCTTCCCTACCAGTGGGTTTCGGCAGAAGACAACCGCGGGTAACGGTGCTGCGGGCGGTCAGTCGATGAAGCACGGTTCCAAGCCCGTGGACCTGGTCTTGTCCGGGGGCGGCGTCAAGTTCATGGGTCTGGTCGGAGCGATCGCCCGGCTCATGGACGACGGCTATCAGACCTATCGGGTGTCGGGCGTCTCGGCCGGATCGGTGGTGGCGGTGATCGCGGCCGCCGGGACGCAGGGTAACCAGCTCTCCAGCGACCAGATCCGCGAACTCGCATTGTCGGTGCCGCTGAGCAAATGGCGTGACGCGGCACCGGTTCCGATCCTGGGTTCCGCGTGGGGGTTGGTGCGAGATTCGGCAATGTACCGCGGCGACGCCGCATATGACTGGATCCGCGGCGAACTCGAGAACCTCGGTGTGACGACATTTGGTGATCTAGCCCTCGATGACGACGAGCTGCCGGCCGAAGAGCGCTACCGGGTGGCCATCACGGTGGCGGATGTGACCAGGGCGCAGCTGGTGCGGCTGCCGTGGGACTATCGCCGGGTCTACGGGGTGGACCCGGACGAACAGTCGGTGGCATCGGCAGTTCGCGCATCGATGGCGATTCCGTTCATCTATCCACCGGTCGCGCTGACCAGTAGCGATGGGCTGCGCTCCACCCTCGTCGACGGCGGTGTGCTGTCGAACTTTCCGGTCGACTCACTGGACCGCACCGACACCAAGCCGCCGCGCTGGCCCACCTTCGGGATCACGGTGATACCCAAACTGGCGGAGGGCATCGAACAGGCGTTTCCCGCATTGCGGCCGTTGCGATTCCTGCAGCAGTCGGCACTGCTGGAAAGCCTGTTCACCACCATGCTGGTCGGTCACGATCAAGCCCATCTCAGCCAGCCGTGGGTCAGCGCCCGCACGATCGCGGTGGCATCGACCGACGTCGGCGTGCTCGATTTCGGTATCGGCAGAGCCCGCCTGGACGAGCTATACCAGCGGGGCTATGCGGCGGCGGAGGCGTTTCTGTCGACCTGGGACTGGGCCGACTACCTGCACCGGTTCCGGCGGTTTGGCTAACCGGCGCGGTGGCCGGCGACGGAGACTTCTACAGTCCGAACTCTGCTTCGATCCCGTCGATGCCGGCGCGGATGGCCTTGAGTGCCTCAGCGCGGGCCCGCAACTTGGTGGCGTTGTGGGCCTGCTGATTGAGCCCGGCGAATTCGCGCGCGGCTTCTTCAGCGCGGCTGAGCACCACCTCGGGAAGCGAGATCTCATCGATGAATCCGCCAGCCAGCGCGGTTTCGCCGAAGAAGGTCTTGGCTAGCCCGGCGGCTTGCTGGTATGCCGACGGGGTCAGCCGCAGCTTCAACACCTCCATCGCCGCGTAGGGGATCGTCATACCGATCGCGACCTCGTTGGCCTGGATGTTGTAGGCGTGGGCGGCCACCCGGTGGTCGCCGGAGCACAACAGGAATGCGCCCATCGCGATCGCGTGGCCGGTGCAGGCGATCACCACCGGCTTGGGGTAGGACAACAGCCGGTAGGACAGCTCGAATCCGCCGCGGAGCATGTCGATCGCGGGCTTGGCCTCGCCCGAAGTCAGCACCTTGAGGTCGAAGCCGCCGCTGAACACTCGATGGTTGCCCGCGATCACCAGCGCCCCGACGTTGTCGCGGTCGGCGGCGTCAATCGCTTCGTTGAGTGCCTGCTGCATGGTCGGGCCCAGCACGTTGACTTTGCCGTCATCCATTCGGATGACGCCGATGGCGTCGTCGTGGGTGTAGGTGACCGGCCCGCTCATGGTTACTCCTTCGATACGGCAGCCCGTCGATTGAATCAGATCACCATGGCGGCGTGCCGCGCGACCGGATGTTGTGGACCGTCAGACCTGTTGGTTGCGGTGTTTGCCCAGCTCGTTTTCGACATCGCCCCAGCGCAGGCTGACGTCGGTGGGCTGGTCGACCTGCCGGGTGCGCCACCGGTCCTGGGTTTCCGCCACGGCGCGATTGATCCGCTCGATCTCGCTGCGGAAGACGTCGGGGCGCGTCTCCTTGCTCGCGTAGTGGAAATAGGTCAGCACGCTGCGCAGCAGCTCCAGCTTCTGCTTCTCCCGCTTTGCCAGATCGTGGGTCGTCATCAGCTCGATCCGCTGGACGGGCGGCAGCGCCTCCCAGTCGAGCACCACCTGCGTTTGCAGTTGGCGTCGCGGCCGGTGCCAGAATCGCCACCCGCGCGGCTGGTCGGGACGGTCGTAGTAGGTCACCGTCCCCTCGAAGCGGGATTCAACCCCCTGACCGATTTCGGCGCGGTCCAGCGCGGAGTCCCACACCATCCGCCATTCCTGACCGGGTGCCAGCGTCGGCAACTCGCGGGGCAGCTGCAGTTCCACGACATCGGCGTAGCCGTCGGACGCATTCTCGTATTCGGCCACTGTGGGAGGACGGGGGAAGGAGAACTGAACGTTGTAGGCGGCGGTGCGGCCGAAGTTCCTGACCACCAGCTCGATCACATGCCAGTCCGTGATGTGCGGCTCCATCAGCATCGATACGTAGGGTCTGGCCTGCTCGGAGGTCAGCTGCTGGTTGCGCTGGATCTGGCGATACATCACGATCAGCGCCACGGCGACAACCGCCAGCGCTGCCCAGGCGGCAATGGCCAACCAGGTGCTGGACTCGACGTTGCCTAACCCGGCTTTCCCAGCCATCACTTGCCAGCTATTACTTTGCCCCCACCCCATGGACTGCACCTTTCGCTTGTACCACCACAGCGATTACGCGGCGAACTCCAACTGACCTGATCGTAGACGGCCGTCCCACGCATTGTCGTGGGTGTAATCGGCGGCGACGTGAGCGATGGCCGCCTCGCGGGTGCCCGGCAACCGGACGCCAGCGGGCCCGTCAGCCACCCATCAGCATGCGCCACTGGGCCAGATCGGCGGCGCGGTAGACGAAATTGGAACGCTTGACCTCCGACAGCGACGCGCTCGGTTCCGCCGAATACCAATGCCCGGGGAACACCGTCGGATCGCCCGGAAGCGCGGCAAGCTGTTGCAGGCTGCGGAATATCTCATCGGAGTCGCCGCCCGGAAAATCGGTCCGTCCACAGCCTTCCAGGAATAGCGTGTCGCCGGCCACCAACCGTCCGTCGAGCAGGAAACACTGACTGCCCGGGGTGTGGCCCGGCGTGTGCAGGAGCTCAATTTCGATATCGCCGACGCTGACCTTGTCGCGGTGCTCGTGGGTGGTCAGGTCGCTCATCGGGATGCCGGTGACGCGCGAAACCCACAACGCTTCATGGGTGTTCACGTGCACCGGCACGCTAACCCGCTCCAGCAGCTCGGCCAGGCCCTTGAGCTCGAAACCCATCATCGAGCCGCCGACGTGGTCGGGATGATGGTGGGTCACCAAAACCCCGGATAAATGCATGTCATCGGCTTCCAGCGCGTTGACGAGATCTCCGGCGGCGTAGGCGGGGTCGACCACCACGCAGTCCCCGGTCTCGTGGTCGCCGATCAGGTAGGCGAAGTTGCGCATTTGCGCGGCGATCATGTCGTTGACGGCGAAGTCGCGGCCGGAAAGCAGCTGCCGGAAGTACAACCGATCCGAATCTGACACGCCTTCAGCCTAGATCCGCGCGGTTACAGGTCCAATTCCGGCGGGGCCCTTTGGCTTCTCTGGGTTCTACTGGTCGCTCCTCATCACATCCCGGTGGGTATTGTTGGCCCATGCTGAAGAAGGTCGAGATCGAGATTGACGACGATCTGGTCCAAGAAGCGATCCGTCGCTACCGTCTGGCGGGTCCGCGAGAGGTCGTCCACCTCGCACTACGAACCCTTCTCGCCGAGGCCGGCGAGAACGGTGGTGGCGACGACGAGTACGACGAGTTCAGCGATCTCAGCGTCTGGGATCCGCACAAAGGCGGCCGTAGCGGCTGATCCCAGTGGTGCGCGACCCTCCGGCGATGATGGGAAGATCGGTGGGCGACGCACGCGATCTTGCTCGTGGTTTGGTTAGGCCACGGGGCAGGTTGTACCCTCTTTTTTGCCCGTGGCACGACCGGTCGCCTCGGGTGCACGGCCCCCTTAGCTCAGTCGGTAGAGCGTTTCCATGGTAAGGAAAAGGTCAACGGTTCGATTCCGTTAGGGGGCTCGGCGGACGCCGAGCAGGCGGGCGGCCCCGACCCAAGTCGGGTTGGGTCAGAGGCGATGTAGCTCAGTCGGTTAGAGCGAACGACTCATAATCGTTAGGTCGCCGGTTCGAGTCCGGCCATCGCTACAACACAACAACGAGATTTTTGACAGAGATTTGAGAGAGAAACCGCCATGGCTTCAAGTACCGATGTCCGGCCGAAGATCACCTTGGCATGCGAGGTGTGCAAGCACCGCAACTACATCACCAAGAAGAACCGTCGTAACGACCCGGACCGGCTGGAACTGAAGAAGTTCTGCCGTAACTGCGGTTCGCACCAGGCGCACCGCGAAACGCGTTAACCGGCCGTGCTGGACGAGTCGTTTGCGGTGATTAGGTAGGTTTTAGAGCCGTGGCCTTGACCGAAGACATCGTCGGGATGCATTTCCGGTATCCCGACCATTATGTGGTGGAGCGGGAAAAGATCCGCGAGTATGCCGAGGCTGTCCTGAACGACGACGCGTCGTTCTTTGAGGAAGGGGCGGCCGCGGACCTCGGATATAAGGGTTTGTTGGCTCCGTTGACGTTCATCAGCGTGTTTGGGTACAAGGCGCAGTCGGAGTTTTTCAAGTATGCGAACATCGAGGTCAGCGACCAGCAGATCGTCCAGGTCGACCAAGTGTTGAAGTTCGCCAAGCCAATCGTCGCCGGCGCCAAGCTCTACTGCGACGTATACGTGGATTCGATGCGGCGGGCGCATGGCACTGAGATCATCGTGACCAAGAACATCATCACCAACGAAGCCGGTGACGTCGTACAAGAGACCTACACGACCCTCGCGGGCCGTGCCGGCGAGGATGGGGAAGAAGGATTTTCTGATGCCACTGCGTGAGTTCAACTCGGTCAAGGTCGGAGACCAGCTTCCGGAGAAGACCTATCCGCTCACCCGTCAGGATCTGGTGAACTATGCCGGTGTTTCGGGCGACCTGAACCCGATCCACTGGGACGACGAGATCGCCAAGGTAGTGGGCTTGGACACCGCGATCGCCCACGGCATGCTGACGATGGGTATCGGCGGCGGCTATGTCACGTCCTGGGTCGGGGACCCGGGCGCGGTGACCGAATACAACGTGCGTTTCACGGCCGTGGCGCCCGTACCCAACGACGGCAAGGGTGCCGAGCTGGTCTTCAGCGGCCGGGTCAAGTCGGTGGATCCGGAAACCAAGTCGGTGACGATTGCCCTGACGGCAATGGCTAATGGCAAGAAAATCTTCGGTCGGGCCATCGCGTCGGCGAAGCTGGCGTAGGCAGGCAGTTCATGGCTCTGAAGACTGACATCCGCGGGATGACTTGGCAATATCCGGACTACTTCGAGGTGGGCCGCGAGCAAGTTCGCCAATTCGCGTTATCGATCAAGTGCGATGATCCGGCCAGTTTCGATGAGGCCGCGGCAGCCGAACTGGGCTACCGGGGCATCGTTGCACCGATAACCTTCGTGTCGATCTTTGCCAAACTTGTCCAGAACGATTTCTTCAGGAATGTCGACGTGGGTATGGAGACGATGCAGATCGTCCAGGTCGACCAGAAGTTCATCTTCGTCAAACCGGTGTGTGCGGGCGACAAGCTCTTTGCCCGCATGGACGTGCATTCGGTGGACGAGCGTTTTGGCGCCGACATCGTCGTCACCAAGAACACGTGTATCAACCACGACGGTGAGCTGGTTCTGGAGGCATACACCACGCTGATGGGGCACGAGGGTGACAACTCCGTCCAGCTCAAATGGGACAAAGAATCCGGGCAGGTCATCAGAACCGCGTAATTAGTATCTGACTCCTGTGCCGATGTACACTTGGACCTCGGGGTTTTCCCAACATCAGCGCGCTGTCCGTCGGTTCGCGATCGCCGACCGGAGGGCGCGCGTGTCATGTAAGCCCCGAGCACAAGCTGGTTGGCCCGCCAACCGCGAAGGGGCGTAGCTCAACTGGCAGAGCAGCGGTCTCCAAAACCGCAGGTTGCAGGTTCAAGTCCTGTCGCCCCTGCTGAAGGCAAGACGTCCGACGACGATGCAGGTCCCGATGGCCTGAGTAGGAGACGGACCATAGGTAACGTGCCATGCTGGACACTGGGAGGGTCCCCCACGGTGCCGGCGGGACGGCCGGCGGGACAGTTAGCGAACAAAGGAGCACGCGGTGAGCGACGAGGGCGACGCTGCCAACGACGCCACGAGTGACGGCGGCGCAACTGAGGACGACCGCGCCAGCGGTGGCCGGACTGCGCTGGTAACCAAATCGGCGGTGCGGCCCCAACGCCCGACCGGCAAGCGGTCCAGGCAGCGCGCGACGGCAGCCGAAGACGCCGACGACGAGCAGTCATCGACCGAGGCCCAGGCGTCCGAGGAAGGTGCCAAAAAGGACGCCAAAAAGGAAACGTCGAAGGCTGCCAAGGCCAAGAAGCCGAAGACGGCCAGCAAGCCGGCGGCGCGGGCCGCTAGCCCGTTCGTATTCGTCTACAACTACCTGAAGCAGGTTGTAGCCGAGATGCGGAAGGTGATCTGGCCCAACCGCAAGCAGATGCTCACCTACACGTCAGTGGTGCTGGTGTTTCTGGCCTTCATGGTGGCGCTGGTCGGCAGCGCCGATTTGGGCTTGAGCAAGCTCATGCTGTTGGTGTTCGGCTGAGACTTCGAAGTGATAGAGAGGACTGAAGACCGTGACTACCTTCGACGGTGACACGTCCGCGGGTGAGGCGGTCGACCTGCAAGAGCCCGGTATCCCTGCGGACGTAGAGGTCCCGGCTGAAGAGGTCGACCCGGCCGTTGCGCTCAAAGCGGAGCTGCGCAGTAAGCCCGGCGAGTGGTACGTCGTGCACTCCTACGCGGGCTACGAGAACAAGGTCAAAGCCAACCTCGAAACCCGTGTGCAGAACCTTGACGTCGGCGACTACATCTTCCAGGTGGAAGTGCCCACCGAAGAGGTGACCGAGATCAAGAACGGCCAGCGCAAGCAGGTCAACCGCAAGGTGCTGCCCGGCTACATCCTGGTGCGCATGGACCTGACCGATGATTCCTGGGCCGCGGTACGCAACACGCCCGGAGTCACCGGGTTCGTCGGTGCGACCTCGCGTCCGTCGGCGCTCACCCTTGACGACGTGGTGAAGTTCCTCTTGCCGCGGGGTGCCGCGAAGAAGACCGCCAAGGCCGCCAGCACCGCCGCCGTCGCCGAAGCGGGCGGCTTGGAACGCCCGGTGCTCGAGGTCGACTACGAAGTCGGCGAATCGGTCACCGTCATGGACGGACCGTTTGCCACCCTGCCGGCGACAATCAACGAGGTCAACGCGGAGCAGCAGAAGCTCAAGGTGCTGGTCTCCATCTTCGGCCGGGAAACACCGGTGGAATTGACCTTTAACCAGGTCTCCAAGATCTAACTGGGCAAACCAGGTCTTTAATCAGGGAAGGAACAATCGAGACGTCATGGCCCCGAAGAAGAAAGTCGCCGGTCTGATCAAGCTGCAGATCGTAGCTGGGCAGGCCAACCCGGCACCGCCAGTCGGCCCCGCGTTGGGCCAGCACGGCGTCAACATCATG
The DNA here is from genome assembly GCF_003391395.1 of Mycobacterium marinum. Classification (NCBI taxonomy): domain Bacteria; kingdom Bacillati; phylum Actinomycetota; class Actinomycetes; order Mycobacteriales; family Mycobacteriaceae; genus Mycobacterium; species Mycobacterium marinum. The sequence continues at coordinate 1,111,296 of NZ_CP024190.1, forward strand.
GAGTTCTGCAAGGCGTACAACGCCGCGACGGAAAGCCAGCGTGGCAACGTTATTCCGGTGGAGATCACGGTCTATGAGGACCGTAGCTTCACGTTCGCGCTGAAGACGCCGCCGGCCGCCAAGCTGCTGCTCAAGGCCGCGGGCGTGGCCAAGGGCTCCGCGGAGCCGCACAAGACCAAGGTCGCCAAGGTCACCTGGGATCAGGTTCGCGAAATCGCCGAGACCAAGAAGACGGACCTCAACGCCAACGACATCGACGCCGCTGCCAAGATCATCGCCGGCACCGCCCGGTCGATGGGCATCACCGTCGAATAGGTTTGCAGCACCGACAAATCAAGACCCGTGGGAGGGCCAGCTTCGGCCTGCTTGATAACCACGACCCAACATCGGATTGGATAACACATGAGCAAGAACAGCAAGGCATACCGCGCCGCGGCCGAGAAGGTGGACCGCAGCAACCTCTACACCCCCCTGCAGGCCGCCAAGCTGGCCAAGGAGACCTCATCGACCAAGCAGGATGCGACCGTCGAGGTGGCCATCCGGCTTGGTGTCGACCCGCGTAAGGCCGACCAGATGGTGCGTGGCACCGTCAACCTGCCGCACGGCACCGGTAAGACGGCCCGTGTCGCGGTGTTCGCGGTGGGTGAGAAGGCTGACGCTGCCGTCGCCGCTGGAGCCGACGTCGTCGGCAGCGACGACCTGATCGAGAAGATCCAGGGCGGCTTCCTGGACTTCGACGCCGCGATCGCGACGCCTGACCAGATGGCGAAAGTTGGGCGCATTGCCCGCGTGCTGGGCCCGCGCGGTCTGATGCCCAACCCCAAGACCGGCACCGTCACTCCCGACGTCGCCAAGGCCGTCGCCGACATCAAGGGCGGCAAGATCAACTTCCGGGTGGACAAGCAGGCCAACCTGCACTTCGTCATTGGCAAGGCGTCCTTCGAAGAGAACAAGCTGGCGGAGAACTACGGCGCCGCTATCGATGAGGTGCTGCGGCTCAAGCCGTCGGCGTCCAAGGGCCGCTACCTGAAGAAGATCACCGTGTCGACGACCACGGGTCCGGGCATCCCGGTCGACCCGTCGGTCACCCGGAACTTCACCGAGGCCTAACCCCTCGCGCCTCCTCGCGAGCAGACACAAAATCGCACCCAAATCGCCGAGGCGATGCGATTATGTGTCTGCTCGGCGGGTAGGTCTACCCCTGACATTCGGCGATGCGCCGTTGCAGGAACCCGCGGCTCGGTTCGGAGCCGTTGGAGTCCAGCGCAACTCGATACCACCGGAGCGCCTCGGCGCCTCGTCCGGCGCGTCGCAACAGGTCGGCCCGCGCCGACGCAACCAGGTTCGAGTGGCTCAGCCGCGGGTCGTGGGCAACTTCTTCCAGCGCGGCCAGGCCGGCGTCGGGACCATCGCGGAAACCCACCGCCAGCGCGCGGTTGGCTAGCACCACCGGCGAGTCCGTCAGCTGCAACAGCCGGTCATATGCCGCGCAGATGGTGGTCCAGTCGGTGTGCTCCCAGGACGGCGCGGTCGCATGCAATGCGGCGATCACCGCTTGCGGTAGATAGGGTCCCCTGGATCCGCTGGCCCGCCGCAGCCGGTCCAGTCCACGGGCGATGCGGCCGTGATCCCATCGGGACCGGTCTTGCTCGTCGAGGGGCACCAGGGCCCCGGCCTCGTCCACCCGCGTCGCCCGTCGTGAATCATGCAGTAACACCAGCGCCGCCAGGGCATGCGTCTCCGGCTCCTGCGGCATCAGCGCGCACAGCTCTTGCGTCAGCCGGACCCCCTCATCGCAGAGCTCGTCGCGAATCGCCGACGGGCCTGCCGTCGCCCAATACCCCTCGGTGAACACCGAGTAGATGCAGCCCAGTACGTGAGGTGTGCGTTCGGGCAACAGTTCCGCGGGCGGCACCCGCAGCGGGATGTTGGCATGGCGGATCTTGTTCTTGGCGCGGGTGATGCGCTGACCGATGGCCGCATCGGTCTGCAATAGTGCCCGGGCGATCTCGGTGACGGTCAACCCGGACACCAACCGCAGCGTCAGTGCCAGTTGCGATTGGCGGTCCAGTGCCGGGTGCGCGCAGGTGAACATCATGCGCAGCTCATCGTCGCGAACCGGATGTGGGTCGCTGTGTTCGGTTCGCGCCCGGATAGCACCGATGTCGTTCACGACGTAGGCCAATTCTTTCGCGGGACGAGCGGATTCGCGTCGGAGCCGGTCTCGCGCGCGGTTGCGCGCCACCGTGACCAGCCAGCCGCCGGGACTGTCGGGTACGCCGTCCCGGGGCCAGGCGCGCAGCGCCTCGGCACAGGCTTCCTGGACGGCGTCCTCAGCGATGGTGAGGTCGCCGGACCACCGCGCCAGCGCGGCGACGGCAGATCCCCACTCCCGGCGGAAGACGCCGTCCAGGTTGGCCATTCGTGACGTCTGAGGCTAGAGGCCCGAAACGCCGGCCAGTTCTCGCACCAGCACGGTCGAGGCGGGGATCATCGAGGCCAACTTGACGGCCTCGTCCCGGTCGGCGGCGCTGAGCACGTAGTAGCCATTGGCGACCTCGGCACCTTCGACATACGGGCCGTCGGTGATGAGAACCTGGCCATCGCGCACCCGCACCGTGGTCGCGGTGGACGGCGGATGCAGGCCGGCGCCGGCCTTGATGTGCTCGCTGGCCGCCGCGCCGAACTGCTGGTGCTGTGCGGCCATTGCCTCCCACTCCGGGGTGCCGGGCGCGACCGCTCGCTCGGGCGGCTCGAGCAACAGCGCAATCCAATTGCTGCCCTGCAGTGGCTGTGTGGGCAGACCCGGCCCGGCCATCGGCCACACCTCAACCGCACCGTACTTGGCGGCCGGGATAGCACGGGCCAGTTCGAGTACCTCATCGAGGTTCTCGGCTTCGAATACGTAGTATCCGCCCGCGACCTCGGCGCCTTCGGCGAACGGGCCGTCGGTAATGACCGGCGCATTCGGGCCCCCGGTGATCTGCGCGGCATCAGCGGCGGGCAGTAGTGCGTCGCCGCCGCGGATCGCCGAGGCGGCCTGGGCATGGAACGCTTCGTAGGCCGCCATCTCGGCCGCCCCCTCGCTGGGCGTGCGGTCGCGCTCCTTGCTGATCAACAAGGCGAAGTAGTGCATTTGCGGTCACCTCCGGATAGCGAGCGAAACCCGTTGTCTCACTCTCTACCCTTTTGACGAACAAGGTGGCGGCAATCCGACACCCGCGCCCGGGTACGCAGAAATTAGGCGCTAACCGCACCCGGTTTGAGGTAGGTCACCAGGCTGCAGTCCAGCATCTCGTCGGTGAAGTAGTGTTCGCAGCCGCGCAGATACTTGATGTAGCGGTTGTAAACCTCTTCGGAGGTGACCTCGATGGCCCTTTCCTTGTTGGCCTCGAGGTTGTCGCCCCAGATCCGCAGCGTCTTGATGTAGTGGGGGCGCAGCGAAAGCGGCTCGGGGACGATGAAACCGGCCTTCTCGCCGTGTTCGACCATCATCCCCGTCGACGGCAACCGACCGCCCGGAAAGATCTCGGTCACGATGAACTTGATGAAGCGCGCCGTCTCGAAGGTCAGCTTCTTGCCGCGGGCGGCCATCTCGAAGGGGTGGTAGCTGACGCTGCTCTGGACGGTCATCCGGCCGTCCTCGGGCATGATGTCGAAGCATCGTTTGAAGAAGTCGTCGTAGTTCTCGTGGCCGAAGTGCTCGAAGGCCTCGATCGAGACGATACGGTCGACTGGCTCGTTGAAGTCTTCCCAGCCGTGCAGCCGCACCTGCCGTGAGCGGTTGGTGTCGATCTCGCCCAGCACACTCTCGCAGCGGGCGTGCTGATTCTTGGACAGCGTCAGGCCGATCACGTTGACATCGAACCGCTCGACCGCGCGCTTCATGGTGGTGCCCCAGCCGCAGCCGATGTCCAGCAGGGTCATGCCCGGCTTGAGGTCCAGCTTGTCAAGGTTGAGGTCGATCTTGGCGTACTGGGCTTCTTCGAGGGTGAGCTCCGGCGGCTCGAAGTAGGCGCAGCTGTAGATCCGGGTGGGGTCCTGGAACAGGGCGAAGAAATCATCGGAGACGTCGTAGTGCGCCTGGATGTCTTCCGAGCGCGTCCGCGTCTTCGTTGGTGTCGGCGGATTTTCAGCCATTGTCGTCCTGTTCTCCTGATGTTTCGCAGCTCCGACGCACCCGCGAAGCCTCGCCCTGACTATGCGCCCGTACGGGATTCTCGCATTAACTGGCGGCGCGGAAGGTTAGCCCGCGCCCGTACCCCTTACTGTGGCAGGAAAGTCTACTTGGCCAGAGTGAACTGGTTGCAGTCGATGTAGCCGATCCGGAATGCGCGGGCGCAGCCGGTCAGGTACTTCATGTACCTCTCGTAGACCTCTTCTGACTGGATCTTGATCGCTTCGTCCCTGCGCGCCTCCAAGGCCTCGGACCAGAAGTCCAGTGTCTTGGCGAAGTCGAGTTGCAGCGACTGCCGGCGGGTCACCTTGAATCCCACCTTGTCCGCGTGTTCCTCGACGGTCTCGATCATCGGCAACCGTCCACCCGGGAAGATGTCGGTCACGATGAACCGGATGAACTTGGCCATCTCCATGGTCAACGGGATGCCGCGCTCCATGACCTGCTTGGGGTGCAACCCGGTGATCGCGTGCAGCAGCATCACACCGTCGGCGGGCAGGGCCTGGTAGCTGAACTTGAAGAAGTCGTCGTAGCGGTGGAAGCCGAAGTGCTCCAACGCTTCGATGGTGACGATGCGGTCAACCGGCTCATCGAATTCCGCCCAGTCGCGCAGCAGGACCCGGTGGGAGCGATTGGTGTCGACCTCGTCGAGTACCTGCTGGCAGTACGCGTGCTGGTTCTTGGACAGGGTCAGCCCGACGACGTTGACGTCGTACTTCTCGACGGCCCGCTTGAGCACCGAACCCCAGCCGCAACCGATGTCGAGCAACGTCATCCCGGGCTTCAGTCCCAGCTTGTCCAGCGTCAGATCGATCTTGGCGATCTGTGCTTCCTGCAAGGTCATGCCCTCGCGCGGGAAGTAGGCGCAGCTGTAGGTCCTGGTGGGGTCCACGAACAGCGCAAAAAACTCGTTGGACAGGTCGTAATGAGCCTGAACATCGTCGAGATTGGACCGCTTACGCGAAGCGGCTACTGCTTTACCAGACATTTGTCCTCCCGATCGGGACCGACACCCTCACGAGGTGGCCATTCCCCGGCACCCTACACGCGGCGACGCGTTTCCTATGCATCTGACGGCGTTCCCGCTGGTCCGCGTCGATCCGAATCGGACCGCGACGATTCACGACTTCTCCAGGGTGAACTGGTTGACGTCGATGTAACCGACGCGGAAGCCGTCGGCGCAGCCGGTCAGGTATTTCATGTAGCGCTCATAGACTTCTTCGGACTGAACCTCGATGGCCTCGTCCCGGTGGGCTTGCAGGGCTTGGGCCCACAGATCCAGGGTCCTGGCGTAGTGCGGCTGCAGCGACTGGCGGCGGGTCAGCGTGAAGCCCGCCTTCGACGAGTGGTCGGCCACCTTCTCGATCGACGGCAACCGCCCGCCCGGGAAGATCTCGGTCACGATGAACTTGATGAACCGGGCTATCTCGAACGTCAATGGCATGCCGCGGTCGGTGGCTTGCTGGAAGGTCAGCCCCGTGATCGTGTGCAGCAGCATCACCCCGTCGCTGGGCAGGATGTTGTGGGCCAGGGTGAAGAAGTCGTCGTAGCGGTCGTGACCGAAGTGTTCGAACGCGCCGATCGAGACGATGCGGTCGACGGGCTCGTCGAACTGCTCCCAGCCCTCCAGTAGCACCCGCCGGGTGCGTGCGGTGTCCAGCTGGTCGAACGATTTCTGCACGTGGGCGGCCTGGTTCTTGGACAGGGTCAGGCCGACGACGTTGACGTCGTATTTCTCGATCGCGCGGCGCATGGTGGCGCCCCAGCCGCAGCCGACGTCCAGCAGTGTCATGCCGGGCTCCAAACCCAGCTTGCCCAGCGCCAGGTCGATCTTGGCGATCTGCGCCTCTTCCAGCGTCATGTCGTCGCGCTCGAAGTAGGCGCAGCTGTAGGTCTGGGTGGGGTCCAGAAAAAGCCGGAAGAAATCGTCGGATAGGTCGTAATGCGCCTGTACGTCATCGAAATGCGGCTTTAGCTCTTTGGCCATGACCCTGATGCCTTTCCGGGGCGAAACCGACCCTGCGGTGCGCGCATTGGCACCGGAAACGTCCCCCTAACGTTCTGGGGGGCATGTTATCCGATTCGGGGGTGGACACACGAAACCGCGAACCAGTGTGCTAAGCGCCTCCTTCGCCGCTATTTCGTCAGGGTGAACTGGCCCACGTTGACGAGGCCGCGACGGAATCGCTCGGCGCATCCGGTGAGGTAGTGCATGAAGTTGTCATAGACCTGTTCGGACTGCACGGCGATGGCCCGATCGCGGGCGGCGGCCAGGTTGGCGGCCCAGATGTCCAGAGTGTGCGCATAGTGCTGCTGCATGAGTTGGATCTGTTCGACGGCGAAACCGGCGGCCTGGGCATTGTCGACGATGTCGGATTCGGACGGCACCTCGCCGCCCGGGAAGATCGACTCCCGGAGGAACTTGAGGAACCGCAGATCGCTCATGGTCAGGGCTATGCCCTGTTCGTGTAGCCACCTGCGGTCGTAGGTGAACAGGCTGTGCAACAGCAGGCTGCCGCCGGCGGGGAGGATGTCGTAGGAGCGCTGGAAAAATGCGCCATAGCGTTCTTTTCGGAAGGCATCGAACGCCTCGAATGAGACGATCCGGTCCACCTTCTCGTCGAACTCTTCCCAGCCCTGCAGCCGCGCCTCGGCCCGCCGGTGCGTGCCGAGCGCGGCCAGCCGGTCCTGGCTGCGCTGGCAGTGGTTGCGGCTGAGGGTAAGACCGATGACGTTGACGTCATATTTCTCGACCGCCCGGACCAGCGCACCGCCCCAGCCGCAGCCGACGTCGAGCAGGGTCATCCCGGGCTCGAGGTGCAGCTTGTCCAACGCCAAATCGAGTTTCGCCAATTGAGCTTCTTCGAGGGTCATGTCGTCGCGCTCGAAGTAGGCGCAGGTATATACCCAGGTGGGGTCCAAGAACAGGCCGAAGAATTCGTCTGAAATGTCGTATGTCGCTTGGGAGTCTTCAAAATACGGTTTCAGTTCGGCCATTTGGCGCAACCTCCTGCGCCAACGGTACCGCTCGGCGGCAATCACCGAAACCGGTCGCGAGAAAGCCCTATCAGATACCGGGCGCCCTATTACGGGCTATTTGGCCTGCTCGAAGTTGCTCGTGAGGACGCCGATCACCTGGTCCCACAGTTGCCGTGGCAGGTCATGGCCCATCCCGTCGAATTCCACCATCCGGGCGCCGTTGATGGCTTTGGCGACCGCCCGCCCGCCGAAGGGGCGCATCAGCTTGTCGGCGCGTCCGTGGATCACCACGGTGGGTGCCACGGTCCGGCGGTTGTAGCCCAACAGGCTGCCACTGCCCAGGACCGCGCTGAACTGTCGGGGGATGCCCCACGGGTAGTAGCTGCGGTCGTAGTTCTCCGCGGCGTCAGCGCGAATCCACTCCTCGGTCGGTTGGTAACCCGGACTGCCGGTGATCCTGGTGACCCGCACGACGTTGTCGATGATCACGTCGCGCGGCGAGCCCGGGGGCGGGCCCTTGAGCACCGCGAGCAAGGCCCGGGGTGCCGGCGGCGGCAGAAACGGGCGATTGTTGCTGGAGAAGATGACCGCCAGCGAGTTGGTCCGCTCGGCAAATCGCGCGGCGAAGATCTGGGCGATCATGCCACCCATCGAGGCCCCGACAATGTGGGCCCGCTCGATGTCGAGGTGGTCCAGCAGCGCCGCCGCATCGTCGGCCATGTCTTCCAGCGTGTACGGCGTTTGGCTGCGCCGGCCCAGCCAGGACCGGATCAACTGCGGCATCAGGGGTTGCCTGGCGCCGGGCTGCTCCATCTTGGTGGACAGGCCGACATCGCGGTTGTCGTAGCGGATGACACGCAGGCCCTGGTCGACCAGCTTCTGGCAAAACCCGGTGCGCCACAGCAACAGCTGGGCGCCGAGGCCCATGATCAGCAGGACGGGCGGTGCGTTGATGTCGCCCATGTCCTCGTAGTACAGCTTCAGATCACCGGCGGGCCGCCGCTCGGACGTGGCCCCCGATCCGACCCCTGATTGGGCATAGCCGGTGCGGATCTGCATCGCGATTCGCTACGCCTCGACGTCGCTGGCATCGCCGCTGGCGTCGCTGGAGCCGCCCTGATGCTCGCGGCTCACCTCGACCATGAAATTGGCGAAGTAACCGGTCAGCTGCGGATCGGACATCATCTGCCACTTCGGAGCCAGCAGCTTCATGTACCGCTCGACGTAGAGGAACTGCTTGCCGATCAGCACCAGCTCGCGAGGCAGCTTGACGTCGTAGGCGTCGGCCAGCACCGAGAGCTGACGACCGATGTCGGCGTAGGACATGTCTCCCAGCGACTGCATCGTCAGCGGCGTGGCGAATTTCTCCAGATCCTTGGCGGCCTGCGCCTCGGGCTTCATCGTCCCGACGGCGCCCATCAGCACCACGATCTTGCCGGCCGCGGCGTGGTCCTTCTTCACCAGCAGCGCGTACACCAGCTCACGCAGCAGCCATCGGGTGCGCGGATCGATGCGGCCCATGATGCCGAAATCGAAGAAGACGATGCGGCCTTCCTCGTCCACGTAGAGGTTGCCCGCGTGCAGGTCGCCGTGGAACAGGCCGTGTCGCAGCCCGCCCTCGAACACGCTGAACAGCAGCGCTTTGACCAACTCGGTGCCGTCGAAGCCGGCCTTGCGGATGGCGGCGACATTGTCGATGCGGATGCCGTGCACCCGCTCCATCGTCAGTACCCGTTCGCTGGTGAAGTTCCAGTGCACCTGTGGCACCCGGATGTTGCGGCCCAGCGGGGACGCGTGCAGGTGTGCGACCCAGGCATCCATCGACTGCGCCTCGAGACGAAAATCCAGCTCCTCGGCGAGGTTGTCGGAGAAGTCGGCGACAACATCCTGAGCCGAGAGCCGACGGCCCAATTTCGCCAGTTCGACGGCCTGAGCAAAGCGCTGCAGGATTTGCAGATCGGCGGCCACCCGGCGGCGGATGCCCGGGCGCTGGATCTTGACCACCACCTCCTCGCCGGTCTTGAGCGTCGCGTAGTGGACCTGCGCGATGGAGGCCGACGCGAAGGGCTCTTCTTCGAAAGCGGCGAACAGTTCGGCCGGTTCGGCGCCGAGCTCCTCGACGAACAGCTTGTGCACCTGGTCGGTATCGGCCGGCGGCACCCGGTCCAGCAGTCCGCGGAATTCCCGCGACAGTGACTCCCCGAACGCTCCCGGGCTGGACGCGATGATCTGACCGAACTTGACGTAGGTCGGGCCCAGGTCGGCGAACGTCTGCGGGATCTCCTTGATGATCTTCTGCTGCCAGGACGAGGCGGATCCCTTCCCCGGCAGCTTCGTGACGAAGCGAGCCGCGGTGCGGGTGACCTGCCAACCAGTGACGGCTACCCGGGCCGCTTCGACCGGCAACGGCACCCGGTCCAGCTTGGCCACCTCACGGTGTTTGGTAGTAGTCATTTGAGCAGTGTGCCAAATCGACAGTGTCAAGTCACAATTGTTGTGAGTCCATTCACGCGTTGGGTAATGCTCACCGAGCGTGCCTCCATTGCGAAAATCCGGCCGGAATTTCGCAATCATTACACGTGCGGCGGCACGGCTCGCGAGAAGTTTTCGGTAAGGGTTTCCAATATTGGGCGCCATACCGGATGGGGGAGATCATGGCCCATTCCGTCGACCACGACGAAGCGTGCGTCCGGGATCGCCGCGGCGACCGCCCGCCCGTTGCGCAGCCGCACCATCGGGTCTGCCGAACCATGCAGCACCACCGTCGGTGCAGTGATCGCCTTGCTGTACCCGAGCAGGCTGCCGGTGCCCAGCACGGCATCAAACTGGCGCAGCATGCCTGGCGGGTAGTCGCAGCGGTTGGCGAGTAGCCGCACGCGCTGGCGCAGGTCGCTTTGAGGCGGCAAAAAGTTGGGCCCGTTGAACACGGCGACGTTGCGCACCTCGAAAGCCAGCTTCTCTTCGGCAGACGCGTTCGGGCCCGGCTGGCCGAACGCCAGCTTGATGACCCGCCACGCCGGTGGCGCCGAGAACGCCTTTCCGGTGGTCGACATGATGATTCCCAACGACGCCACTCGCTGAGGCTGATCGGCGGCCAGGATCTGGGCGATCATGCCGCCCAGTGACGCCCCCACCACGTGTGCCCGGGCGATGGACAAGTGGTCCAGCAGGGCCGCAACGTCCTCGGTCATGTCGAGCAGGGTGTAGGGAACCGGGCTGGGCCGGCCCAGCAGGTAGCGCCCTATCCGCCGGTAGACCGAGCCCGGTGCGCGCATCCCGCGCATCTTGGCCGACAGGCCGGTGTCGCGATGATCGAATCGGATGACGCGGTAACCGGCCGCGACGAGGCGGGCGCAGAATTCGTCCGGCCACATCGGCAGCTGGGCGCCCAAACCCATGATGAGCAGCACCGGCTGACCGCTCGGGTCGCCCAGTTCTTCGTAGAACAGTTCGACGTCGCCGGTAGTCGTCTCGCGGCGCGCAACGCCGCTGCTGGTGCGCACGCCTCATTTCTACCCACCGCCGCGACGCCCGCGTCGCGGCGGCACGAGGCTCATTGCACGGGTGGGCGGCGAAGATGCCAGTCGGTGGCGCTTTGAAAGGCTCGCCCGGCCCGGATCAGCAGCGGTTCATCGAAGTGTCGAGCCACGAATTGGAAACCGATCGGTCCGCCGTGGGAATCGAAGCCGCCGGGCAGGGTGATCGTCGGGCTGCCGGAGAAGTTGAACGGTCCGGTGAAGCGCAGCAAGTCCGGCAGAGTCTCGGGATTGAACAACAGCTCCCTGAACCGATCGAGGGTCAGGTTCGCCAGCGGCAAGACGGGCGCGACGAGCAAGTCGACATCCTCGAACAGCGTCGCCAGTCTCCCGGCGAACAGGTTTCGCTCGCGCTGGATGCGGGCGATCTCCATGCCGGACACCGCGTGACCGGCGTCCAGGAGCTGGCTTGCGAATGGGCCGTACTCCGCGGATCGGGACGGATAGGTCCGTTCGTGCACGACGGCGATTTGGGCTCCCACATAGGCCCCCCACCCGGCCGCCAGCGCCGCGGTCGACGGCAGCGACACCTCGCGAATGTCCGCGCCGAGGTCCGCCAGCACGCGCAGCGCGGTGCGGAGGACCCGCGCCACATCGGGCTCGACCCCGCCGAGCGCGTACTCCGGATCGAACCCGATCCGCACGGTGCGAACCTCGGGTGAACCCGTCACGTACTCGGGCACCCCAACTCTGGCGGCGGTTGGATCCTGCGGGTCGGCACCGGCGATCGCCCGCAACACATGGCCGGTGTCCTCGGCGTTTCGCGCCATCGGTCCGATGGTGTCCAGTGACGGCGCCATCGCGAACACACCGTGGACGCTGACGCGTCCCCAGGTCGGCTTGAGGCCGGTGGCTCCGGTCATCGTGCACGGATTGCGAATCGACCCGCCGGTGTCGCTGCCGAGGCTGGCCGTGCACAACCCGGTGACGGTGGCCACGGCCGAGCCGCTGGACGACGCTCCGGCCCAGCGCTCGGCGCTCCACGGGTTCACCACCGCCGGGAAATCCGGGTGGTACTCGGCGCCGGCGGCCTCGCACAAATGCAGCTTCCCCAGCAGCACCGCTCCGGCCCGCCGCAAACGGGAAACCACCGTTGCGTCGTAGCTGGGTCTGAAATCCCGATGGATCGCCATGCCCGCGGTGGTTGGGATCCCCTGGGTAAAACAGAGATCCTTCACGGCAATCGGAACACCATGCAGCCGGCCGCGGTGGTTGCCGCGTGCGATCTGTTCCTCGGCTTGTCTCGCCTCATCGAGTGCGCTGTCGGCCAGCACCGTCATATATGGGTGCAGCACGGGATTGAGCCGGTCGATGCGTTGCAGGTGCGCTCTGGTGACCTCCACCGGAGAGAGCGCCCGAGTCGCGAAGGCGTGCGAAAGCTCAGAGATCGTTGCGTAGCACGGATCGATGTCGCTCACATCCGCCACGGTTGATCAACGTAGCGAACACGGGCAGCATTCGACGGCCGACATGCTGTGCCAAAGGGCCGCTCAAGGGCCGCCAAAGGGTTGCCAAATAGCTTTGTCGAGTCGCCACGGCGCCGTAGGGTGCGGTCATGCAGGTGGTTTCGGCGGAATCGACCGAACTTTTCGTGGGCCCGCCGGATGCCCCACTGCAGCTGGTCCGCGTCACGATCGCCGAGTGCACCGAGCCGACATCAATCCGTGTCGACGGTGCCGGCCTGAGCGGACAGGCCCTCGCCGCGGTGGGGGCCGAAATCCTCGAGGTGTCGGTTGTGCTCGAGGACCCCGTCGTGGGACAACGGCGGGATGCGCGGGTCTGGGCGGATCCCGCCGGCGCAGCCTGCACATTCACGTTCACCGTGGCCGAGCCGGGCTGGACGATGTTCATGGTCAGCCACTTCCACTACGACCCGGTGTGGTGGAACACCCAGGGGGCCTACACCAGCCAGTGGCACGAAGAACCTCCCGGGCGCGCCCGTCAGACCAATGGGTTCGAGCTGGTGCACGCCCATCTCGAGATGGCGCGCCGCGATCCCGACTACAAGTTCGTGCTGGCCGAAGTCGACTACCTCAAGCCCTACTGGGACACCCATCCGCAGGACCGCGCCGACCTGCGCCGGTTTCTGGCGCAGGGCCGGGTGGAAGTGATGGGCGGAACCTATAACGAACCCAACACAAATCTCACCAGCCCAGAGACGACCATTCGTAATTTGGTGCACGGCATCGGTTTTCAGCGTGACGTGCTGGGCGCCGACCCGGCCACCGCGTGGCAGCTCGACGTGTTCGGCCACGACCCACAGTTCCCGGGGATGGCCGCCGACGCCGGCTTGACGTCGAGCTCGTGGGCGCGTGGACCGCACCACCAATGGGGTCCCGCGCAGGGCGGCCGGGGCGAGGGTGTCGAGCGGATGCAGTTTTGCAGCGAGTTCGAGTGGATTTCGCCATCGGGTCGGGGCCTGCTCACCCACTACATGCCGGCGCATTATTCGGCGGGCTGGTGGATGGACTCGTCGAGCTCGCTGGGTGAGGCGACGGCGGCCACCTATGCGCTTTTCGACGAGCTGAAAAGGGTCGCCTTGACCCGTAACGTGCTGCTGCCGGTCGGAACCGACTACACCCCGCCGAACAAGTGGGTTAGCGAGATCCACCGCGACTGGGCCGCCCGCTACACCTGGCCGCGATTTGTCTGCGGCCTGCCGAGGGAGTTTTTTGCCGCGGTGCGTGCCGAACTGGCCGACCGTGGTGCGGTCGCGTCGCCGCAGACGCGCGACATGAACCCGATCTATACGGGCAAAGACGTGTCCTACATCGACACCAAACAAGCCAACCGGGCCGCCGAGAACGCGGTCCTGCAGGCCGAGCGCTTCGCCGTGTTTGCCGGGGTCCTCTGCGGTGCCCCGTATCCGCAGGCGGCGTTGGCCAAAGCGTGGGTGCAACTGGCCTACGGGGCACATCACGACGCCATCACCGGCTCCGAGTCCGACCAGGTCTATCTGGATCTAGTCACCGGATGGCGCGACGCGTGGGAGATCGGCCGCACCGTCCGGGACAACTCGCTGCAGCTGCTCTCGCGCGCGGTGGCGGGTCCGGGGGAGGCGGTCGTGGTGTGGAACCCGTTGACCCGGCGGCGCACCGACATCGTCACGATTGAGCTGCAGCGGCCGTTGGGCGCCGGCGTGGCGGTGCGCGGACCCGACGGTGCACACACCCCGGCGCACGTCGGTGCCCACGGGCGGACCGTCAGCTGGCTGGCCAGCGATGTCCCTTCGCTGGGTTGGAAGACCTACCAGTTGATCCCGACCGACGCGGCTACAGGCTGGGAACCGGTAACCGGGACCGAGATCGCCAACGAGCACTACCGCCTGCGCGTGGATCCCGAACGCGGTGGCGGCGTGGAATCGCTGGTGCGGGACCACCGCCAGCTCATCGCGGACGGGCGGGTGGGCAACGAGCTTGCGGTTTACCAGGAATATCCATCGCACCCGACGCAGGGTGAGGGCCCGTGGCATCTGCTGCCCAACGGGCCGGTGGTGTGCTCGTCGGAATCGGCCGCCGAAGTGCGCGGCTACCGCTGCCCGCTTGGGCAGCGGCTGGTGGTGCGAGGCCGGATCGGCACGCTACTGCGTTATACCCAGACCCTGACCTTGTGGCGGGGCGTGGCGCGGGTGGACTGCCGCACCACCATCGATGACTTCGGCGGCAACGACCAGCTGGTGCGCTTGCGGTGGCCCTGCCCGGTGCCGGGTGCGATGGCGGTCAGCGAGGTGGGCGATGCCGTCGTCGGGCGAGGTTTCGCGCTGCTGCACCCGGCCGGTGAATCGGGAGCTCGGTCGGTGGACACGGCCCAACACCTGTGGACATTGGACAACCCGGCCTACGGCTGGTTCGGATTGTCCTCGGCGGTGCGGGTCCGCGCCGGCAGCGACGCGGTGCGCGCGGTATCGGTCGCCGAGGTGGTGTCCCCCTCGGAGGCGACATCGGGCCCGCTGGCGCGCGAGCTGATGGTCGCGCTGGTGCGCGCCGGTGTGACGGCCACCTGCAGTGGCGCCGACAAACCGCGCTACGGAAACCTCGACGTGGACTCCAATTTGCCCGACGTCCGGATCGCGCTGGGCGGGCCCGCGCGCAACGTGTTCACCAAGGCCGTGCTGGCGGACGCGGATCCGGGCTACACGGCCGAATTGGAGCGCCAGTTGGCCAGCGGCGGGCGGGCCCGGGTGTGGGTGCCGGCCGCGACCTCGTTGGCGTCGGTCTGGGTGCCCGGGGCGGACCTGCGCGCGCCGCGCGCGCTGCCGGTGCTGGTGATCGACGGTCGCGACGACACGGATCTCGCCGCGGCGATCGCCGCGCTGGTCGACGATCTGGCCGACGCCGAGATCTCCGTCCGGCAGCAGGCGCCGGCAGACATGGAACCGTTCGAGGCCCGCACGATCGCGTTGTTCAACCGCGGAATGCCCAGCTTTGCCGTCGACGCCGAGGGCACCCTGCATACCGCGCTGATGCGGTCCTGCACCGGCTGGCCGTCCGGGGTCTGGATCGACGAGCCCCGCCGCACCGCGCCCGACGGCTCCAACTTCCAGCTGCAACACTGGACCCACGATTTCGACTACGCCCTGGTCTGCGCCGACGGCGATTGGCGGCGCGCCGACATCCCGGCCCGCAGCGCTGAGTTCTCCCAACCATTGCTGGCCGTGACTGCGCGCCACCGCGCGGGCAAGCTGGCGCAGGTCGGATCGCTGCTAGAGATCGAGCCGGCCGGCTCGGTGCAGCTGGGCGCGCTCAAGGCGGCGGGTAACCCGCTGACCGCCGGCAGTGCCCGGTCCGTCGACCCCGCCGCGGTGACGCTGCGTCTGGTGGAAACCAACGGGGCGGCGGCGCCGGTGACGCTGCGCTGCGAATTGGGCGAGCTGAGCGAGCTTCGGATGGCTGACCTGCTCGAGCATCCGCAGCGAGCTACCCCGGGGGTCAATCTGCATGGCTTTCATGTCGCCACCACGCTGGCCCGGCTCGAGATGCCCGCGGTGCTGTCGTGTTCTGACGCGCTTGCGCCGCAGCACGAGGCGGCCCAACCGCTCTACGCGCGGTATTGGCTGCACAATCGGGGCCCCGCACCACTGGGCGGGCTACCCGCCGTCGCCTACCTGCACCCCGAGCAGGTGACGGCCGAGCCGGGAAGCCAGGTGACGTTGCGTTTGACCACCGCCAGCGACTGCACCGATTCCTCGCTGCGTGGCCTGGTCGAGCTGCGGTTTCCCGACGGCTGGTCGGTCGCACCCCACCGGTTGCCGTTCGACTTGGGCGCCGGTGAGTATGTGGAGACCAACGTCATGGTGAGGATTCCGGCCACCGCCGGACCCGGGCTGTATCCGGTGCGCGCCCAGTTGAGCATTACCGAGCCGGAAGTCCCGGCGGCGTGGCGGCAGATGGTCGAGGATGTCTGTGTGGTGGCCGTCGGGACCGATCTCAGCCAGCTCGTCTATCTCGCCGAGGAACCTGTCGACCTGGAGCTGGCCGCCGGAAGTTCGGCCCGGCTTTCGGTGACCGTCGGCAGCCGCGCCCAAACCGACCTGACGCTCGAGGCGCACCTCATCAGCCCCTGGGGTACCTGGGAGTGGATGGCCCCGGCCGCGGCCGGGGCCGTGCTGCCTGCTTGCGGCAGCGCCGAACTCGTCTTCGATGTGGCCCCGCCGGGCTGGCTGGCCCCGGGACAGTGGTGGGCGCTGGTGCGGGTCGGCTGCGCCGGCCGACTGGTCTACTCCCCAGCGGTACGGGTGACGGTGACATGACCGGTTCCCTGGTCGCGACCGTCGCGGGCGCACCCATTGCCGTCGGTGAGGTCGACGTGCGCGAAGCGCGGCTGCGCAACGGCCCGCGGGCGGCCGCGCTGCCGGTCAGCGGCACCAGCGAGGGGCGGCAGCTGCGGCGCTGGCTGGCGCAATTGATCGCGACCGAGCGGGTGCTTGCCGACGAAGCCACAGCGCGCGGCATCACCGGGCATCCGGCGCCGTCGGAGGCCGAACTGCTGCCCGATGTCACCGCGCGCTTGGAGATCGGCAGTGTGGCCGCTGCGGTGCTTGCCGATCCGCGGGTGCGGGCGCTGTTCGCCGAGGTCACGGCGGACGTCCGGGTCGGTGACGACGAGGTGGCCGCCTACCACGCCCGCAACCCGCTGCGGTTTGCGGCTCCGGTGCCGGGGCGGCACGGCTGGCATGTCCCGCCGGTGGCCGCCCCGCCGTTGGAGCGGGTGCGCGACGCGATCACCGAGCACCTGTTGGGGGCAGCGCGCCGACGCGCGTTCCGGGTGTGGCTGGACGGGCGCCGTGCCGCGCTGGTCCAACTGGCCCCGGGTTATGAGCATCCCGGCGATCCGCGCCAACCCGACAACACCCACCGGCACTGAGCGCTCATGTTGACCCTCTGTCTGGACATCGGCGGCACCAAGGTCGCCGTCGGGCTGGCCGACGCCGACGGCGCGCTGGTGCACACCGCCCAAGTGCCGACCCCGGCGCGCTGCGCGGCCGAGCAGGTCTGGGCCGCGGTCGCCGAGGCGATCGCCGAGGCATTGCGGGTGGCCGACGACACGGTGGCTGCGGTGGGCATCGCCTCGGCCGGGCCGGTCGACCTGGATAGCGGGACGGTCAGCCCGATCAATATCGGCTCCTGGCGCGGCTTCCCCCTGCGAGACCGGGTTGCGGCCATGGTGCCCGATGTGCCGGTGCGGCTGGGCGGCGATGGGGTCTGCATGGCGCTCGGCGAGCACTGGCTGGGTGCGGGACGGGGCGCACGGTTCCTGTTGGGCATGGTGGTGTCCACCGGTGTCGGCGGGGGGCTGGTGCTGGGCGGTGTCCCGTATCCGGGCCGCACCGGCAACGCGGGACACGTGGGGCATGTCGTGGTCGATCAGGATGGCCTGCGGTGTTCCTGCGGTGGCCGTGGCTGTGTCGAGACGATCGCCGCTGGCCCGTCGATGGTTCGATGGGCTCTGGCCAACGGTTGGTCGGCGCGGCCCGAAGCGGGAGCCAGGGAATTGGCGGCCGCGGCCGCCGCCGGAGATGCCGTGGCGCTGGCGGCCTTTCGCCGGGGCACCCGTGGCCTGGCCGCCATGATCGCCTCGGTGGGCGCGGTGTGCGACCTCGACCGGGTTGTCATCGGGGGAGGGGTCGCCAGAGCCGGGCGCCTGTTGTTCGACCCGCTGCGCGCGGCATTGGCCGACTACCTTGGGCTGGACTTCTTGGCCGGCCTGCGCGTTGTGCCCGCCGAGCTAGGCGGACAGGCCGGTCTGGTCGGTGCCGCCCGCCTTGCCGGGCTCGGCTAGCTGTTGTGACCTGACACGTTGTTGTCAGACAGCGAGTCGGCTGATTGGTGGTCGTCCGCCGAGGGCGGAGTGGCCTCGGCGAGTGTTGTAGCGGCGAAGGAATTGGTCAAGGCCGCGGCTACGTAGGGTGTTGTTGGTCCAGGGGCGGGCGTTGACCCATTCGTTGATCAAGGTCCGGTTGAAACGTTCTGCTTTGCCGTTGGTCCAGGGACAGCCGGGCTTACTGAATCGGCGTTTAAGCTGCCAGGCCGAACAAACCCAGCCCCAGTCGGTGCCGTGTCGGTAGACCAACGCGTTGTCGGTCAGTAGCCGACGCACACGCACACTGTGGGCGGCGAACCAGGCCAGTGCCCGGTGAAGAAACCCAGCGCACGTCGGGTCCTTCTCGTCGGGGAGCACTTCGCTGTAGGCCAGCCGAGTGTAGTCATCGATGGCGGTGTGCACGTAGTCGTAGCCGATCTTGGTCTTCTTGTGCCGGTGGGCAACTGAGACCGCGGCGTCGCGGCCGTGCAGGCGCCATCCACCGCCTGGGGGGATGGCGCCAAGCTTCTTGACGTCGACATGAACCCCGGCTCCCGGGGTGGGGTATTCGTAGCGGTTGGGGCTGCGCCGCGATGAGCGCACCACCTCGCCGGTGATCGGGTCGATTGCACTCAGATGTGGCACCTGGTGGCGTGCCAGGATCCGTCCGACTGTCGAGGGATTCAGTTCGAGTTCGGCGGCGAGCACAACAGCGCCGCGCTTACGGCGTTGGCGGGTGGCGAGTACCTTCTGTTCGACCCGATGGCTCGTACGGTTGGGCATCCGGATCGGCCGCGACGAGCGGTCGGCCAGCGCGGCATCACCGCCCTCGGCATACCGGCGCAGCCACTTGTACACCGTTGCCCGCGAAATCCCCAGTTGCTCAGCCACATGCGCGGCCGGCCACCCGGCGGCGACGCGCTCAACGATCAACTGACGAGCGAACACATTGGTACGGGCGTTAGCGTGAGACACAAGGACCTCCTACGGGTGAATGCCAGACACATCCACTCCGTCAGGAGGTCCTCCCACTTTCAAGCAGGCACGCCGTTAACAACCTCCCAGGTCACGACAGCTAGCCGGCTGCAGCGAACGACGTCCGCATCCCGGCCGGCCCCTTGCACAGACGCGTTGGGGTCCCCGATGTTACGGGGGTTTCTCGTACTCGTGTCGTGCTGATTTCACGCCGGTGTCGCGCAATCCCGACGGCGGTTTTTCTTGGCCGACGAGCCGGCAATTAGTGGCCCCTGGCTAGACGCGGTTCCCGCGCTCGAGCTCATTGATGCGTCTTGGCGGTGAGACGCAACCCCGGGCTTTGGCCGTCGTTGTTGCCGGTTGAGTTGCCGCGGTGAGACGCGTGCCGGCCGGGCGCTGCGCCGGGCATTGTTCAGTTTTTGACGGTGCCGTCGATTCGAGTGGTACGCCGTTGACCTGTGTGTATAGCGTGTTGGCAGTCGCTTGGGGCGGCATCTTGGCTGGGCTGATGGGGGTGGGGTCATGTCGTTTGTGAGTGTTTCGCCGGAGCTGGTGACTGATGGTGCGGCGGCCTTGACGCAGATTGGGTCATCGATCGATGAGGCCAACGCGGCGGCTGGTGCGACGACGGCCGTGCTGCCTCCCGGGGTCGATGAGGTCTCCGTGGCGCTGGCGTCATTGTTCGTCGCTCATGGGCGCGAGTACGAGTCGCTCAGCGCTCAGGTGGCGCTGTTTCACCGGCGGTTTGTGCAGATGCTGGCCGCCGCCTCGGGGGGCTATGCGGAAGCTGAAGCTGCCAACATTTCGGCGGTAGCCGGTTTGGAGACCGTCGAGCAGTGCGTCTTGGACGTGATCAATGCGCCCACTCAAGCGTTGTTCGGGTGGTCGTTGATCGGCAACGGCACCGACGGCGCACCCGGTAGCGGGCAGGCGGGCGGCAACGGGGGGTTGTTGTGGGGCGACGGTGGTAACGGTGGCTCGGGCGGAGTAGGTCAGGTCGGCGGGGCCGGCGGGTCCGCGGGTCTACTCGGCCATGGCGGTGCCGGCGGCGCCGGCGGAGTCAGTGGAGTCTCGGCCGTGGGTGCGACCGGCGGTGCGGGCGGCAACGGCGGATGGCTGTACGGCAATGGAGGCGCCGGCGGCCTTGGCGGCCAAGGCGTGCTCACCGGGGGCAATGGCGGGGTTGGTGGGGCCGCGAGATTCTTCGGTGCTGGCGGGACCGGCGGAGCTGGCGGGTTGGGACTGGGCGACACCGGCGGAATCGGCGGAATCGGCGGAAACGCCGGAGCGCTGTTCGGCCCCGGTGGTGCCGGTGGCGCCGGTGGCCCCGGCGGCGCGAACGGTACCAACGGTGGTGATGGTGGTGCCGGGGGAGCCGCGGGGTTGTACGGCCTCGGTGGCGCCGGTGGTGCCGGCGGCGATGGTGGTGCTGGCATTTCCGGCGGGGCTGGTGACGCCGGTGGCGCGGGCGGCCACGCGGGCAACGGTGGTGCCGGTGGTCGCGGTGGCTGGTTGGTCGGCAACGGGGGCGTCGGGGGGCTCGGCGGTGTCGGGGGCACCGGCGGTGCGGGTGGCGCCGGCGGGGACGGGGTTGTCCTGGGCAGCGCCGGCGGAACTGGCGGCGACGGTGGTGCCGGCGGGACCGGCGGAGTTGGCGGGACCGGCGGCGAGGGCGGCTTTCTGGGTCAGCGGGGTGCTGGCGGTGCCGGCGGGGCCGGCGGTGCCGGTGGATTGGCTGGCGACGGTGGCCGAGGCGCGGCGGGCACATTTGCCGGCGGTACCGGTATCGGAGGCGCAGGGGGCGACGGCGGCAACGCGGGTGTCGGCGGGGTCGGGGGAGCCGGTGGGGCCGGCTCCGTGACGGGTGCCCACGGCGCGGAGGGGGCGCGTCCGATCAGTGGTAATGGCGGCGCAGGGGGTCGCGGCGCCGACGCGATAGCGGCTGGCAAATCGGGTGGGGCCGGCGGGGCTGGTGGTAACGGCGGGCTGTTCGGCCACGGCGGAGACGGTGGTGACGGCGGTGTGGGCAAGGCCGGTGAAGCGGGGGCCTCAGGTTTGCTCCCCGGTGAGGCTGGCTTCGCGGGCGAGGCCGGCGGTGCCGGCGGGAATGGTGGTGCCGGCGGTAGCGGTGGCGCCCTCGCCGGCGATGGCGGCGACGGCGGCGCGGGTGGTGCCGGCGGTATCGGCGGGAATGGTGGTGCCGGCACCACCGGCCTGGCCGGGCACATCGGCATAGACATGAACGGCGGTGCCGGCGGGGTTGGCGGTGCCGGCGGCAACGGTGGGGCCGGCGGCAACGGTGGCGACGCAGGTCATGCGCAGGCGGGCGGCTACTCCGATGGCCTCCAGGGCGCCGGTAATGACGGAGGCCACGGCGGGAGCGGGGGCGTGGCCGGTGATGGCGGCCGTGGTGCCGATGCCGCGGCGGGCTCGGGGTTGGCTGGCGGCGATGGCGGGCGAGGTGGCGATCCGGGTGCTGGGGGCGAGGGCGGCGCCGCTGGGGGCGGCTCTGTTGCAGGTACCGCCGGCCTTGACGGGATTGGCCCGACCAGTGGCGGCAACGGGGGCAACGGCGGTCACGGCGGCAGCGGCGCCGTCGGCGTCGAAGGCGGGGCCGGTAGTGCTGGCGGCGCCGGCGGCCGGGGCGGCGACGGCGGTGCCTACGGCAACGGAGGAGTCGGCGGTAACGGCGGTGCGGGCGGGGCAGGTAGTCCGGGCGCCCATGGCGGAACCGCGGGTGAAGACGGGTTCAATGCCGGTGATGGCGGGCACGGTGGTGCTGGCGGAGCCGGCGGCGGCGGTGGTGAAAAGGGCGGCACCGGCGGTGCTGGCGGGTTAGGCGGCGTCGGCGGTCAGGGCGGCACCGGCGGTGACGGTGCCGCCGGGTTGTCGGGGAAGGCTGGTACCGGCACGGACGGCGAATCGGGCGGCAGAGGCGGCCACGCGGGTAACGGTGGCACCGGCGGTGACGGCGGTGCGGGCGGCGCGTCCCGCGTACCCGGATTCCTCGACGGCGCTGACGGCGCCGGCGGCTCGGGGGGCGCGGGTGGCAACGGCGGCAATGGCGCTAACGGTGGTCACGGCGGTTCTGGTCCATCGCCCATGGGGTTCGAGAACGGGCACAACGGGGGCAACGGGGGCACCGGCGGCTACGGCGCGGCGGGCGGTCTCGGTGGCGACGGCGGAATCGGTGGTGACGGCTCCACCCACGCCGCCCCGGGCGACGACGGACTCATGGGCAATGGCGGCCATGGCGGTAATGGTGGCGCCGGTGGGCCAGACAATCCCGACGGCGGCGGCCATCCCGGCGACGGTGGCTACGGCGGCAACGGCGGATCCGGTTTCAACGCCGGCAACGGCGGCAACGGTGGCCGAGGCGGCAGCGCCCACGCCTCGCTGGTCGGCAAGGCCGGCAACGGCGGCTTCGGCGGCACCGGTGGTAACAGTTTTGGCGGGGTGTCGGGTAACGGCGGTAACGGCGGCGACGGCGGCCACGCCCTGCATGGGCAGCCGGGTGGCCACGGCGGTCAAGGCGGTCACGGTGGTGTGGCACATACTGACGGTTCGGACTATCCCGGCTGGCCCGGCCTGCCCGGCGATGTGGGTTACCAGGACGGCACCGGCGGTGGAGGAGGCACCGGCGGGGCCGGCGGCCACGCCCCATAGATCCGCGTTGCTCAAGTGGCTGGAGTAGCTGAAGTGGCTTGGGTGACCTCGCGTGGCGGTTCGGGCCCAACTTCCCGTGCGGCGCTGCGGGTGGCATACTCGCCCGTTTTGGCTGATCGGGCGGGCCGCGCTATTGTGGTGTCCGATCCACCGAAGACCGTCGGTCACCGAGAAATCGGTTGAAGGTCCGGGAGTAATCCCGGCGGCCCACGCAGGAGGACGAGGCAAGTATCGCCGGCCCGTGTGCTGGCGCGCATTCACGCCCCGGCCGCATCCTGCGCCGGGGCGTTCGACGTTTTGCGGCGATCACAGACGACACGTCGCACCAGCTAATACCGGAAACTTCCACCGGACTTCGACTTCAGGAGGCATGCATGGCCAGGGCTGACAAGGCCACTGCCGTTGCGGACATCGCAGAGCACTTCAAGGCGTCGACCGCAACTGTCATTACCGAATACCGTGGTTTGACGGTCTCCAACCTGGCCGAATTGCGCCGGTCGTTGGGCGAGTCGGCCACCTACGCCGTAGCCAAGAACACCCTCATCAAGCGCGCAGCTTCGGAGGCCGGTGTCGAAGGCCTCGACGAGCTGTTCGCGGGCCCCACCGCGATCGCGTTCGTCAAGGGCGAGCCGGTCGACGCGGCCAAGGCCCTCAAGACCTTCGCCAAGGAACACAAGGCGCTGGTCATCAAGGGCGGCTACATGGACGGTCACGCGTTGACCGTCGCCGAAGTTGAGCGGATCGCCGATCTGGAGACCCGCGAGGTGTTGCTGGCCAAGCTGGCCGGCGCGATGAAGGGCAACCTCGCCAAGGCTGCCGGGCTGTTCAATGCGCCGGCCTCGCAGTTCGCCCGGTTGGCGGCGGCGCTGCAGGAGAAGAAGGCAGCGGAGCCCGGCTCGGCGCCGGCCGCAGCTACCGAGACTCCTGAAGCCGCGGGGGCCGCTGAAGCCTCCGAAGCCCCCGAGGCGACTGACACGGCGACCGACGCCGAATAGCCACCTGTATCGAGAAACCACCAAATAACCCAAGAAACCCCAAGAAACCCCCAAGAAACTAGGAAGGGACCCAAACCATGTCAAAGCTCTCGACCGACGAGCTGCTCGACGCTTTCAAGGAAATGACCCTGCTGGAGCTCTCCGACTTCGTGAAGAAGTTCGAGGACACCTTCGAGGTCACCGCGGCCGCCCCGGTCGCCGTCGCGGCCGCTGGTGCCGTCCCGGCCGGCGGTGCCGCTGAGGCCGCCGAGGAGCAGTCCGAATTCGACGTCATCCTCGAGGCCGCCGGTGACAAGAAGATCGGCGTCATCAAGGTGGTCCGTGAGATCGTCTCCGGCCTGGGCCTCAAGGAAGCCAAGGACCTGGTCGACGGCGCACCCAAGCCGCTGCTGGAGAAGGTCGCCAAGGAGGCCGCCGAGGAAGCCAAGGCCAAGCTCGAGGCCGCAGGCGCCAGCGTCACCGTCAAGTAGGTCTGCACGCAGAACCCACGCAAACCCCCGGAGCCGTTCCTGGTTTCCGGGGGTTTGCTGTATTCAGCCCGCGCCGGTCGCCAGGCGCTGCGACCGCGTTGCCAGCTCGGGCGAATCTCCCAAGGCGACAAGCAAGTTCGTTGTCATCGACGCGAGTACCGGCTCGATGGCCGCTCCCTCATCGCCGAAGAAGCCGGCTAGTTCGAGCATCACGAACCCATGGATCAGTGCCCAGAACTGGGCAGCGGTCGCGACGATCTCCGCGTCGGGAACGTCCGTGGCCAGACCATCGGTTGCCGACGCCCGACTGCGGTCGGCCCCGCCGTTCACGGTGATTCGCCCGGCCAGCATCGACCGCCGGACACCCCGCACCACGTGCGCAAAGCTGGGATGGCGCTGCTCGATCTGCGAGATCGTCAGGGTCAGGACGTTTTGTGTGGGCGCGTTGATGCCGTGCGCGCTGGTGCTGCCGAACATCAGCCGATACATGTGCGGGCGCTCGATGGCGTACCGGCGATAGGCGGCGCCGGTGGCCACCAGATCGGCCACTGGGTCATCGGATGGTGGCACCGCAAGCGCGGTGTCGAACTGTCGCAAACCCTCCTCGGCGACTTCGGCGATCAGTTCGGGCATTCCGCCGAAATGCGTATAGACCGCCATTGTGGAGGTACCCGCGGCCCCCGCCACCTTGCGGGTTTGCAGTGCATCGGGTCCGTGCGCGTCGAGCAGCGCGACGGCGGCACGCAGCATCTCGTCGCGAACGCCGCTGCGTTGGGTCGGTGACGTTGTTTCCCCAATCATCATTGCCATCTTCTCATTGGGAGCGTACGGTCTCAATAACAGCGAAATAACAATGTTATAGGAGCTCAGACGTGACGACCATGCGCAGCGCCCAACCCCGGAATCCCTATCTCGAGGGCTTTCTGGCCCCCGTGCGCGCCGAAGTGACCGCAACCGACCTGGAGGTCACCGGGCGCATCCCCGACCACCTCGACGGGCGCTATCTGCGCAATGGGCCCAACCCGGTGGCGGAGGTCAACCCCGCCACCTACCACTGGTTCACCGGCGACGGGATGGTGCACGGGGTCGCGCTGCGCGACGGGCGGGCCAGTTGGTACCGCAACCGTTGGGTGCGCAGCATGCCGGTATGTGCTGCGCTGGGGGAGTCGCCGCCCGCCAGGCTTGACCCCCGGGCGGGCATGCTGGGGCTGGGGGCCAACACCAACGTGCTCAGTCACGCTGGGCGCACCCTCGCCCTGGTGGAGGGGGGCGTCGCAAACTATGAGCTCACCGACGACCTCGACACCGTGGGCACCTGCGACTTCGACGGCACCCTGCCCGGCGGTTACACCGCCCATCCGCACCGTGACCCCCAGACCGGCGAGCTGCACGCGGTGTCCTACTCGTTTACCCGCGGGCACACGGTGCAGTACTCGGTGATCGACACCCAGGGGCGGGCGCGTCGCACCGTTGACATCGAGGTCACCGGGTCGCCGATGATGCACGACTTCTCGCTGACCGATAAGTACGTCGTGATCTACGACCTGCCGGTCACCTTCGACTCGGCGCAGGTGATGCCGGTGAAAATGCCCAGCTGGCTCGGGGTGCCGGCCCGGCTGGTGATGGCCTCGTTGATCGGAAATGTCCGGGTGCCCAGCCCGATCGCGGCAATGATGAACCGCAATCCCAAGCCGTCCAACCGGCTGCCCTACGCATGGAACCCCGCCTACCCGGCCCGGATCGGGGTCATGCCCCGGGAGGGTGGTAACCGGGATGTCAGATGGTTTGATATCGAGCCCTGCTACGTCTACCACCCGCTCAACGCGTATTCGGAGCACCGCGATGGGGCCGAGGTGTTGATACTCGACGTGGTCCGCTACCGGCGGATGTTCGACCGTGACCGTCGTGGCCCCGGAGATACCACTCCCTCGCTGGATCGCTGGGTGATCAACTTGACCACCGGCGCGGTCAGCACCGAGTGCCGTGACGACCGGTCCCAGGAGTTTCCCCGGATCAATGAGACGTTGTTGGGCAAGCGGCACCGGTTTGGCTACACCCTGGGCGTGGACGGCGGTTACCTCACGGGTGGCACGTCGGACATGTCGACCTCGCTGTACAAGCAGGACTATGCGACCGGGTCCAGCCAAGTCGCCCCGCTCGATCCGGACCTGCTGCTTGGTGAGATGGCCTTCGTGCCGAGCCCGACGGCCGCCGCCGAGGATGACGGGGTCCTGATGGGATACGGCTATCACCGTGGCTCCGACGAGGGTCAGCTGGTGCTGCTGGACGCCCAGACGCTGGAGCTGGCGGCGTGCGTGCATCTTCCGCAGCGGGTGCCGCTAGGCTTCCATGGCAATTGGTCGGCCTCGACATGACCGGCGCCCAATGACGGGCGCGTAACGGGCGTGTGACCGGTGCTTGCGGGTGGCTGGCGTGGCCTGCGGGAGATTTGTTATCTATCCAACCCTGATATCCCGCCCATGACGTGCGCTACAGTGACTCAAGCCACATCAACGGGGCAGGTCACGGGCATCGGCATTGGAAGGATTTCCCATGGGCGTCGCTATCGAGGTCAACGGACTGACAAAGTCCTTCGGATCCTCGAGGATTTGGGAAGACGTCACGCTGACGATCCCGGCCGGGGAGGTCAGCGTGTTGCTTGGTCCCTCCGGTACTGGCAAGTCGGTGTTCCTGAAGTCCCTGATCGGTCTGCTGCGCCCAGAGCGCGGCTCGATCCTCATCGATGGCACCGACATCATCGAATGTTCGGCCAAGGAGCTCTACGAGATCCGGACGTTGTTCGGTGTGCTGTTCCAGGACGGTGCGCTGTTCGGGTCGATGAACCTCTATGACAACACCGCCTTCCCGCTGCGTGAGCACACCAAGAAGAAGGAAAGCGAAATCCGTGACATCGTCATGGAGAAGCTGGCCATGGTCGGTCTCACCGGTGATGAGAAGAAGTTCCCCGGTGAGATCTCCGGTGGTATGCGCAAGCGCGCCGGCCTGGCCAGGGCGCTGGTTCTCGACCCGCAGATCATTCTCTGCGACGAGCCCGACTCGGGTCTGGACCCCGTCCGTACCGCCTATCTGAGCCAGTTGATCATGGACATCAACGCCCAGATCGATGCCACCATCCTGATCGTGACGCACAACATCAACATCGCGCGCACCGTGCCGGACAACATGGGCATGTTGTTCCGTAAGCACCTGGTCATGTTCGGCCCCCGCGAGGTGCTGCTCACCAGCGATGAGCCCGTGGTTCGGCAGTTCCTCAACGGCCGCCGCATCGGCCCGATCGGCATGTCCGAGGAAAAGGACGAGGCCACCATGGCCGAAGAGCAGGCCATGATCGACGCCGGACAGCACGCCGGCGGCACCGAGGACATCGAGGGTGTGCCACCGCAGATCCAAGCGACTCCGGGCATGCCGGAACGTAAGGCCGTCGCCCGCCGCCAGGCGCGGGTTCGCGAGATGCTGCACACGCTGCCCAAGGACGCCCAGGCGGCAATCCTCGAGGACCTCGAGGGCACCCACCGCTGACCGCCGTCCAGGGTCTAGCGCGTCGCGCGGCCGCGGGCGGCAAATCCGAATTGCGTTTCCGGGGAACCTACATCGGGGTTTGGGTGGGCCAAATCGTCGGTATCCGGGGCGGCGCAAGCCCGTGTTGGCAGACGCTGCCCGACGTGTCGTCCGGCGCATGTGGGCTGAACCGGTTCAGCGAGTCGACGTTGCCGAAATTCCGGATAACTCGGCGTAACTTGCGGCCCGTCCCCCTTGACGGCGGGGCGCAAACGGGTCAATCTGTTGGTCAGCATGTGTCCTATGTGTCCGAGGGAAGTCGAGATCGCCAGCCAGCGCCGATGCCCGCGGATAGGTAATTGTCATGGGCATTTGAGGAATGCGCCGTCCTGCGCTATTGTTGGACGTTGCGCTGGCTACTTCCTGCCCACCTCACCCGCCACTTGACGCTGTGGTCCTAGCCTGAGCCGCTTGCGGCTCAGCCGTTCGGTTGCGTGCGTGAGATCCGGGTAGTTCGTTCGCCGGCCAAAACCGACACAATTATCTGCGGCGAACAGGCTTGGTGGGCACCGGCTCGCACCGGACTCTTCTTGGTCCTCGTTAGTCGCACGAGGTGCTGGAAGGACGCATCTTGGCTGATTTCCGCCAGACAGACGCTAGTCTCCATCAGGGTCGCCCGCAAAGTTCTTCAAACAGCTCCGTACCGGGGGCGCCCAACCGGGTTTCGTTTGCCAAGCTTCGCGAACCGCTTGAAGTGCCCGGGTTGCTGGACGTTCAGACCGATTCGTTCGAGTGGCTGATCGGCTCGCAGCGCTGGCGCGAATCGGCTGCCCAGCGCGGTGACGCCACCCCGGTAGGTGGGCTTGAAGAGGTGCTCTACGAGCTCTCGCCGATCGAGGACTTCTCCGGATCGATGTCGCTGTCGTTCTCCGACCCCCGCTTCGACGAAGTCAAGGCGCCGGTCGATGAGTGCAAAGACAAGGACATGACGTACGCGGCCCCGCTGTTCGTCACGGCCGAGTTCATCAACAACAACACCGGTGAGATCAAGAGCCAGACGGTGTTCATGGGTGACTTCCCGATGATGACCGAGAAGGGCACCTTCATCATCAACGGGACCGAGCGTGTGGTGGTCAGCCAGCTCGTCCGGTCGCCGGGTGTCTACTTCGACGAGACCATCGACAAGTCCACCGACAAGCTGCTGCACAGCGTCAAGGTGATTCCCAGCCGTGGTGCTTGGCTGGAATTCGACGTCGACAAGCGCGACACCGTGGGCGTGCGTATCGACCGCAAGCGTCGCCAGCCGGTTACCGTGCTGCTCAAGGCCCTGGGTTGGTCCAACGAGCAGATCCACGAGCGGTTCGGTTTCTCCGAGATCATGATGGGGACGCTGGAGAAGGACAACACCGCCGGCACCGATGAGGCGCTGCTGGACATCTACCGCAAGCTGCGTCCGGGCGAGCCGCCGACCAAGGAGTCCGCGCAGACCCTGCTGGAGAACCTGTTCTTCAAGGAGAAGCGCTACGACCTGGCCCGGGTGGGCCGGTACAAGGTCAACAAGAAGCTCGGCCTGAACGCCGGCCAGCCCATCACCAGCTCGACGCTGACCGAGGAAGACGTCGTCGCCACCATCGAATACCTGGTCCGCTTGCACGAGGGCCAGACCGCGATGACCGCTCCGGGCGGTGTCGAGGTGCCGGTCGAGACCGACG
The DNA here is from genome assembly GCF_003391395.1 of Mycobacterium marinum. Classification (NCBI taxonomy): domain Bacteria; kingdom Bacillati; phylum Actinomycetota; class Actinomycetes; order Mycobacteriales; family Mycobacteriaceae; genus Mycobacterium; species Mycobacterium marinum. The sequence continues at coordinate 1,140,624 of NZ_CP024190.1, forward strand.
ACATCGACCACTTCGGCAACCGCCGGTTGCGCACGGTGGGTGAGCTGATCCAGAACCAGATCCGGGTCGGCATGTCGCGGATGGAGCGGGTGGTCCGGGAGCGGATGACCACCCAGGACGTCGAGGCGATCACGCCGCAGACGCTGATCAACATCCGTCCGGTCGTTGCGGCGATCAAGGAGTTCTTCGGAACCAGCCAGCTGTCGCAGTTCATGGACCAGAACAACCCGCTCTCCGGTCTCACCCACAAGCGCCGCCTCTCGGCGCTGGGGCCGGGCGGTCTGTCCCGTGAGCGCGCCGGTCTGGAAGTTCGTGACGTGCACCCGTCGCACTACGGCCGGATGTGCCCGATCGAGACGCCGGAAGGGCCGAACATCGGTCTGATCGGTTCACTGTCGGTGTACGCCCGGGTCAACCCGTTCGGGTTCATCGAGACGCCCTACCGCAAGGTGGTCGACGGGGTCGTTTCCGACGAGATCCACTACCTGACCGCCGACGAGGAGGACCGCCACGTCGTGGCGCAGGCCAATTCGCCGATCGACGCGCAGGGCCGTTTCGTCGAGCCGCGCGTCCTGGTCCGTCGGAAGGCGGGCGAGGTCGAGTACGTGCCCTCGTCAGAGGTGGACTACATGGACGTGTCGCCGCGCCAGATGGTGTCGGTGGCCACCGCGATGATTCCGTTCCTCGAGCACGATGACGCCAACCGCGCCCTGATGGGTGCCAACATGCAGCGCCAGGCGGTCCCGCTGGTGCGCAGCGAGGCACCGCTGGTCGGTACCGGTATGGAGTTGCGCGCGGCGATCGACGCCGGCGACGTCGTCGTTGCCGACAAGGCCGGGGTGATCGAGGAGGTGTCCGCCGACTACATCACCGTGATGGCCGACGACGGCACCCGGCACACCTACCGGATGCGCAAGTTCGCCCGCTCCAACCACGGCACCTGCGCCAACCAGAGCCCCATCGTGGACGCTGGTGAGCGCGTCGAGGCCGGCCAGGTGATCGCGGACGGTCCGTGTACTCAAAACGGTGAGATGGCGCTGGGTAAGAACCTGCTGGTGGCGATCATGCCGTGGGAGGGACACAACTACGAGGACGCCATCATCCTGTCCAACCGCCTGGTCGAAGAGGACGTGCTGACCTCGATCCACATCGAGGAACACGAGATCGACGCGCGCGACACCAAGCTGGGCGCCGAGGAGATCACCCGGGACATCCCGAACGTCTCCGATGAGGTGCTCGCCGACCTGGACGAGCGCGGTATCGTGCGCATCGGTGCCGAGGTCCGCGACGGCGACATCCTGGTCGGCAAGGTCACCCCCAAGGGTGAGACCGAGCTGACCCCGGAGGAGCGGCTGCTGCGGGCGATCTTCGGTGAGAAGGCCCGCGAGGTCCGCGACACCTCGCTGAAGGTGCCGCACGGTGAGTCCGGCAAGGTGATCGGCATTCGGGTGTTCTCCCGCGAGGACGACGACGAGCTGCCGGCCGGTGTCAACGAACTGGTCCGCGTCTACGTGGCCCAGAAGCGCAAGATCTCCGACGGTGACAAGCTGGCCGGTCGTCACGGCAACAAGGGCGTCATCGGCAAGATCCTGCCCGCCGAGGACATGCCGTTCCTGCCGGATGGCACGCCGGTCGACATCATCCTGAACACCCACGGTGTGCCGCGACGGATGAACATCGGTCAGATTCTGGAAACCCACCTTGGTTGGGTCGCCAAGTCCGGCTGGAACATCGACGTCGCCAACGGAGTGCCGGAGTGGGCGGGCAAGCTGCCCGAAAACCTGCTCTCGGCTCAACCGGACAGCATCGTGTCCACCCCGGTGTTCGACGGCGCGCAGGAGGCCGAGCTCCAAGGCCTGCTGTCGGCCACGCTGCCCAACCGTGACGGAGAGGTGCTCGTCGACGCTGACGGCAAGGCCAAGCTGTTCGATGGCCGCAGCGGCGAGCCGTTCCCGTACCCGGTGACGGTTGGCTACATGTACATCATGAAGCTGCACCACTTGGTGGACGACAAGATCCACGCCCGTTCCACCGGCCCGTACTCGATGATCACCCAGCAGCCGTTGGGTGGTAAGGCGCAGTTCGGTGGCCAGCGGTTCGGTGAGATGGAGTGTTGGGCCATGCAGGCCTACGGCGCGGCGTACACGCTGCAGGAGCTGTTGACCATCAAATCCGACGACACCGTCGGACGCGTCAAGGTCTACGAGGCGATCGTCAAGGGCGAGAACATCCCCGAGCCGGGTATTCCCGAGTCGTTCAAGGTGCTGCTCAAGGAGCTGCAATCGCTGTGCCTCAACGTCGAGGTGCTCTCGTCCGATGGTGCAGCGATCGAGCTGCGCGAAGGTGAGGACGAAGACCTCGAACGGGCTGCGGCCAACCTCGGAATCAACCTGTCTCGCAACGAATCTGCGTCTGTCGAAGATCTCGCTTGATCTTTTGGAACCAGCTAGTAGTTACTAAACCCGCAAGGGGAAAGGGAGTTACGTGCTAGACGTCAACTTCTTCGATGAGCTCCGGATCGGCCTGGCTACCGCGGAGGACATCCGTCAGTGGTCCTACGGCGAGGTCAAGAAGCCGGAGACCATCAACTACCGGACCTTGAAGCCCGAGAAGGACGGCCTGTTCTGCGAGAAGATCTTCGGACCGACTCGCGACTGGGAGTGCTACTGCGGCAAGTACAAGCGCGTTCGCTTCAAGGGCATCATCTGTGAGCGCTGTGGCGTCGAGGTGACTCGGGCCAAGGTGCGTCGTGAGCGGATGGGCCACATCGAGTTGGCCGCGCCTGTCACCCACATCTGGTACTTCAAGGGCGTCCCGTCGCGGTTGGGGTACCTGTTGGACCTGGCGCCGAAGGATCTCGAGAAGATCATCTACTTCGCCGCATACGTGATCACCTCGGTCGACAACGAAATGCGCCACAACGAGCTGTCCACGCTCGAGGCCGAAATGATGGTGGAGCGCAAGGCCGTCGAGGACCAGCGCGATGCCGATCTGGAAGCCCGTGCCCAGAAGCTGGAGGCCGACCTGGCCGAGCTCGAGGCCGAGGGCGCGAAAGCCGACGCGCGGCGCAAGGTCCGTGACAGCGGTGAGCGCGAGATGCGTCAGCTGCGCGACCGGGCCCAGCGTGAGCTGGACCGGCTCGAGGACATCTGGAGCACCTTCACCAAGCTGGCCCCCAAGCAGCTGATCGTCGACGAGAACCTCTACCGGGAACTGCAGGACCGCTACGGCGAGTACTTCACCGGTGCCATGGGCGCGGAGTCGATCCAGAAGCTGATCGAGACCTTCGACATCGACGCCGAAGCCGAGATCCTGCGGGACGTCATTCGCAATGGCAAGGGGCAGAAGAAGCTTCGTGCCCTCAAGCGCCTGAAGGTGGTCGCCGCCTTCCAGCAATCGGGCAACTCTCCGATGGGAATGGTGCTCGATGCGGTGCCGGTGATTCCGCCGGAGCTGCGCCCGATGGTGCAGCTCGACGGTGGCCGCTTCGCCACCAGCGACCTCAACGACCTGTACCGCCGCGTGATCAACCGCAACAACCGTCTCAAGAGGCTGATCGACCTCGGCGCACCCGAGATCATCGTCAACAACGAGAAGCGGATGCTGCAGGAGTCGGTGGACGCGCTGTTCGACAACGGCCGTCGCGGCCGGCCGGTTACCGGTCCGGGTAACCGCCCGCTCAAGTCGCTGTCCGATCTGCTCAAGGGCAAGCAGGGCCGGTTCCGTCAGAACCTGCTCGGTAAGCGTGTTGACTACTCGGGCCGTTCGGTGATCGTGGTCGGTCCCCAGCTCAAGCTGCACCAGTGTGGTCTGCCCAAGCTGATGGCGCTGGAACTGTTCAAGCCGTTCGTGATGAAGCGACTGGTCGACCTCAACCACGCGCAGAACATCAAGAGCGCCAAGCGGATGGTGGAGCGCCAGCGTCCGCAGGTGTGGGACGTGCTCGAGGAAGTCATTGCAGAGCACCCGGTGCTGCTCAACCGCGCGCCCACCCTGCACCGCCTCGGCATCCAGGCCTTCGAACCGATGCTGGTGGAAGGCAAGGCCATTCAGCTGCACCCGTTGGTGTGTGAGGCGTTCAACGCCGACTTCGACGGTGACCAGATGGCCGTGCACCTGCCGCTGAGCGCCGAGGCTCAGGCCGAGGCGCGCATTCTGATGCTGTCGAGTAACAACATCCTGTCGCCGGCCTCGGGTCGCCCGCTGGCCATGCCGCGACTGGACATGGTGACCGGGTTGTACTACCTGACCACCGAGGTCGAGGGTGACAAGGGTGCCTACCAGCCCGCTGGGCAGGACAGCCCGGAGACGGGTGTGTACTCGTCACCGGCGGAAGCCATCATGGCGGCCGACCGGGGCGTGCTCTCGGTCCGCGCCAAGATCAAGGTGCGGCTGACGCAACTGCGTCCCCCGGCCGAGATCGAGGACGCGCTGTTCGGCCACAACGGCTGGCAGCCGGGCGATGCGTGGACGGCCGAGACCACCTTGGGTCGTGTGTTGTTCAACGAGCTGCTGCCGCTGGGCTACGCCTTCGTGAACAAGCAGATGCACAAGAAGGTGCAGGCCGCGATCATCAACGACCTGGCCGAGCGCTACCCGATGATCGTGGTCGCGCAGACCGTCGACAAGCTCAAGGACTCCGGTTTCTACTGGGCGACCCGCAGTGGTGTCACGGTCTCGATGGCCGACGTGCTGGTGCCGCCGCGCAAGAAGGAGATCCTCGACTCCTACGAGGAGCGGGCGGAGAAGGTCGAGAAGCAGTTCCAGCGTGGTGCTCTGAACCATGACGAGCGCAACGAGGCACTGGTGGAGATCTGGAAGGAAGCCACCGACGAGGTCGGCCAGGCGCTGCGCGAGCACTACCCGGCCGACAACCCGATCATCACGATCGTCGACTCGGGCGCCACGGGTAACTTCACCCAGACTCGAACGCTGGCCGGCATGAAGGGTCTGGTGACCAACCCCAAGGGTGAGTTCATCCCACGCCCGATCAAATCCTCGTTCCGTGAGGGCCTGACCGTGTTGGAGTACTTCATCAACACCCACGGTGCCCGAAAGGGCTTGGCGGACACCGCACTGCGTACCGCCGACTCCGGCTACCTGACCCGTCGTCTGGTGGACGTCAGCCAGGATGTGATCGTGCGCGAGCACGACTGCCAGACTGAGCGCGGCATCATGGTCGAGCTGGCCGAGCGTCAGGGCGACGGCACGCTGATCCGCGACCCGTACATCGAGACCTCGGCGTACGCGCGGACCCTGGGCGCCGACGCTGTCGATGAGGCCGGCAATGTCGTTGTGGCGCGTGGTGAGGACTTGGGCGACCCGGAGATCGAGGCCTGCCTGGCGGCGGGTATCACCCAGGTCAAGGTTCGCTCGGTGTTGACCTGCACCACGGGCACCGGTGTGTGCGCGACCTGCTACGGACGTTCGATGGCGACCGGCAAGCTGGTCGACATCGGTGAGGCAGTCGGCATCGTCGCCGCCCAATCCATCGGTGAACCCGGCACGCAGCTGACGATGCGTACCTTCCACCAGGGTGGTGTGGGTGAGGACATCACCGGCGGTCTGCCGCGTGTCCAGGAGCTCTTCGAGGCTCGGGTTCCGCGTGGTAAGGCGCCTATCGCCGATGTCACCGGTCGGGTCCGGCTCGAGGACGGTGAGCGCTTCTACAAGATCACCATCGTCCCCGACGATGGCGGCGAGGAAGTCGTCTACGACAAGCTGTCCAAGCGGCAGCGGCTGCGGGTGTTCAAGCACGAGGACGGCTCGGAGCGGGTGCTTTCCGACGGCGACCACGTCGAGGTGGGCCAGCAGCTGATGGAAGGCTCTGCCGACCCGCACGAGGTGCTGCGTGTGCAGGGCCCGCGTGAGGTGCAGATCCACTTGGTCCGCGAGGTCCAGGAGGTCTACCGGGCCCAGGGTGTGTCGATCCACGACAAGCACATCGAGGTGATCGTGCGCCAGATGCTGCGCCGGGTCACCATCATCGACTCGGGCGCGACGGAGTTCCTGCCCGGCTCGCTGATCGACCGTGCGGAGTTCGAGGCGGAGAACCGCCGGGTGGTGGCCGAAAGCGGCGAGCCCGCGGCCGGTCGTCCGGTGCTGATGGGTATCACCAAGGCATCGCTGGCCACCGACTCGTGGCTGTCGGCGGCGTCGTTCCAGGAGACCACGCGAGTGCTGACCGATGCGGCGATCAACTGCCGCAGCGACAAGCTCAACGGTCTGAAGGAGAACGTGATCATCGGAAAGCTGATCCCGGCTGGTACCGGTATCAACCGCTACCGCAACATCGCGGTGCAGCCGACCGAAGAGGCACGTGCCGCGGCGTACACGATCCCGTCCTACGAGGACCAGTACTACAGCCCGGACTTCGGCCAGGCCACCGGTGCTGCGGTTCCGTTGGACGACTACGGCTACAGCGACTACCGGTAGCTAGACGTCAGGGAAGGCGACCCGAGGCCCTAGGCCTCGGGTCGCCTTGCTTATGTCGGTTGCCGAGGGCGGATGAGTACTCGCCTCGGTAACACCACCGTCGCAGTGGCACCCTTTGCCGCGCTCGGCTCAGAGCCGACGGCGCACCGCTGTGGACGTTGCGGCCGTGCCCGTCCGAGGCCTGCAGCGATGTGAGATGGGCAGAGCCGTCTCATCTGCCCCGGGGCGCCATCTCCAGGTACGCGGCCCTACAGTTCCTCATGTATTGATCGAAATGCATTCCACCACAACCCATTTCGGTGGTTCGGGCCCCCTCGGATCGACCTGGGGGCCAAGGTGGCGCCGCCTGGTGTGCAAGTCCGGCCACCGTCGCGCCCCTGCCCGCAGCCTAGCGACGATCGTTTTCGGGGCCGCGGACAATGGCGCGTTTCGGCCTCTGGAATTTCGCGCGACGGTGATATGAGTGGAAGTCATAACGTGCCATTCAATTGCCTTCCAAGCAGCGGTTTTTGGGCGCAATAATGGCGGAGAATGCAACTTGAAAGCGAATTTTCTTGCCTGCTAACGATAATACGCAAATAGGGCTTCGGGGGCTCCGGACGTCAATGCGTATCGATTGGCGCGAATAGTCGCCGAATGACCTGCAGGGGGGAAACATCGGTGTCTTACGTCGTGGCGGTTCCGGAGATATTGGCCGACGCAGACGCCGAGGCCGCCAATTACTCGATCCTGCGGACTGCGCGCGACGAAGCGCTGGATGTGATCAACGCACCCACCCAGGCGTTGCTGGGGCCGTCCGTTGATCGGCAACGGCACCGACGGGGCGCCGGGACAGCGGGTACCGGTGGCTGGCCTTGCCGCGGCCACCTCAGCGGTGACTAACTACCCGACGGTGAATTCGCGCGTCGTTGCGGTGAACGGTGTCAGCGCGCCGACCCCGTTGCGCGCGGCTCCGTGGTGGAGGATGCGGTATTGCCCGGGGGCGGTGTCGCAGGGGATCTCCCAGCGAATGCTGACCCGTGAGCCGGCTCGCCCTTGCCGTTCCCAGTGGAAGCTGGTCGACCAGTCGCCATCGTCGGCGACTCGCGCCCAGTCCTGGCCCTCGCGGCGCTGCACCTCAAGGTAGGTGTCGCCGCGGCGCAGATCATTGGAGGGCAGCGCGCTGACGAATGCGGCTTGCACCGCCTCGCCGGGGCGGTAGCTGGCGGCGGGTTCGGCGATGACGGCTCCGAACGAACCGGTATCGGCGGGGGCGGTACGTCCCCAGCTCAGTGGCCGGGCAAGCCGCGGACGGGGACCGGGCGCGATCGGCCGACCGTCTCGCATCGCCTCGGCAAGGCCGGCCACGATCTGCATGAAGGCGGGCAGTTCCCATCGGCCAAAGAGCGTGCTGCCGCCCTCATAGCGCTGCTCCAGGTACTCCTCGGGCGTGGTCAGGTAATGGATGTAGGCATTGCAGTAGCCGACGCACAGGACGTCGGCCAGCTCGGCGCCGACGATCGAGGCCACGGTGCGCCGTAGCCGCAGCCCCGCGACCACGGTCGGCTCGCCCGGGATGCCGATGAGATAGAGCCGCCCGATGCGCACCAACTGCACAGGCGCAATTTCCTGGACGAACGGATGTACCCGGTTCGGCAGGCCCGCGGGTACCACGATGCCTTTGGGGGCCTGCGTCGCGCCGAGGGCCCCGGCGAATCGGTACATGGCGCCGGACAGCTTGTCCCAGAACAGGTTTTGGCCCTGGTGAAAGCCCTGGAAGCCCTTGCCTTCTTCGGTTCCGGCCATGCCACCGGCGCCGACTGTCGGGGACCCGGTGCGATGCTCCTGACCATCCGGGGTGAATTCGCCGCGCACCCGTACCGAGCTGAGATCGACATAGGTCAACCGGGCATCGATGCCGCTGCCGATGGATGCGGTGGCGCCCAATTGGGTGGAGGCATCCTCGAACTGGCGCAACCCAATCTGGCGGGTGTTCTCCAGAGCGCATTGCGGTGCGGCGCCGGGCGGCAGCGGCCCGTCGACGTTCGGGCTCATGTCGCCGGGGTTGGTCTGCGCGAAAGCGGCGATGAAATCGGGCTGCCCGGCGAGGTAATCGGCGCCGCCGACGGTGCGTTCCCAGTGGTAGGCCGCGAAGCCCTTGTTGTCGCCGGAGATCATGCGGTTGCGGTTGGTCATGCTGGTGCCGTGGGTGGCGAAGAAATGGATGGCGCCCACGGTGTGCTCGCCCCGATCGATACGCACGAGCGTGGTTTGGGGGTCGATGCGGTTGGGGAAGAAAGCCTTGTCGGCCTCCGGATTGCGGTCGAACGCCGATGGGGACCGGTTGATGCTCGCGCTGTGCAACTCGCCATGCGACAGCATCACCTCGGCGGGGGCCACGTCGTCATGGGCGTGGGCCACCGACTCGACGATTCCGTCGACGATCGCGGCAAAGGTCGCCGGCCGGAAACCGTTCGTCGTCAAGTTGTACATCAGGTATCCGCAGTACCCGCCGGGCCCGGCGTGCGTGTGCGTCGTGGTGATCAGGGTGTTCTGCTCGGTGTAGGTGTCGCCATAGGACTCCGCCAAGCGGCGCAACACTTCGTCATTCACGTTTTGCATGGGCATCGGCAGCTCGGCCACCACCAACAGCAATCGTGGGTTCTCGTCTTGGGAATCATCGCGGAAGACAAACGCCCGTGACCGGAGCCGAAGATGAATGCCGGCGGTGCGCTGGTCGGACTTGCCGTATCCGAGCATGCCGCAATCGGCCGCCTCACCGGTGATGTCAGCGATGCCGCGTCCGACTGAAAGCATTGCCAAATCCTCATCCTCCACGACGCCGGCGAATTCACGGGCACTGGCAAAGTGCGGCCCGCGGGCATCCTATCCCCACCACAAACGCCCCCCGCGCCGAGCGTGTGCCGGTGCTGGCTGGCCGCAGACCCCGTGACCAGGCGTTGGCAGTAGGCCTAGCGTCATGGGAAACGCCGGGTGCGATTCTGGGAAGGACCGATGGAATCTCTCACGCTGGCCGATGGCCGGACACTGACGTATCTGACCTACGGCGATCCCGGCGGTCTGCCCGTCATCTTCAGCCATGGTTTCGCGGATTCGGCGGTGATCCGAAACCCCGACGATGATCTGACCGCATCCCTGGGTGTGTGGATGATTGCCGCCGACCAGCCCGGTGTCGGAGGATCCACGCCCCGGCCCGGCCGCAGGATGGTGGATTGGGGGGCGGACATGGAGCAACTCGCCGATCACCTGGGTCTTGGCGCCTTTGCCGTCGCCGGCCACTCGGGCGGCAGCCCGCACGCGCTTTCGATCGCGGTGCGGCTGCCAGATCGAGTCACCCACGGCGTCCTGGCTTCACCGGTCGGGTCGTTGGACCAGGACGGTTTCGCCAAGCTGCTGGCCATGCGGGACCTCAGATACGTTGTCAGGCTTCGCCGCCTGCGGCGCCTGCTGAAGTGGATCTACCACGCCGAAAGCAGGAAGGCCCAGCGCGACATCGGCGGCTACCTGGACAATATGGCCCATAAGGATGCCTCGGACGCGCCGACGTTGCTGTGCGACCCGGCGCAGCGGGCAATGTTTGAGGCCAACTTCATCGCCGGGACGCAGCAGGGTGGCGAAGGGCTCTACGAGATGACGCTGGCCCTGTGGGATTGGGGCTTCGAGCTCGAGGATGTGCGTGCGCATTTCGACGTCTTCTACGGAGACGCGGACGACATCATCTCGCCGGGCATGCCAAGACGCGTCGCCGAACGGCTGCCCGACGCCACCGCGGGCATTTGGCCTGGAGCCGGCCACTACGGCTTTGTCGACCGCACCCGCTGGTCGGAGTATCTGGACGCGCTTACCGATCGGGCACGGTAAGACCGCCATGGCAACTTGGGCCGTCGCCCACGGCGATGTCATCGAGTTGGGCGACCGCAGTGCCTAGCTAGACTGACGTCGTGCTTATCGGTTCGCATGTCAGTCCGCAGGATCCGTTGGCCGCGGCTCAGGCCGAGGGCGCTGACGTCGTTCAGATATTCCTGGGCAATCCGCAGAGCTGGAAAGCGCCCAAACCCCGTGAAGACGCTGCACAACTCAAGGCCGCCGCGCTGCCGATCTACGTGCACGCGCCCTACCTGATCAACCTGGCATCGGCGAACAACAAGGTGCGCATCCCTTCGCGCAAGATCCTGCAGCAGACCTGTGATGCGGCCGCGGACATCGGCGCGGCGGCGGTGATCGTGCACGGCGGCCACGTCGCCGACGACAACGACCTCGACGAGGGTTTCCAGCGCTGGCGCAAGGCGCTTGACCAGCTGCAGACCGATGTTCCGGTGTATCTGGAGAACACGGCCGGCGGGGAGCACGCCATGGCGCGTCATTTCGACACCATCGCCCGGCTCTGGGACGTCATCGGCGACACCGGCATCGGATTCTGCCTGGACACCTGTCACGCGTGGGCGGCCGGTGAACAGCTGGTTCATGGTGTGGACCGGATCAAGGCCGTCACCGGCCGGATAGACCTGGTGCACTGCAACGACTCCAGGGATGCCGCGGGATCGGGTCGGGACCGCCACGCCAATCTGGGCGCCGGGCAAATCGATCCGGAACTGCTCGTGGCGGCGGTACGCGCCGCGGATGCCCCAATCATCTGCGAAACCGCCGAAGAAGGCCGCAAGGATGACATCGCGTTCCTGCGGGAAAAACTCAACAGCTGATTTTCAGCAATTTTTTCGGCTTCGTTGGCGCGTAACCACGGCTAATGGCGCCTACGGTTAATCTGTGCGCCGCCATTTGTTCACGTTACTGGCCGTTCTGGTGGCGCTGGCCGGCTGTGGGCACCGGGGAGCACCGCCGCCCGCCGGCTTTGCCGAGGGCACCAGTTTCCACACGATCAATGTTGGCGGTGTCGATCGCACCTATCGGCTCTACCAGCCCGAAGGATTGCCCGCGGGTGCTGCGCTGGTGGTGATGCTGCACGGCGGGTTCGGTAATGCTCGCCAGGCCGAACGCTCCTATGACTGGGATGAGTTGGCCGACTCGGAGAAGTTCGTGGTCGTCTATCCGGATGGACTCAACAGGGCCTGGAACGTCAACGGCGGAGGCTGCTGCGGCCGGTCCGCGCGCGACGGCGTGGACGACGTCGCATTCATCAGTGCGGCGGTGGCCGACGTCGCCCACAACGTCGGCATCGACGCGAACCGGGTCTATGCCGCGGGGATGAGCAACGGCGCCATGATGGCCTACACGATGGCCTGTAACACCGGCATTTTCGCGGCGATCGGCCCGGTCTCGGGGACGCAGCTAGACCCGTGCCGGTCTCCACATCCGGTGTCGGTGATGCACATCCACGGCACCGGAGATCCGCTGGTTCGCTACGCGGGGGGCGCCGGGGCCGGCGCCGCCTCCCATATCGCGGGTCCGCCGGTGCCGGACCTGAATGCGTTCTGGCGCGACGTGGATCGGTGTGACGCGCCGGTCGCCACGGTCAGCGGTCTGGTTGCCACCTCCGTCGCAAGCTGTGCGAACAACCGCAGTGTGGTGCTGGTCAGCATCGATGATGGCGGCCATCAGTGGCCGCTGGCGGCCACCGAGATGCTGTGGGAGTTCTTCGCCCTGCATCCCCGGTAGCCGGATCATCACCAGCATTACACCTCTTGTGCGGTTGTTGGAAAAATGTAACATTGATCGCATGTCAGATACCCATGTCGTCACCAACCAGGTTCCGCTGCTGGAGAACCACAACCCCGCGACGTCGCCGATGCTGGTCGAAGCGCTGATCCGGGAGGGCGGACAGTGGGGCCTGGAAGAGGTGAGTGAACTCGGTGCGATCTCGGGAAGCGCCCAAGCGCAGCGCTGGGGCGAGCTGGCCGACCGCAACCGGCCGATCCTGCATACCCACGATCGAGTCGGTCATCGCATCGACGAGGTGGAGTTCGATCCGGCGTACCACGAGCTGATGCGCACCGCGATCGGCCGCGGCTTGCACGCTGCGCCGTGGGCCGATGATCGGCCGGGTGCCCACGTGGTGCGGGCCGCCAAAACCTCGGTGTGGACCGTCGAGCCGGGCCACATCTGTCCCATCTCGATGACCTATGCGGTGGTGCCCGCGCTGCGCTACAACCCGGAGCTGGCGGCGGTGTACGAACCCCTGCTGACCAGTCGTGAATACGACCCGGAACTGCGGCTGGCCAGCACCAAGCCCGGCATCACCGCCGGTATGTCGATGACCGAGAAACAGGGCGGCTCCGACGTGCGCGCCGGCACCACCCAGGCAACCCCGAACTCCGACGGCACCTACCGGCTCACCGGGCACAAGTGGTTCACCTCGGCCCCGATGTGTGACATCTTCCTGGTGCTCGCGCAGGCTCCAGGCGGACTGTCCTGTTTCATGCTGCCGCGCATCCTGCCCGACGGCACCCGCAACCGGATGTTCCTGCAGCGGCTCAAGGACAAGCTCGGTAACCATGCCAACGCCTCCAGCGAGGTCGAATACGACGGCGCTACCGCGTGGCTGGTCGGGGAGGAGGGGCGCGGAGTCCCGACCATCATCGAGATGGTCAACCTCACCCGGCTGGACTGCACCCTGGGCAGCGCCACCAGCATGCGTTCCGGTCTGACCCGGGCGATGCATCACGCCCAGCACCGCAAGGCCTTTGGCGCCTACCTGATCGATCAGCCGCTGATGCGCAATGTGCTGGCTGACTTGGCGGTGGAGGCCGAGGCCGCGACGACCGTGGCCATGCGCATGGCCGGTGCCACCGACAAGGCGGTGCGCGGTGACCAGACCGAGGCGCTGTTCCGCCGCATCGGATTGGCGGCCAGCAAGTACTGGGTATGCAAGCGCTCCACGCCGCACGCCGCCGAAGCGCTGGAATGTCTGGGCGGCAACGGCTATGTGGAAGACTCCGGCATGCCGCGGCTGTACCGCGAAGCGCCTCTGATGGGGATTTGGGAAGGGTCGGGCAACGTCAGTGCGCTGGACACGTTGCGTGCCATGGCAACCAAGCCCGAATGCGTCGAGGTGCTCTTCGATGAACTGGCGCACAGCGCGGGCCAGGATGCCCGCCAGGACAACCACGTCGAGGGGCTGCGGCGCCAACTGGGTGACCTGGAAACCATTGGCTACCGGGCCCGCAAGATTGCCGAGGACGTCTGCCTGGCGTTGCAGGGATCGCTGCTGATCCGGCACGGGCATCCGGCGGTGACCGAGGCGTTCCTGGCCACCCGGATCGGCGGTCAGTGGGGTGGGGCATTCGGGACCATGCCCACCGGCCTGGATCTCGCGCCCATCCTCGAACGTGCCCTGGTGAAGGGCTGAGCCCCGAGATGACACATGCCATCAGGCCGGTCGACTTCGACAACCTGAAAACGATGACCTACGAGGTCACCGACCGGGTTGCCCGGATCACCTTCAATCGGCCCGAGAAGGGCAATGCGATCGTCGCGGACACCCCGTTGGAGCTCTCGGCGCTGGTGGAGCGCGCCGATCTTGACCCGGCGGTGCACGTCATTCTGGTGTCCGGCCGGGGCGAGGGATTCTGCGCGGGATTTGACCTGTCGGCCTATGCCGAGGGGTCGTCCTCATCCGGCGCCGAGGGCGGCTATCGCGGAACGGTGCTCGACGGCAAGGCCCAGGCCGTCAACCACTTACCCAATCAGCCCTGGGACCCGATGATCGACTATCAGATGATGAGCCGGTTCGTGCGCGGGTTCTCCAGCCTGATGCATGCCGACAAGCCGACCGTGGTGAAGATCCACGGTTACTGCGTTGCGGGCGGCACCGACATTGCGTTGCACGCCGATCAGGTGATCGCCGCCGCCGACGCGAAAATCGGCTACCCGCCGACGCGGGTATGGGGTGTTCCCGCGGCGGGCCTATGGGCACACCGGCTCGGTGACCAACGCGCCAAACGGCTGTTGTTCACCGGCGACTGCATTACCGGTGCGCAGGCCGCCGAGTGGGGCCTCGCGGTCGAGGCCCCCGACCCCAAGGACCTGGATGAGCGCACGGAGCGCCTGGTCGAGCGGATCGCCGCGCTGCCGGTCAATCAGCTGATCATGATCAAGCTGGCGCTCAACTCGGCACTGCTGCAGCAAGGGGTGGTCAACAGCCGGATGCTCAGCACGGTGTTCGACGGCGTGGCTCGGCACACCCCCGAGGGGCACGCCTTTGTCGCCGACGCGGTCGAGCATGGCTTCCGGGATGCGGTGAAGCATCGAGACGAGCCGTTCGGAGACTACGGCCGCCGGGCGTCCTCGGTTTGAGAAGGGTGCCACCGTGGCGGCGATGACAGCGCGATCAGTGGTGCTCAGCGTTTTGCTCGGTGCCCATCCCGCTTGGGCCAGTGCCAGCGAATTGATCAGGCTCACCGCCGATTTCGGTATCAAGGAGACGGCTCTGCGGGTCGCCCTGACCCGCATGGTCAGCGGCGGCGACCTGATCCGCTCGGCCGATGGCTATCGCCTCTCGGATCGGTTGCTGGCGCGCCAAGCGCGGCAGGACGAGGCCATGCGCCCGCGGGTGCGGCCCTGGCAGGGGAACTGGCACCTGGTGATTGTGACCAGTGTCGGCACGGATGCGAGAACCCGTGCTGCGCTGCGAACAACCATGCACGACAAGCGTTTCGCAGAACTGCGCGAAGGGGTATGGCTGCGTCCCGACAATCTCGACCTGGAACTGGCCGCCGACGTCGCCGAGCGGGTGCGGGTGCTCACGGCGCGTGACGACGCACCGGCCGAGTTGGCCGGGCAACTGTGGGACCTGACCGAATGGGCCGGGGTAGGTGACCGACTGCTCGGCGAGATGGCCGAAATGGCAGAGGCAGCAGACATTCCGGGACAGTTCGCCCTGGCCGCGGCGATGGTGCGCCACCTGCTTTCGGATCCGATGTTGCCCGAGGAACTGCTGCCCGCGAAGTGGCCGGGGGCTCAGCTTCGTAGCGCCTACCACGACTTCGCCACTGAACTGGCGAAACGCCGCGGCACAACCCAACTCCTGGAGGCGAAGTGAGTGATCTAGTACAGGTCGAGCGCAACGGTCCGGTAACCACCGTGATCATCAACCGGCCGCACGCGCGCAACGCGGTCAACGGTCCGACGGCTGCCGCGCTCTACTCGGCATTCGCCGAATTCGACCGGGATGAATCCGCTTCGGTGGCCGTCCTGTGCGGAAATGGCGGAACCTTCTGCGCGGGAGCGGATTTGAAGGCTTTCGGCACCGCGGAGGCCAACGCCGTGCACCGGACGGGTCCGGGCCCGATGGGCCCGTCGCGAATGGTGCTGTCCAAGCCGGTGATCGCCGCGGTCAGTGGCTACGCGGTGGCCGGGGGACTGGAGCTGGCGTTGTGGTGCGATCTGCGGGTGGCCGAACAGGACGCGGTATTCGGCGTGTTCTGTCGGCGGTGGGGCGTGCCGCTCATCGACGGCGGCACGGTGCGGCTGCCGCGACTGATCGGCCACAGCCGGGCGATGGACATGATCCTTACCGGTCGTGCGGTGCAGGCCGACGAGGCGCTGGCAATCGGGTTGGCGAATCGGGTCGTACCCAACGGACAAGCCCGGCAAGCGGCCGAGGAGTTGGCGGTTCAGCTGGCGGCGCTGCCGCAACAATGCCTGCGATCGGATCGCCTCTCAGCGCTTCAGCAATGGGGCTTGCCCGAATCCGCGGCTCTCGATCTGGAATTCGCCAGCATTTCCCGAGTGGCCGCCGAGGCCTTGGAGGGGGCCGGGCGCTTCGCCGCGGGTGCCGGTCGCCATGGCGCCCAGGAGAGCCACGACTGAGCGCAACCGTTGAGCCGCCGGGGGTGCGCCGCAACGGGTTGCGTGCTGGTTGAACTCAGACGGAGGTTGTGGCCGGTGTCGGTGCCGGCGTGGGCCACGGCTGCGGAGCTGGCCGTTGGCGGACAACCTGGGGCCACCAGAACCACTTGCCCAGCAGGGCCGCAATCGACGGTGTCATAAACGATCTGACGATCAGCGTGTCGAACAGCAGGCCCATGCCGATAGTGGTGCCGACCTGAGCCATCACGGTCAGTTCACTGACCGCAAACGACATCATGGTGAAGGCGAACACCAGCCCGGCCGCGGTCACCACCGACCCGCTGCCGCCCATCGCACGGATGATGCCGGTGTTGATTCCGGCGTGGATCTCCTCCTTGAGCCGGGCAACCAGCAGCAGGTTGTAGTCCGCGCCGACGGCCAGCAGGATAATGACCGCCATCGCCAGCACCAACCAATGTAGTTCGATGCCGAGGATGTGTTGCCAGATCAGCACCGACAGCCCGAACGAGGCGCCCAGCGACAAGACCACCGTGCCGACGATCACCGCGGCCGCAACGACGCTGCGGGTGATGATCAGCATGATGATGAAGATCAGGCAGAGCGCGGAGATGCCGGCGATCATCAAGTCGAAGGTATTGCCGTCGGACAGGTCCTTGAACATCGCCGCCGTACCGCCGAGGTAGATCGTGGATCCCTCCAGCGGCGTGCCCTTGATGGCTTCCTTGGCGGCGGTCTTGATCTTGTCGATGTGGTTGATGCCCGCCTGGCTCATCGGGTCGCCCTCATGGCTGATGATGAACCGCACGGCGTGCCCGTCCGGGGACAGGAACTGTTCCAGCCCCCGTTTGAAGTCGGGGTTGTTGAAAACCTCGGGAGGCAGATAAAAGGAGTCGTCGTTGCGCGACGAGTCGAAGGCCTCGCCCATCGCGGACGAATCCTCCTGCATCGCGGCCATCTGATCCTGCAGCCCTTGCTGGGTGGAGTGCATGCTCAGCATCTGGGCCTTCATGCTTTTCATGGTCTGGATCATCTCGGGCATCATCGCCGTCATCTGGGGCATGAGCGTGTCCAGGCGTTCCATCAGCGGCAGCAGATTGTTGATGTCTTCGGTCATCAGGTCGACGCCATCGAGGGTGTCGAACACAGACCGCAGCGACCAGCAAACCGGGATGTCGAAGCAGTGCTTCTCCCAGTAGAAGTAGCTGCGGATCGGGCGGAAGAAATCGTCGAAGTCCGCGATGTGGTTACGCAACTCCTCGACGTCGACCACCATCCCCTTCATCTGGATGACCATCTGGTGGGTGACATCGGCCATCTGCTGGGTGAGATCGTGCATCCGCTCCATCTGGTCGATGTTGGTCTGAATGTCGTTGACCTGCTGCAGCATGCTGGTGGTCAGGTCTTGGTTGTACTTCTCGGTCAGCTTTTGACTGGTGCCCTGCATGCTGATCAAAAACGGGATCGAGGTGTGCTCGATCGGCTTGCCGTCCGGCCGCGTGATGGCCTGCACGCGGGATATCCCCTCGACGCCGAAGATGGCCTTGGCGATCTTGTTGATCACCAGGAAGTCAGACGAATTACGCATGTCATGGTCGCTTTCGACCATCAGGACTTCGGGGTTCATCCGGGCCTGGGAGAAATGGCGTTCCGCGGCCGAATAGCCTTCGTTGGCGGGTAGGTCGGCGGGTAGGTAGTTGCGGTCGTTGTAGTTGGTCTTGTATCCGGGCAGGGTCAGCAGTCCGACCAGCGCCAGGGCCACCGCGCCGATCAGGATGGGGCCGGGCCAGCGCACGATGGCGGCCCCGATCTTGCGCCAGCCCCGGACCCGGGCCATTCGCTTGGGCTCGAGCAGCTTGCCGAAGCTGCTCATTACAGCGATCAGCGCCGGACCCAGGGTCAGCGCGGTGGCGACGACGATGACCATGCCGATCGCCAGTGGGACACCGAGGGTCTGGAAGTACGGAAGTCGGGTGAAGCTCAAGCAGAAGGTGGCACCGGCGATCGTCAGACCTGAGCCCAGCACGACATGGGCCGTGCCGCCGAACATGGTGTAGTAGGCCGATTCTCGGTCCTGACCGAGCCCGCGCGCTTCCTGATATCGGCCTATCAGGAAGATGGCGTAGTCGGTGGCGGCCGCGATCGCCAACACCACGAGCAGGTTGGTCGCGAAGGTCGAGAGCCCAATGATCCGGTGGTAACCAAGGAATGCCACGCCCCCACGGGTGGCGAGCAACCCGAGGACCACCATGGTCAGCATGATCGCCGCCGTGATGATCGACCGGTAGACCAGCAGCAGCATCACGATGATCACCGTGAACGTGACCATCTCGATCAACTGCAGGCTGCGGTCGCCGGCCAGCTGCTGATCGGCGACCAGCGCGGCCGAACCGGTGACATACACCTTGACGCCGGGTGGCGCCTGCAGGCTGTCGACGATTGTCTTCACCGCTTCCACCGACTCGTTGGCCAGGGATTCGCCCTGGTTGCCGGCCAGCTTCACCTGCACATAGGCGGCCTTGCCGTCGCCGCTCTGTGCACCTGTCGCGGTCAGCGGATCGCCCCAGAAGTCCTGCACCGACTGGACGTGCTTGGTGTCGGCGCGAAGCTTGGTGATCATCTTGTCGTAGAACTTGTGGGCGGCGGCGCCGAGCGGCTCCTGGCCTTCCAACACGATCATCGCCGCGCTGTCGGAGTCGCCCTCGCGGAACACTTTGCCGATGTGTTTCATCGAGATCATCGACGGTGCGGCGTCGGGGCTCATCGACACCGCCTGCATCTGCCCGACTACTTCCAGTTGCGGTACAACGCTATTGAGGACGGCGATGAGCAACACCCAGCCAAGGATGAGCGGCACCGCGAAGGTGCGGATCATCCTCGGGATGAACGGTCGGGGCGGGTGTTCGGCCGGTGGGACCACGTCGGTCGGCGTGTCGGTCGTGGTCGCGGTCATGCGGACTTCACAAAGCAGTAGGTCAGGGCGTCCACGCCGGTTGCGGTCCGCTCGTCCTTCACCACGTCATCGACGATGATCCGGCAGCTGATCGAACTGCCATTGCCTTGGGCCAGGATGTTGGGGGCGGCCGACGGTGCCGTGGTCTGTAAGGTGAGCGACCACGGCAGCGAGGCGCCGTCGATGCGCTGCGGCTTCGCGTCCAGATCCAGGTAGTTGATGTTGGCGTAGCTACCGGAGCCCGAGATCTCGTACTTCACCACCTTGGGGTCGTACGGTTCGGGGTCGTTGGCGAAGACCTTCGGCGTCACCAAGATGCCATCGGCCCCAAAGAAGGTCCGGATTCGCTGGACCGTGAAACCGGCGATCGCGACCACAACCAAAATGAGCAGCGGTATCCACGCACGCTTGAGAATGCCAATCATCGTCTTCCCCGAGGAATCTTGCAGATGGGCTTGCCGACCCGAAGCGGTCCGCTTCGATCGCCTTGCCCGGTGGTGAAGCCTGGAGCGCTCATCGGTGGCTTCCCCTCCTGCGCATGAAGTTGTTGTAGACCTATCGGGCAGTCTAGATGAAATCTACTAAGGTTTCAGAGTACAGTGAAACTTGTGAGCGTCAACGAGGGTGTCGATCGTGCCGGCACCGAGGCTGACATTATGGAATTCGTCGAGCAGATGGGCGGATATTTCGAGTCCAGCGGTCTGACTCGGTTGGCGGGCCGATTGCTGGGCTGGCTATTGGTGTGTGATCCCGAGCGCCAATCCTCAGAGGAACTGGCGACGGCGTTGGCGGCCAGTAGCGGGGGGATCAGCACCACTGCCCGGATGCTGATCCAATTCGGGTTCATCGAGCGACTCGCGGTCGCCGGGGATCGGCGCACCTTTTATCGGTTGCGGCCCAACGCCTTCGCGGCAGGCGAGCGTGAGCGTCTGCGAACCATGGCCGACCTGCAGAACCTGGCGGACACCGGCCTCAAGGCACTGGGTGGTGCCCCGCCGGAGCGAAGCCGACGCCTGCATGAAATGCGGGACCTGTTGGCGTACATGGAGAAAGTCCTCGCCGGTGCACTGGGGCGTTACGGCCAGTGCGGCGAAGAGGGGGAGGCCTGAGCGCCAACTTCGGCCCTGCTCGGGCCGCTCGTCGCGCGGTGGGCCCGCGTCAGCCCTTCTCGATGTTGTTGCCCGACCCGATGTTGTCGACTTTGGGTTCGCCCGCCTTGTAGGTGATCGTGTTGTCGATGCCCAAGACGGTGAGTCGCTGATCGATCTTGTCGAAGGTGATCTTGTTGTTGGTCCCGCCGATGGTCACCGTCGCGCAGGTGCCGGTCACGGTCAGGTTGTTCTCCGAGCCGGCGACATTCAACGACTTGCCGTCGGCGCAGTCGAGGGTGGCCGTGGTCCCGATCGATCCGTAGTTGAGCATGTTGCCGATTTCGATCGACGCGGTCGTAGTCGGGCCGCCGGAGGTGGTCGGCGCCGCGGTTGGGCCGCTCGTCGGCGTGGCTGACCCGGAGGTGCTGGAGGGCCCGGGGGGACTGGCGGTCTCACTGCAGCCGGCCAGCCCGAGAACTGTTGGGACGGCGATCGCCGTCAGCGCGATCGCAGCCAGTCGGGGCATCGGTAGGTGGGCGCGCATGGGCTCCTCAATTCCTAGGCGGGGGAGGGGACGATTACTTGGTGTGGCCTCAGGGGCCTACTCGCTGAAGCCGGTTTACCATGCCCAGCTCACGGCCACGATCCCAGATGAACGGATCGCCGTTGTGGAAGAACACCGTTTCGTCCCAGCCGTAGGCGGTGATGTCGTTGACCACGGTGTCGGCCACGATCGTGTTGGACGAACCCATAACCGTGACCGCCCAACAGGTTCCCTTCGCGGTGATGATGTTCCCCGTGCCGTTGACGAACAACGTGGAGTCGTTGCAGTCCAGCGTGCGCACGATGCCTTCCCCCGTGACATGGGTGTCACCGTTTTTGGCATTCGCGACCGGCGGCGGGGCAGTTGACAGGACAGCCACGGCGAGCGCGCTGGTCGCCAGCGATCCGGCGGCGGTTGTCCATTTCACTGCGGGCCCCCTTCGTCGGGCGCGTCTTCGCACTTGATTGAGCCGTGTACTCAGCCTAGGTGTACCGGCCGGCACGGCGACAGCCCTTCAACGGATTTTGCACCGGCTTCAATCGGTGCGGCCTCGGCTTTGCCCGGGCGACCTCCGACACCGCCTCATCGGGCCGGTCGTTGTGGGTCCGGTCAACTAGAGTCATTAGTTCAACTGCAGTTCGCCGCGCAGCGGCGGCGACCAGCTCCAGTGCAATTGAAGGGCGATAGTCATGGCAGCTTCGGCGGAAGGGCCGTCTGCGGCTGGGCGCCCGCGGGCCGCGAAATCTACGTCGCGCCCCGCCAAGCTGAGCCGCGATGCCATTGTCGACGGTGCCCTGACCTTCCTGGATCGAGAGGGCTGGGATTCGCTGACCATCAATGCGCTCGCGACTCAGCTGGGGACCAAGGGGCCATCGCTGTACAACCACGTGGTCAGCCTCGAGGACCTGCGTGGTGCGGTGCGGGTCCGGGTGATCGACGACATCATCATGATGCTGAACAGGGTCGGCGAGGGGCGTTCGCGCGATGACGCGGTGCTGGTCATGGCCGGTGCATATCGCAGCTATGCCCACCACCACCCCGGTCGGTACTCGGCATTCACCCGGATGCCTCCGGGCGGCGAAGACCCTGAGTACGCCGCCGCGACCAGGGCCGCCGCCGCGCCGGTGATCGCCGTGTTGTCCTCATATGGCCTCGAAGGCGAACAGGCTTTCCACGCTGCGCTGGAGTTCTGGTCGGCACTGCACGGGTTCGTGCTGCTCGAAATGACCGGTTTGATGGAAGAGATCGACACCGACGCGGTCTTCTCCGACATGGTGCTGCGCCTGGCGGCGGGGA
This sequence comes from Mycobacterium marinum, assembly GCF_003391395.1. Lineage (NCBI taxonomy): Bacteria > Bacillati > Actinomycetota > Actinomycetes > Mycobacteriales > Mycobacteriaceae > Mycobacterium > Mycobacterium marinum. Next base: position 1,162,705 of record NZ_CP024190.1, read on the forward strand.
TGGAAAAGCGCATCTCGCATACCGGCGCGGAGTCGCTCTGACGTCGCCCGATGATCTTGGGTGCCGGCCCGCGGCTCGACTGTCTCGCGGGTGGGGTGGGGCCGGGTCGAGGGCGCTTGATTGGCTGTTCTATGGTCAGTTCAGCCGCCGCTTTGACCTGCCTAACCGCAGGCGGGTATTGTGGTTGCTCGTGCCTGGCGGCCTACAGCGCCTGACGTGAGGGCGTGGATGCCGGGCCAATTCGCATGTCCATGTTTTTGGCGGCCAAGCGGATTGAGTTCGGGGCCATCGTATGCGACACACCCGGCCGCGGGGTGCAGCTGCGGGGCATAACTGCAGTACAGGAACTTCAAAATAGCGCGGGCAGTGTTACGGGGCCCGCAGCAAACGTGAACAGCGAGAAAGAAAGCCGGTAGATGCCAACCATTCAGCAGCTGGTCCGCAAGGGTCGTCGGGACAAGATCGGCAAGGTCAAGACCGCGGCTCTGAAGGGCAGCCCGCAGCGCCGTGGCGTATGCACTCGCGTGTACACCACCACCCCGAAGAAGCCGAACTCGGCGCTTCGGAAGGTTGCCCGTGTGAAGCTGACGAGTCAGGTTGAGGTCACGGCCTACATCCCGGGCGAGGGCCACAACCTGCAGGAGCACTCGATGGTGCTCGTTCGTGGTGGCCGGGTGAAGGACCTTCCCGGTGTGCGTTACAAGATCATCCGCGGTTCGCTGGACACCCAGGGAGTCAAGAACCGCAAGCAGGCTCGCAGTCGCTACGGCGCCAAGAAGGAGAAGAGCTAATGCCGCGCAAAGGGCCCGCGCCCAAGCGTCCGCTGGTCAACGACCCCGTCTACGGGTCCCAGCTGGTCACGCAACTGGTGAACAAAGTCCTGTTGCAGGGGAAGAAATCGCTCGCTGAGCGCATTGTTTATGGTGCGCTCGAGCAGGCGCGCGACAAGACCGGCACCGATCCGGTCATCACCCTCAAGCGGGCTCTCGACAACGTCAAGCCCGCGCTGGAAGTTCGTAGCCGCCGCGTCGGTGGTGCGACCTACCAGGTGCCCGTCGAGGTGCGGCCGGACCGGTCGACCACGCTGGCGCTGCGCTGGCTGGTCGGCTACTCGCGGCAACGCCGGGAGAAGACCATGATCGAGCGCCTGGCGAACGAGATCCTGGATGCCAGCAATGGCCTGGGTGCCTCCGTCAAGCGGCGTGAGGACACGCACAAGATGGCCGAGGCGAACCGCGCCTTTGCGCACTACCGCTGGTAAGAGTCCTGGGGCGAGCTGTCGGAGCAAACCCGGCGGCAACTGATAGCTAACTAAGCAACCGAAAGAGTGGGAAGACTTCTGTGGCACAGAAGGACGTGCTGACCGACCTGACCAAGGTCCGCAACATCGGCATCATGGCGCACATCGACGCTGGCAAGACCACGACGACCGAGCGCATCCTCTACTACACCGGTATCAGCTACAAGATCGGTGAGGTGCACGACGGCGCCGCCACCATGGACTGGATGGAACAGGAGCAGGAACGCGGGATCACCATCACCTCCGCGGCCACCACCTGTTTCTGGAACGACAACCAGATCAACATCATCGACACCCCGGGCCACGTCGACTTCACCGTTGAGGTGGAGCGCAGCCTGCGTGTGCTCGATGGTGCCGTGGCCGTGTTCGACGGCAAGGAAGGTGTCGAGCCGCAGTCAGAGCAGGTGTGGCGCCAGGCCGACAAGTACGACGTCCCGCGCATCTGCTTCGTCAACAAGATGGACAAGATCGGCGCCGACTTCTACTTCTCCGTGCGCACCATGGAGGAGCGGCTGGGCGCCAACGTCATCCCGATCCAGCTGCCGGTCGGTTCCGAGGGCGACTTCGAAGGCGTCGTGGACCTGGTCGAGATGAAGGCCAAGGTGTGGAGCGCCGACGCCAAGCTCGGCGAGAAGTACGACGTCGTGGACATCCCCGCGGACTTGCAGGAGAAGGCCGACGAGTACCGCACCAAGCTGCTGGAGGCCGTCGCCGAAACCGACGAAGCGCTGCTGGAGAAGTACCTCGGTGGCGAAGAGCTCACCGAAGCCGAGATCAAGGGCGCGATCCGCAAGCTGACCATCACCTCGGAGGCCTATCCGGTGTTGTGTGGCAGCGCGTTCAAGAACAAGGGTGTGCAGCCTATGCTGGACGCCGTCATCGACTACCTGCCCTCCCCGCTGGACGTGCCGGCCGCGATCGGCCACGTGCCGGGCAAAGAGGACGAGGAGGTCGTGCGCAAGCCCTCGACCGACGAGCCATTCTCGGCGCTGGCATTCAAGGTCGCCACGCACCCCTTCTTCGGCAAGCTCACCTACGTCCGGGTGTACTCGGGCAAGGTTGACTCTGGCAGCCAGGTCATCAACTCCACCAAGGGCAAGAAGGAACGTCTGGGCAAGCTCTTCCAGATGCACTCCAACAAGGAGAACCCGGTGGAGACCGCGTCGGCGGGTCACATCTACGCGGTGATCGGCCTCAAAGACACCACCACCGGTGACACGCTGAGCGATCCGAACAACCAGATCGTGCTCGAGTCGATGACCTTCCCCGATCCCGTTATCGAGGTCGCCATCGAGCCCAAGACCAAGAGCGACCAGGAGAAGCTGAGCCTGTCGATCCAGAAGCTCGCCGAGGAGGACCCCACCTTCAAGGTGCACCTGGATCAAGAGACCGGCCAAACCGTCATCGGCGGTATGGGCGAGTTGCACCTGGATATCCTGGTGGACCGCATGCGCCGGGAATTCAAGGTCGAGGCCAACGTCGGCAAGCCGCAGGTCGCCTACAAGGAGACCATCAAGCGGCTGGTGGAAAAGGTCGAGTTCACCCACAAGAAGCAGACGGGTGGCTCCGGTCAGTTCGCCAAGGTGCTGATCAGCATCGAGCCGTTCACCGGCGAAGACGGTGCAACTTACGAATTCGAGAGCAAGGTCACCGGTGGTCGTATCCCGCGGGAGTACATTCCGTCGGTCGACGCCGGTGCGCAGGATGCGATGCAGTACGGCGTCCTGGCCGGTTACCCGCTGGTGAACCTGAAGGTCACCCTGCTTGACGGTGCCTTCCACGAGGTCGACTCCTCGGAAATGGCATTCAAGATCGCTGGTTCACAGGTGCTCAAGAAGGCCGCGGCAGCGGCGCACCCGGTGATCCTGGAACCGATCATGGCCGTCGAGGTCACCACGCCCGAGGACTACATGGGCGATGTGATCGGCGACCTGAACTCCCGCCGTGGTCAGATTCAGGCCATGGAGGAGCGGAGTGGTGCTCGCGTCGTCAAGGCGCACGTGCCGCTGTCGGAGATGTTCGGCTATGTCGGCGACCTGCGGTCCAAGACTCAAGGCCGGGCGAACTACTCCATGGTGTTCGACTCGTACGCCGAAGTTCCGGCGAACGTTTCGAAGGAGATCATCGCGAAGGCGACGGGCGAGTGAGCCACGAGCACGGAGCCCAGCAGTAGGTAAAGGCCGGCAAGTCGGGAGCCTGACGGTATGAGTTGGGAACCCGAGCAAGGCACCAGGGTGGCAGGGAGTAACCTGACTCGGTTACTCCGCGGCATAAGTGAAAACATCAACAACACACTGCTTTTTTAAGCACCAACAGTCCAGGAGGACACAGAAGTGGCGAAGGCGAAGTTCCAGCGGACCAAGCCCCACGTCAACATCGGGACCATCGGTCACGTTGACCACGGCAAGACCACGCTGACCGCGGCTATCACCAAGGTGTTGCACGACAAGTACCCGGAGCTGAACGAGTCGCGCGCGTTCGATCAGATCGACAACGCGCCCGAAGAGCGTCAGCGTGGTATCACCATCAACATCTCCCACGTGGAGTACCAGACAGAGAAGCGGCACTACGCCCACGTCGATGCTCCGGGTCACGCCGACTACATCAAGAACATGATCACCGGTGCGGCTCAGATGGACGGCGCGATTCTGGTGGTTGCGGCCACCGACGGTCCGATGCCGCAGACCCGCGAGCACGTGCTGCTCGCTCGCCAGGTGGGTGTGCCCTACATCCTGGTCGCGCTCAACAAGTCTGACGCGGTCGACGATGAAGAGCTGCTCGAGCTGGTCGAGATGGAGGTCCGCGAGTTGCTGGCCGCGCAGGAGTTCGACGAGGACGCACCGGTGGTGCGGGTATCGGCGCTCAAGGCGCTCGAGGGCGACCCGAAGTGGGTCGAGTCCGTCGAGCAGCTGATGGACGCGGTGGACGAGTCGATCCCGGACCCGGTCCGCGAGACCGACCGCCCGTTCCTGATGCCCGTCGAGGACGTCTTCACCATCACCGGCCGCGGCACCGTGGTTACCGGTCGTGTGGAGCGCGGCATCATCAACGTGAACGAGGAAGTCGAGATCGTCGGCATCCGTCCGACCAGCACCAAGACCACGGTCACCGGTGTGGAGATGTTCCGCAAGCTGCTGGACCAGGGCCAGGCCGGTGACAACGTCGGTCTGCTGCTGCGTGGTATCAAGCGTGAGGACGTCGAGCGCGGTCAGGTGGTCGTCAAGCCCGGCACCACCACCCCGCACACCGAGTTCGAGGGCCAGGTCTACATCCTGTCCAAGGACGAGGGCGGTCGGCACACGCCGTTCTTCAACAACTACCGTCCGCAGTTCTACTTCCGCACCACCGACGTGACCGGTGTGGTGACGCTGCCGGAGGGCACCGAAATGGTGATGCCCGGTGACAACACCAACATCTCGGTGAAGCTGATCCAGCCCGTCGCCATGGACGACGGTCTGCGCTTCGCGATCCGTGAAGGTGGCCGCACCGTCGGCGCCGGCCGGGTCGTCAAGATCATCAAGTAGATCCAACCGGATCCAGCACCAGTCAACACCAGGCCCGGATAGCCGAGATCGGCTATCCGGGCCTGGTGTTTGTCTGCCCGCCGCCGAATTGCCTGCACCAGAACCGGTCTTCGCCCAGTTCAAAGGGCGCTAATCTGGCATCAATTTCCCGGCGACCCGAGGAGAACAAGATGCTGGCGCGCTACCTGAAGATGCAGTTGCTGGTGCTGCTTTGCGGCGGTCTGGTCGGGCCGATTTTCCTGATCGTCTACTTTGCCCTCGGCGTGGGCAGCCTGTTGTCGTGGATGTTGTATGTGGGCCTGCTCATCACCGTGGCCGATGTGTTGATTGCGCTGGCGCTGACCAATTTCGGCGCGAAATCGGCTGCCAAGTCCGCTGAGCTCGAGCAGAGCGGAGTGTTGGCGCTGGCCCAGATCACCGGCCTGACCGAGACCGGCACCCGGATCAACGACCGCCCCCTGGTGAAGGTCCACCTGCATATCTCGGGTCCTGGGATCGCGGCGTTCGACAGCGAAGACCGGGTCATTGCCAGCGTGACCCGCCTCGGCAACCTCACCGCGCGCAAACTCGTCGTGCTGGTCAACCCCGCCACCCGGGAATACCTGATCGACTGGGAGCGCAGTGCGCTGGTCAACGGCCTGGTCCCGGCACAGTTCACCGTCGCAGAAGACAACAGGACATACGACCTCAGCGGACAGGCCGGTCCGTTGATGGAGATTCTGCAGATCCTCAAGGCCAACGGGATTCCGCTGAACCGGATGGTGGACATCCGATCGAATCCGGTCCTGCGCCAACAGATCCAAGCGGTGGTACGCCGTGCGGCCCAGCAGCAGATGCCCGCGGGTGCGGCCCAGCCGAGTGCGGCCCCACAAGCCTCCATCGCCGAGCGCCTCCAAGAGCTGGAATCGCTGCATGCCAGTGGGGCGCTGAACGCGCAGGAGTACGCCAGCAGGCGTGCCCAGATCATCTCCGAGATCTGAGCCGAATCCTGGCGCCCCGCCAGGCGGGTCGGGCCGGTGGCGTGCCGGGCGCCACGACATGCCAACGCCGGCGGGCGCGTTAGAACACGTTTCAGTTTCGCTGCTAGCCTGACACTCGGCGAGAGGGGTGTACGTGGCTGCACAGACTGGATCACTGGATGGACGGGTGGCCTTTGTCACCGGGGCAGCGCGTGCGCAGGGGCGATCGCATGCGGTGCGGTTGGCGCGCGAGGGTGCCGACATCATCGCCATGGACATCTGCGGACCGGTATCCGAGAGCATCACCTACGCACCGGCCACCGCGGCAGACCTCAGCGAGACGATCCGCGCGGTGGAGAGCGAAGGTCGCAAGGTACTGGCGCGCCAGGCAGATGTCCGCGACAGTGCGGCGTTGCAGCAACTGGTCGCCGATGGGGTCGAGGAATTCGGTCGGCTTGACGTGGTGGTAGCCAATGCCGGGGTGTTGGGCTGGGGCCGGCTCTGGGAACTCACCGATGAGCAGTGGGACACCGTGATCGGCGTCAACCTCAGCGGCACCTGGCGAACGCTGCGCGCGGCGGTGCCCGCGATGATCGAGGCTGGCAATGGCGGGTCGATCATCGTGGTCAGCTCGTCGGCAGGTTTGAAGGCCACACCGGGCAACGGTCACTATGCGGCGAGCAAGCACGGGCTCGTGGCGCTGACGAACACCCTGGCCATCGAACTCGGCGAGTACGACATCCGGGTCAACTCCATTCATCCGTACTCGGTCGAGACGCCGATGATCGAGCCGGACGTGATGATGCAGGTATTCGGCGAGCATCCCCGCTTTTTGCATAGCTTCCCGCCAATGCCATTGCAGTACAAAGGTTTAATGACCTCCGAGGAGGTCTCCGATGTCGTGGTCTGGCTGGCCGGCGACGGCTCTGGCACGCTGAGCGGGGCACAGATCCCCGTTGACAAGGGCGCCTTGAAGTACTGACACGCCATCGTGTATGAACACCACGTGACCAGTAGTGAAGGTGTGACCCAGGATCCCGGCGCCACGGAGGCCAACGGGATTGTGATCATCGGCGGCGGGCTGGCGGCCGCCCGCACCGCCGAGCAGCTGCGTCGGGCCGGCTATGAGGGTCAGCTCACGATCGTCAGCGACGAGGTGCACCTGCCCTATGACCGACCGCCGCTGTCCAAAGAGGTGCTGCGCAGCGAGGTCGACGACGTGTCGCTCAAGCCACGCGAGTGGTACGACGAGAAGGGCATCACCCTGCGGCTGGGCTCGGCGGCAACCGGTTTGGACACCGCCGCGCAAACCGTGACGCTGGCCGATGGGACGGTGCTCGGCTACGACGAGCTGGTTATCGCAACCGGCTTGGTGCCCCGGCGAATTCCGACCTTCCCCGAACTCGAGGGCATTCGGGTGCTGCGCTCGTTTGACGAATGTATGGCGCTGCGCAGCCACGCATCGGCCGCCAAGCGCGCGGTCGTGATTGGTGCCGGTTTCATCGGGTGTGAGGTGGCGGCCAGTCTGCGCGGCCTCGGGGTGGAGGTGGTCCTGGTCGAACCACAGCCAACGCCGCTGGCGGCGGTGCTCGGCGAGCAGATCGGCGAGCTGGTGGCGCGGCTGCATCGCAGCGAGGGCGTCGATGTTCGCACCGGGATTGGGGTGGCCGAGGTCCGCGGCGACGGCCATGTCGACACCGTGGTGCTGGCCGACGGCACGCAACTCGACGCCGATCTGGTGGTTGTCGGCATCGGTTCGCACCCGGCGACCGGGTGGCTCGACGGTAGCGGCATCGCGGTCGATAACGGCGTGGTCTGTGACGCCGCCGGACGTACCAGCGTGCCCAACGTGTGGGCGCTCGGTGATGTTGCATCCTGGCGGGATCAAATGGGACACCAAGTCCGCGTGGAACATTGGAGCAATGTCGCCGATCAGGCACGGGTAGTGGTGCCGGCGATGTTGGGGCGCGAATTGTCCTCGAACGTGGTGGTGCCCTACTTCTGGAGTGACCAGTACGACGTCAAGATCCAATGCCTTGGTGAGCCGCATTCGACCGATGTGGTGCACCTGGTCGAGGACGACGGACGAAAGTTCCTCGCCTACTACGAGCGCGATGGTGTGCTCGTCGGCGTGGTCGGTGGCGGGGTGCCGGGCAAGGTCATGAAGGTACGTGCCAAGATCGCCGCCGCTGCGCCCATCTCCGAGATGCTGGACGAATCGCAGGGCTAGACATCTGCGCGGATACCGGCGCCTGGTGCTGGCCCGGGCGGCCCGCTTGTGCAGTGGCCGACGCCAACCGAAACTTGGGCGATGGCGCGCCGAGAAAGCTACTGCCAGTTCACCGGTGGCCCGTGCGGATGACATTGGCCTAGAACCCGGGCCTCGCCGGACGGCCAGCTGGCCAGACGCACCAGGAACTTGAGCCGCCCGCCCTCGTCGCGTGCGGGCTCGAGGGTGAGGTGGGCGAAGGGCGAGCGGGGGCCGGCCTGTGCGCCCAGCTCCGCGACCCGGTCGCGGATCGCGGCACGCTCCTGGGCGGCCAGGTATTGCCAGGTGATCGAATGCCACAACACCGTCAGTGTTTCGTCTTGGAGCGTCAGCCCGGCGACGCCGTCGGCGGCGGTCTTGCGTTCGAGCTGTGCCGGGACGTCCCGCGCGACCGCGATCGCGCCGCGCAGCCGCTTCATCCGGGCGTGCTGGTCGGGCCAGACATAGCTCAACACGATCATTTCGCCGTCGGTGCCGCAGATATCGATGGGTGCGATGTCGTAGCCGTGACGTTCGACGATCTGTAGTGCCAGCGCCGGCGGCAACTCACCGCGCCAAGCATCTTCGATAGTCACCGGGGAGTCGATCGGGCCCCACGTCATTCCGGCGTAGCGGTAGTGGTAACGGTCAGCCCGCAGGTTCAGTCCTGCGCTGGCCCCAAACTCGAAAAGTCTTACCGGAAGGTTGAATTCGTGGCGAATGTGCAGTAGGCCACCGATCAGTGCGGCAGACCGGCCGACTTCGTTGGTCTGTGGGGGCTGGTCAAGAGCGTCGCGCAAGGTTTCGGTGTGGTTGGCCGCGACGAGTTCGATTTCGGGCCAGGCGCTCTTGGCGTTCCAGGTGCCGTCAGTGCTGGGATACCAGCGGCGCAACGTGGGTGCCCGGCCGTCGAGCACCATTCGGTGCAGGCCGCCGAGCAGTCGCAGCGGCGTGGCATACCGCGACGGGTCGTCCTCGTGGCCGCCCAGGATGGGCGCGAATACGCCGCCCGCTTCGACATCGGCGGCGACCAACTCAAACAACTCGCCATACATCGGCGATCCGGATCGGGCGCAGAACCGGCCCTGTGACCGCAGGGTGTGCAGCAGATGCTGGATACCCCCACTCTTTGCCTCCTGCATCAGTCCAGCTTCTCCACGCCGGCGCCAACGACGTCGAAGGCGTTCCCGAGTGCTTCCGGTAACGAGACGGATTCGTCGCTGAGCCAGTGTTCGTAGGCGCTCAACGCGACGCCGAGCATCGTCCAGGCAACCGTCTGGGGCACCAGGTCGGTGGGTTTGGCACTGAGTCGTCGGGCCACGAAACCGGCGATCACCGCACGCCAGCCGGCATACATCGTCATCGAATACGCCTGCAGCTCAGCGGTTTGCAGAATGATGCGCATACGCTGGCGATGCCGAATGGTCTCGGATTCGTCGTAGGTGTTGAATGCCAACAGCGCCTCCCGCAGCGCCTTGCCCAACCGAACGTGCCCGTCGATGCGCTCGAGCAGATCCTGCAGCTGGGCAAGGTGGGTGTCGAAGTCGCCCCAGGGGATCGCGTTCTTCGAGGCGTAGTAGCGGAACAGGGTGCGTCGGGCGATGCCGGCGGCTTGGGCAACGTCGTCGACGCTGACCTCGGCGAAGGTGCGGGCGGCGAACAAGTCGATGGCAACGTCGGCGATGTGGCGCTTGGTCGTCGAGGGGCGCCGACCGGCCCGCGACTCATGCGCCATCGGTTCCACCCTTCCATTTAGGCACTCGATGCCATATTCTGGCATCGCTGACGCTGACCGTGACTAGCGCCACCGCTCATTGTCACCTCATTGTTAACGCCCATGACGAAAGGCAACTCACATGGACCGCGAAACTGAAACCGAGACTGCCGAGCTGGTCACCGAGTCGCTGGTCGAAGAGGTGTCCATCGACGGCATGTGCGGGGTCTACTGACCGTGCCCGCGCCGGCGCACGCGGCCGCCGGGGCCGGGTCTTTCGACCCTGATCGGGGCTGGCGGCTGCACCCGCAAGTGGCGGTGCGGCCGGAGCCGTTTGGAGCGCTGCTTTATCACTTCGGCACCCGCAAGCTGTCATTTCTGAAAAATCGCACCATCTTGGCGGTCGTTCGGTCCCTGGCCGACCATCCCGATGTCCGCTCGGCCTGCCGCGCCGCGGGGGTTGATGACTCCGAACACGCTCCCTACTTGCACGCGTTGTCGGTTCTGGCCGGCTCTCACATGCTGGTTCCCCAGGAGGCTGATCAATGACGACCGCCGTACCGCGGCTGATCGAGCAGTTCGAGCATGGGCTCGACGCGCCGATTTGTCTGACGTGGGAACTGACCTACGCCTGCAATCTGGCCTGCGTGCATTGTCTTTCGTCCTCAGGCAAGAGGGATCCGGGTGAGTTGTCCACCCGGCAATGCCAGGACATCATCAACGAGTTGGAACGCATGCAGGTGTTCTACGTGAACATCGGTGGTGGCGAACCCACGGTGCGTCCGGACTTTTGGGAGCTGGTGGACTACGCCACCGCGCACCACGTCGGAGTGAAGTTCTCTACCAACGGGGTTCGGATCAACCCGGAGGTCGCCGCGCGGCTAGCTGCCAGCGACTACGTCGATGTCCAGATCTCGCTCGACGGCGCGACCGCCGAAGTCAATGACGCGGTCCGGGGTGCCGGATCGTTCGCCATGGCGGTGCGCGCGCTCGAGAACCTGGCGGCCGCGGGTTTCGCCGACGCGAAGATCTCCGTGGTGGTGACCCGGCACAACGTCGGCCAACTCGATGATTTCGCCGCGCTGGCGGACCGCTACGGTGCCACGCTGCGGATCACCCGGCTACGGCCGTCGGGGCGCGGTGCGGACGTCTGGGAGGAATTGCACCCCACCGCGGCCCAGCAGGTCGCGCTCTACGACTGGTTGGTCGCCAAGGGCGAACGGGTACTGACCGGTGATTCGTTCTTTCACCTGGCGCCCCTGGGGTCCTCGGGTGCGCTGGCCGGTCTGAACATGTGTGGAGCCGGGCGGGTGGTGTGCCTGATCGATCCGGTGGGTGACGTATACGCCTGCCCGTTCGCCATCCACGACCGCTTCCTAGCTGGAAACGTCTTGACCGACGGCGGTTTTGACCAGGTCTGGAAGAACGCGCCGTTGTTCCGGCAGCTGCGGGAGCCGCAGTCGGCGGGCGCCTGCGGCAGTTGTGGGCACTACGACAGCTGCCGCGGCGGTTGCATGGCGGCCAAGTTCTTCACCGGTCTTCCGCTCGATGGGCCCGACCCCGAGTGCGTCCAGGGGTACGGTGCGCCGGCACTGGCGCAGGAGCGGCATGCGCCGCGTCCGCGGGTGGATCACTCGCGGGGCAGCCGAGTGAGCGCGCCGGTGCCCCTGACGCTGACGACGCGTCCGCCCGCGCGCCTGTGCAACGAAAGTCCCGTGTAGTCATGGCCGATGAATGGTTTGAAACGGTCGCCATCGCCCAGCAGAGGGCGAAACGGCGTCTCCCGAAATCTGTTTACTCATCCCTGATTTCGGCCAGCGAAAAGGGAATAACGGTGGCCGACAATGTGGCGGCGTTTAGCGAACTCGGCTTCGCACCGCATGTCATCGGCGCAGCTGAAAAGCGCGATATGTCGACCACCGTTATGGGACAGGATATTTCGATGCCTGTTCTCATCTCGCCCACCGGCGTTCAAGCGGTGCATCCCGACGGTGAGGTGGCCGTTGCCCGCGCAGCGGCCGCACGTGGCACGGCGATGGGCCTGTCGTCGTTTGCCAGCAAGACGATCGAAGATGTCATCGCCGCCAACCCCAAAATCTTCTTTCAGATCTACTGGCTCGGTGGGCGCGACGCGATTGCCGAGCGTGTCGAGCGGGCCCGTCAGGCCGGAGCGGTGGGCCTGATCGTCACCACGGACTGGACGTTCTCCCACGGGCGTGACTGGGGCAGCCCCAAGATCCCCGAACAGATGAACCTGCGGACCATCCTGCGCCTGTCGCCGGAGGCGATTGTTCGCCCCAGGTGGCTGTGGAAGTTCGGTAAGACATTGCGGCCACCGGATCTGCGGGTGCCAAATCAGGGGCGGCGCGGCGAACCCGGTCCCGCGTTTTTCGCCGCGTACGGAGAATGGATGGGCACTCCGCCGCCGACCTGGGATGACATTGCCTGGTTGCGTGAGCTATGGGGTGGACCTTTCATGCTCAAGGGTGTCATGCGGGTCGACGACGCCAAACGGGCTGTTGACGCTGGAGTTTCGGCGATTTCGGTGTCCAACCACGGTGGAAACAACCTCGATGGGACGCCGGCGTCGATTCGGGCCCTGCCCGCGGTGGCGGCAGCGGTCGGCGACCAGGTCGAGGTGCTGCTGGATGGCGGCATCCGGCGGGGGAGCGACGTGGTCAAGGCGGTGGCGCTGGGTGCCCGGGCGGTGCTGGTTGGCCGCGCCTATCTGTGGGGACTGGCCGCCAACGGTCAGGCCGGCGTCGAGAACGTCCTGGACATTCTGCGCGGCGGCATCGACTCGGCGCTGATGGGTCTGGGCCATAGTTCGATCCATGACCTGCGGTCAGATGACATTCTGATCCCCGCCGATTTCGTCCGGCGCCTGGGCGGGTAGGAGTCCGGGCCTGTCTTACCACAAAGTTGAGCGGCCGTATCAAGAATCTGTGAGGTCGGGCGCTGCCGCCGGTCCGGCGAGTTGAGTTCGGGCCGGTCAGGCGTCGACCCGAAGAAAAAAATCCGTAGAAAAGGTAACAATCGGTGCACGCCAGGTGAATTCGTCCTACCATCGGCGAGTGCCCGTACTCGGCGAATTGGGGACTTCGACGTCGAGCCAGCTACCAAGCACCTCGCCGTCAATATTGATCCCGCTGGGGTCAACTGAACAGCACGGACCGCACCTGCCGCTGGATACCGACACCCGGATCGCGACCGCGGTCGCCCGGGCGGTTGCCACGCGCATGCACGGCCGCCTGACGCAGTGTCAACCCGGTTGGCTGTTGGCGCCCCCGATCGCATACGGTGCCAGCGGTGAGCATCAGAGTTTTGCCGGAACGATCTCGATCGGCACCGAGGCTCTGAGGGTGCTGCTGCTCGAGTACGGGAGGTCGGCCGCCTGCTGGGCTGATCGGCTGGTTTTCGTCAACGGGCACGGTGGCAATCTCGAGGCCTTGCGTGGTGCGGTTCGGCAGCTGCGCGCCGAAGGTCGCGACGCCGGATGGTCTGCCTGCGGCTCGGCGGGCGGTGACGCTCATGCCGGCCATACTGAAACATCAGTGTTGCTGCATATTTCACCGGAGGTGGTGCTGACCGACCGGCTGAGTGCGGGGAACGCGGCGCCGCTGGCCGAATTGCTGCCGTCGTTGCGCCGCGGTGGCGTCGCGGCGGTCAGCCCGATAGGTGTGCTGGGCGATCCGACCACGGCGACCGCAGTAGAGGGAAGGCGAATCTTCGCAGAGATGGTCGATGATTGCGTGTCTCGAATTGCCCGGTGGACCCCCGGGCCCGACGGGATGCTGACATGACGCAACCCCGACTACCTGACGGGTTCGCGGTTCAGGTTGACCGTCGCGTGCGGGTGCTCGGCGGCGGATCGGCCCTGCTCGGTGGGTCGCCGACCCGATTGCTACGTCTGGCGCCTGCCGCCCAGGACATGCTCTGTGACGGTCGTCTGAAGGTTCGCGACGACATCAGCGCCGAGCTGGCCCGCACGCTGTTGGACGCGACGGTAGCGCATCCCCGGCCGGCGAGCGGGCCATCGCATCGCGATGTCACTGTCGTGATACCGGTGCGAGACAATGCATCCGGGGTGCGCCGGCTGGTTGCCTCACTGCGTGGCCTGCGCGTGATCGTGGTGGATGACGGGTCGTCGAGCCCGGTCGAGCTGGAGGACTTCGCGGGGGCGCACTGCGATATCGAAGTGCTGCACCACCGGCGCAGCAAGGGGCCGGCCGCCGCTCGCAACACCGGGTTGGCAGCCTGCACGACCGAGTTCGTGGCATTTCTGGATTCCGACGTGGCGCCACGCCGCGGCTGGCTCGAGGCCCTGCTCGGGCACTTCTGCGATCCCACCGTGGCGTTGGTCGCGCCTCGCATTGTGGGCCTGGCGCCGAGCGAGAACCTGGTGGCCCGCTATGAGGCCGTGCGTTCGTCGCTGGACCTTGGTCAGCGGGAAGCGCCGATATTGCCACACAGCCCGGTGTCCTACGTTCCCAGCGCCGCGATCATCTGCCGTTGCTCCGCCATCCGTCAGGTCGGCGGGTTCGACGAAACCCTGCACTCCGGTGAGGACGTCGATCTGTGCTGGCGCCTTATCGAGTCCGGTGCCCGGCTGCGCTACGAGCCGATTGCCCTGGTTGGTCATGAGCATCGGACCCAATTGCGTGCCTGGATCGCGCGCAAGGCGTTCTACGGCGGTTCGGCGGCGCCGCTGTCGGTGCGCCACCCCGACAAGACCGCGCCGTTGGTGATTTCCGGCTGGGCCTTGACCGCCTGGGTGCTGATGTCGCTGGGTACCCGAGCAACGCAGCTGGCCTCGCTGATCATCGCGGTGTTGACGGGCCGGCGGATTGCCACGGCACTGCGTAGTGCCCAAACTTCATCGTGGGATGTGGTGGTGGTCGCGGCGCGCGGATTATGGTCGGCCGCACTGCAGTTGGCGTCGGCCATTTGCCGGCATTACTGGCCGGTGACATTGATCGCAGTCATTGTGTCCCGGCACTGTAGGCGGATCGTGCTGGTGGCTGCGGTCATCGACGGTGTGGTCGACTGGCTGCGCCGCAGAGAGGACCCCGATGGCGACTCCGAACCGATTGGGTTGCTGACCTACCTACTGCTCAAGCGCATTGATGACCTCGCCTACGGGCTCGGCCTGTGGTACGGGGTGATGCGTGAACGCAACGTGGGCGCGCTCAAGCCGCAGATCCGACGGTAACGGCGGCCTTGACCGCGGCGCTGCGCCACAGTGATGTCCTGATCGTCGGCGCCGGAAGCGCCGGATCGGTCCTGGCCGCGCGTCTTTCCGCCGATCCGAGTTGCGCGGTGACGTTGGTCGAGGCGGGGCCCGGCCTTGCTGATCCACGGTTGCTGGCTCAAACTGCCAACGGGCTGCAGCTACCGATCAGTGCTGACAGTCCGTTGGTTCAGCGCTATCAGAGCCAGCTCACGGATGATCCAGTTCGTCGAATTCCGATCCTGCGCGGGGCGACACTTGGCGGCTCAGGGGCGGTCAACGGCGGGTACTTCTGCCGCGGGCTGGCGCGGGATTTCGATGGTGCCGCGATACCGGGCTGGTCATGGTCGCAGGTGCTCCCACACTTCCGGGCGATCGAGACCGACTTGGACTTCGACACGCCCGTGCATGGCCGCACGGGTCCCATTCCGGTGCGCCGGACCCGCGATCAGACCGGAGTCACGCAGCGATTCGTCACGGCCGCTCAGCGTGCCGGGTTCGGCTGGATCGCCGATCTCAACGATGTTGGTCCGGATATCGCCGCGGGCGTGGGCGCGGTCCCGCTGAACATCGTTGACGGGGTACGGACCGGGTCGGGGGCCGCATATCTGCTGCCGGCGCTGGGCCGCCCCAACCTGACCCTGCTGGAAGAAACCCGGGCCCAGCAAGTGCGCTTTTCCGCCGCGACCGCGGTGGGCGTCGATGCCGTCGGTCCGAGGGGGCCGATGACTCTGTGGGCGGATCGAATTGTGCTTTGTGCCGGAGCAATTGGATCCGCACACCTGCTGATGCTCTCGGGTATCGGCGACCACGCGATGCTGCGGGCCGCCGGGGTCCCGGTGGTGCAGGCGTTGCCCGTCGGGATGAATTGCAGCGACCATCCTGAATGGGCGTTGCCGACCACATGGACCGTCGCCGCCGGACGGCCGGTGTTGGAGGCGGTACTCAATACCGCCGACGGCATCGAAATTAGGCCATACACAACAGGATTCGCAGCAATGGCGGGCGCAGCTGCTAAGGGGCATCGGGACTGGCCGCACCTCGGAGTGGCGCTGATGCGACCGCGGTCTCGCGCCCGGGTCACCTTGGCATCGCCCGACCCTTCAGTGCCTCCCCGGATCGGACACCACTACGACAGTGAGCCGGCCGATGTCGCGGCTCTGCAGCGGGGGACCGAGTTGGCGCGCGAGTTAGCGGGGTCGGCAGTGGCGGGGGAGCCGGGATGGGCGACATCGCAGCATCTGTGCGGTAGTGCACCGATGGGTGTCGATGCCGACCCGACGGCCGTCGTCGATCCCGAGTGCCGGGTGCGTGGTATCGAAAACCTTTGGGTGGTTGACGGATCCATCCTGCCGCTGATTCCCAGCCGTGGTCCGCACGCAACAATCGTGATGCTGGGTCACCGGGCGGCGGAATTCATCGGGTAACCCGCGAGTTGATCATCGGCCGCATCGGCTCGCTACCGAGCCGGCGGCGCTCCGGGGCGTGGTGATTGTTGGTGTTCGGCTGACCGGAGTGGCTCACGCCGTGCAGCAGGAGTTCGGTAATCATGGGCGCAAAGTCGCGCGGGGCCGCCCGTCCGGTGTTTATCGACCAGCCCGCGCCGGAGACCAGGCTGTAGAACGCTTCGGTCAGCCACCCGGCCGCCAGGTCGGGCCGGAACTCGCCCTGGCGCTGACCGCGGAGGAACAGCTCCTTGATCTCGCTGTCGATTTCCAGCCAGCCCTGCTTGAGCTCATTGGTGTCGGAATCCTGGCTGTAGGCGTAGAGCAACGTCAGGTACCCGGATACCGATTCGCATGCCGCCACCAGCCTCCGCAGCGCCTCGGTAGCCGATCCCTCTTGCCAGCGAGCGCTTTTCAGCGCTTCGCGCATCTGGCCGAACGCGAGCTGCTCTAGCGCATCGATCAGCGCGGCGCGGCCGGCGAAGTAGCGATGCAATGTCGCACGGCTGACGCCGATTGCCGCGGCGATCTCGTCTTGGGTTGCGTTAGGCCTCCGGCCGAGGAACTCTGCGGCGGCTCGAAGAAGGCGTTCGTGATCCAGTGCCATGAGACGATAGTACATCATCTGAGACAAAATTGTCTCAGCGAATGCAATTTTGTCTCAATCTGCTGGGTTCGTGCGGGTGGCGGGCTCCGGGCGCTGGGTGGGCGGCGTGGTCCCCGATCTGCGTCCGTAACTGATCAGCCGATGGGCGTGGTGATCGCATGTGCGATTGCCTGGCCCGCGTTTACCAGGACGAAGGCTTGCAGGAGGCCGGCCACGGTAATCAGGGCTACGTCCGCCGCCAGGGGGTATCCGACGGCGGTGACGAAACCCATCGGGTCGCCGTTGGCGACTTGTTGGATGCCGTCGAGGAAGAGGTTGATGTTATAGGACGGCACGCTGGTGATGGCGGCATTGGCGATGTCGGCAGTGGGCAGCAGGGCTGCGTAGCTGGCGGCACCCACCTCGGTGATGGTGTTGGCAACTTGGCTATTCGCCGCCTGTAGGTCGTCGATGATGGTGTTGATCGAGACCATCGGCGCGGCGGGTCCGGTGGTGGGAGCGGCCTGCGGATTGCCCACCGGTGAACTGGACCCGTTGGTGATCTGCGGTAGATCCAGATGGCTGATGTCGTAGCCGAAGTCGTGAATTCCTTGCTGGGTGCCGGCGGCGAGTGCGTCGGCGATCGTCAGCGGGCTCACCTCGGGCCAGAGCCCGAAGGGGGTAGCGACGTTGGGCGGTGAGGTCGAGTATCCGTAGGCGGGGTCGCCGTAGCCCAGATTGACGATGACCTCGAGGTTGGGCTGGACCAGGTCGGCGAGCGGGTCTCCGAGTACGGACAGTGCTCGTAGTGGTTCGAGCAGCGGGAGGTCTTCGGTGCGGATCATGTAGTAGTCGGTCATGGTCGGGCCCACCGTGTTGGTCAGGTGCACGGCCGCATCGATCTGGGCGGGAGTTAGGAATAAGTAGTCGGTGTGCACGTAGTAGGCACCCGCCAGCGCGTTGAGGGTGGATACCAGGTTGAGCGGGTAGCGCGGGAAGTCGGCGACGCCGTCGTACTCGAGGGTGTAGATCCTGGTCGGGTAGAGATTGTCCGGTGTGGCGCCGCTGGCGGTGATCCCCAGACTCGGCAGCGATAGTCCCGGGAACCGGGTGGCTACTCCGCCGTCGGGATTGTTGGGGTCACCCACCAGCGTGAACGAGAGCTGATCTGGCGTGGGCGGGTTGATCGATGCGGCGAGCTTGGTCATCGTCAGCGACGAGATGGTGGCGCTCTGGGAGTAGCCGAACACAGTGACGTTGTTGCCGGCGGTGATCTGCTCGCGGATCGCGCTCTCTAGGATGACCACCCCCCGGGCCACCGAGGTGTCAAACGTCAGGTTCTTGACCCCGGTCACCGGGTAGAGGCCTTCGGGGGTGAACAACGCCTGCGCGACCGCGCCCCCAACACTGCGGCCGATATAGAGGGAGTTGGCGAGTTGCACGTAGCGCCGCGAGGGCATCGGAATGCCACTGCCGCCCATCACTTCCGCAATCGTTTGTGCGGCAGCAACATTCGTGCCGATGGACCTGGTGTTCGCGCCGGTTGCGCTGAGGCCGGAGGCCCGGGGAAGCCCGGCGCCGGCACTGCCGCCCACAGCGCCTCCGATCGTGCCCAATTGCTGGCTCCAGGGTGCCAACTGAGCGGCCACCGCCGCGGCGCCGCCGTAATAGCCGGCCATGGCCGAGACGTCCTGGGCCCACATCTGCTCGTACCAGGATTCGGCGGCCGCGATCGCCGGTGCGTTCTGGCCGAACAGGTTGGTCATCACCAGCGACGCCAGCTGTGCACGATTGGCCGCGACCGCGACCGGATGCACCGTGGCCGCCAGGGCGGCTTCGAATTCGGCCGCCGCTGCGCGCGCGGCGGCTGCCGCCCCTGCGGCATGTAGGGCCGAGGTGCGCAACCAGCCGACATAGTGGCCGGCCGCCACCGTCATGGCCGCCGACGCCGGACCCTGCCACACCCCGGCTGCTAACCCCGACGTGACCGACCCGAAGGAGCCCGCCGCACCGGATAGCTCGGCAGACAGCCCGTCCCAGGCCGTCGCGGCGGCCAGCATTGGCGCCGATCCCGCGCCACCAAACAACCGAGCCGAATTGATCTCCGGGGGCAACACCGAAAAACTCGCCAACATCAGCACGGCCCTTCCTTGGTCCAGCGGTCAGCACCCCATAGCCCGCCAACCGGCTCAAAACGCAACTCTCATCCGATGCGTCTGAGAAACAACGCATCGGATGAGAGTGCGAACGACCTCGAGTTAGCCCGCAGCTACCCCGCGTTGATCAGGTCCGCGGAACTCGCGGCGCCCTGTATCGTCGGATCCTGGATGCCTGGATCCCCTGAGCTGCTGCAACTTGACAACGCCGCAGCGGCGAGCGTGGCGGCTACCACGGCGCCCAGCGCGCGGAGTGTGAACAGTCGCCTATTTCGCGTAACGTCCATCAGTCATTCCTCCTTTTGTCGGTGCGGCGAATTGGTGTACACCTGCCGGAAAGCTAACTCCGAAACAATGCGACTCGGCGCCGTTATTTAAGATTCCAGCCGCAATTGGAGACCTCGATGTCACGTTTGCAACACCGGCGTCTCGCAATTGACGGGGCTGGTTCATAACGCGCCCTATCAGCTGAAACGCTTGCGGCCCAACGTGAGCTGCCGCTATATTTCGATCTGCAGTCGGGGGAATGAATTTTTGGTACACCAAATTTAGTGGCGGTCCCCGCGCCAGGATCGAATCACGCTTTCAAGCGGGAATTCATGCAGCGAAAGCGTGATGAAGACGACCATTGTCATTTCTCTGCTGCTTCGGAAGTCGACTCGATAAGCAACGCGGTACTCGGCGCGAGTGCTGGCCCGCGGCCAGACCGGGAGGGTTGGGCGATGAACTTTTCAGTGTTGCCGCCGGAGGTCAACTCCGCGCTGATATTCACGGGGCCCGGAGCGGAGCCGATGCGCACGGCTGCGACGGCCTGGGGCGGGATGGCCGTGGAACTGGAGTCCGCGGCAGACTCTTTCGCTTCGGTGACCTCGGGGCTGGTCGGTGGCGCGTGGCAGGGAGCATCGTCGGTAGCGATGGGGACCGCTGCGGCTTCCTACCTCGGGTGGCTGAACGCGGCGGCGGCCCATGCCGAACAGGCCGCCGCCCAGGCTGAGGCGTTGGTGGCCGAGTTCGCCGCTGCGCAGTCAGCGATGGTGCAGCCCTTCCTGCTCGCGGCTAACCGTTCCAGCCTGGTGTCGCTGGTGCTGTCGAACCTGTTCGGCCAAAACGCGCCGGCGATCGCGGCCGTCGAAGCCGAGTATGAGCAGATGTGGGCACTGGATGTGTCAACGATGGCGACCTACCATGCCGGTGCTTCGGCGGCGGCAGCATCGCTGACACCGCTGGCACAGCCTCTGCAGAATCTGTCGGACCTGCCGGGCAGGGTGATCGCGGCATTCGGAAATGGTGCGCCCGCAACCACGGTCACCGCTGCGGTCACGGCGCTGCGGCTACCGGCGGACGCCAGCACTGTCAACTTCGGGCTCGCCAATATCGGTAGCGGCAACGTCGGTAACGCTAACAACGGCATCGGCAACCTCGGCAGCGGCAACCTCGGCAACTTCAATCTCGGATCCGGAAATCTCGGCAGCTCCAATGCCGGCTGGGCGAACTTGGGTAGCAACAACATTGGTGGCGCAAACAGTGGCGGCAATAACCTGGGCTGGGGGAACCTGGGCGCTCTCAACACTGGGTTTGCCAACGCGGGTTCCGGCAACTTTGGCTTTGCCAATACCGGAAACAACAACATCGGCATCGGGCTGACCGGCGACAATCAGGTTGGTATCGGCGGGTTGAACTCCGGCGTCGGCAACTTCGGCCTGTTCAACTCGGGCACCGGAAACGTCGGCCTGTTCAATTCAGGTACCGGGAACTTCGGCATCGGAAACTCTGGTGCCTACGGCACGGGACTCTTCAACTCCGGGCAGGCCAACACGGGCTTGCTCAATGCGGGATCGTTCAACACCGGCCTGCTTGACGTCGGCAACGCGAACACCGGCAGTCTCAACACCGGCAGCTTCAACATGGGTTCCTTCAACCCTGGCCCATCGAACACGGGTGCCCTCAACACGGGCACCGCCAACACGGGCTGGTTCAACACGGGCAGCCTCAACACCGGCGCATTCAACATCGGCGACATGAACAACGGCCTGTTCAACACGGGCGAGATGAACAACGGCATCTTCTATCGTGGCGTTGGCCAGGGCAATTTCTACTTCTCCATCACTACGCCCGACTTGACCTTGCCGCCTCTTGAAATCCCCGGAATTACCATCCCCAATCTGAGCCTGCCGCCGATTACTTTGCCCGCGTTGACGATTCCGGCGGCGACTACGCCGGCGAATGTTGTGGTGGGTGGGTTTGATTTGCCGGGGGTGACGTTGCCGGCGTTGACGATTCCGGCGGCGACTACGCCGGCGAATGTTGTGGTGGGTGGGTTTGATTTGCCGGGGGTGACGTTGCCGGCGTTGACGATTCCGGCGGCGACTACGCCGGCGAATGTTGTGGTGGGTGGGTTTGATTTGCCGGGGGTGACGTTGCCGGCGTTGACGATTCCGGCGGCGACTACGCCGGCGAATGTTGTGGTGGGTGGGTTTGATTTGCCGGGGGTGACGTTGCCGGCGTTGACGATTCCTGCGGCGACTACGCCGGCGAATGTTGTGGTGGGTGGGTTTGATTTGCCGGGGGTGACGTTGCCGGCGTTGACGATTCCGGCGGCGACTACGCCGGCGAATGTTGTGGTGGGTGGGTTTGATTTGCCGGGGGTGACGTTGCCGGCGTTGACGATTCCGGCGGCGACTACGCCGGCGAATGTTGTGGTGGGTGGGTTTGATTTGCCGGGGGTGACGTTGCCGGCGTTGACGATTCCGGCGGCGACTACGCCGGCGGACATTGTGGTGGGTGGGTTCGATCTGCCGGAGTTGGGTATTCCGTCGTTGACGATTCCGCCTTTGACGTTGGCGGAGGGTACGACGGTGGGTGCGTTTAGTCTGCCGGAGTTGGGTATTCCGTCGTTGACGATTCCGCCTTTGACGTTGGCGGAGGGTACGACGGTGGGTGCGTTTAGTCTGCCGCAGCTGGGTATTCCGTCGTTGACGATACCGTCCTTGACGATACCCGCTGGCACCACGGTCGGCGGCTTTGACCTACCTGCCCTACAGACGCGATCGATCACCGTCGGTGGAATAGACGCGGGCGGATTTAGGACTCCCGCCATCAGCACCGTGTCCAGCACCGGCTACCTGGAGTTGCCGACGGTGACAATTCCTGGAATCAGGGTCAACAACTTTGTTGCCTTCCTTCCCAACAACATAGAATTCCTGCAAACGGGCCAACCCGGAGTGATCCCCCAAATCGGAGGCCTCGAGCACCAGGCATACATCTCTACGGGTGACATCGTCATCCAAGGGTTCAATATCAGCGGCATCGGCTTCTCGCTTCCCCAGATCGACGTTGGAGCCTTCACCTTGCCCGAGTTGACCATCCCGCCCATCGGCATTCCGCCCACGATCGTGGGCGCGTTTACCTTGCCGGAGATTACGACCCCGGTGATCACGACTCCGCCGTTGGTGGTTGATCCGGTTGCGGTGGCTGGGTTTACGTTGCCGGAGATTACGACGCCGGAGTTCACGACTCCGCCGTTGGTGGTTGATCCGGTTGCGGTGGCTGGGTTTACGTTGCCGGAGATTACGACGCCGGAGTTCACGACTCCGCCGTTGGTGGTTGATCCGGTTTCGGTGGCGGGGTTTACGTTGCCGCAGATCAGTACTCCGGAGTTCACGACGGCGCCGTTGGTGGTTGATCCGGTTTCGGTGGCGGGGTTTACGTTGCCGCAGATCAGTACTCCGGAGTTCACGACGGCGCCGTTGGTGGTTGATCCGGTTTCGGTGGCGGGGTTTACGTTGCCGCAGATCAGTACTCCGGAGTTCACGACGGCGCCGTTGGTGGTTGATCCGGTTTCGGTGGCGGGGTTTACGTTGCCGCAGATCAGTACTCCGGAGTTCACGACGGCGCCGTTGGTGGTTGATCCGGTTTCGGTGGCGGGGTTTACGTTGCCGCAGATCAGTACTCCGGAGTTCACGACGGCGCCGTTGGTGGTTGATCCGGTTTCGGTGGCGGGGTTTACGTTGCCGCAGATCAGTACTCCGGAGTTCACGACGGCGCCGTTTACGATTGATCCGGTTTCGGTGGCGGGGTTCACGTTGCCGCAGATCAGTACTCCGGAGTTCACGACGGCGCCGTTCACGATTGATCCGGTTTCGGTGGCGGGGTTCACGTTGCCCCAGATCAGTACCCCGCAGTTCACCACGGCGCCAATAACCATCCCGCCGATCGGCTTGGGGTCGTTCACCACACCGCCACTCACCATCCCAAGCATCCATCTGCCCGGCACCACCATCGGGGAGTTCGCATTCCCAGCGGGGCCCGGCTACCTGAACTCGAGCGCTACCCCCTCATCGGGCTTCTTCAATTCCGGTGCCGGTGGCAACTCGGGTCTGGGCAACAACGGATCCGGGCTTTCCGGCTGGTTCAACACCAACCCCGTCGGGTTACTGGGGGGCTCGGGGTACCAGAACTACGGGGGACTTTCCTCCGGATTCTCAAATCTGGGCAGCGGGGTGTCGGGCTTCGCCAACACCGGTGTCCGGCCGTTCTCGTTGACGGGCCTGATCTCCGGCTTCGCGAACATCGGGAGCAACCTTTCGGGCTTCTTCGGGAGCAACCTGCCGTGAAACACGGCCGGGTGGTGAATGCCCGGCACCCGCCTCTCCGAGGCGATGGTTTTGATATCGAATGAGGGGGCCGGACTGGGGTAGAAATGAAAGCGGTAATCGACAGACCGCAGATAGCCCCGCGTCGGGGTTTGATATGGGACTGGCGGCGCAATCGGTGCGGCTATTTTGTGGTCGTCGGCGGTAATCTCCGGACGGCGAAAACAGCGGTTCTGAGTGCATTGAATGACGGTCCCTGCGCTGATCCGGGACTGGACAAGCGGGGGTGTGACGGCGGTCGGCCAGCCTGCGTGGGTAGTGCTGAAAGTACGTCTGGACAGCGGAATATGGGCGTTCTGTCGGCGCTGCAGTGCTCCTTGCGGTGACCGGAGACGCCGTTGTCGCATCGGCTGCCGACGGGCGAGCCGGTCCTGTCCGATTCGTCTGAATTACCTGGTCGCGATCGATCGTTGATGCATTTTTCTCATGTGAGCGCCGTCCGTATGTCTTTTGTTGCTCACAAAATTGATCGGCCAAATATGATAATTGAGAAGCGCGATTTATTTGTTCGTGGTAGGCGTGCTGCGAGGGGTCGCCTTCAATCGCGGCTGCATGTCGTGGTGGTGGCCATGTTGTACTGCGCGACAATCACCGTTGTTGCGCCGGACTCGGCGCGCGCCGACGGCGGCTTCGAATCCGAAGGCGATCAAAGCCAATACGACCAGTTCTACACTCCGCCAGACCCGCTGCCGCCCGGCGAGCCGGGCGACTTGATCCGCACCGAGCCATCGCGACTGGTGCTGGAACCATCCGGTCAGCTGGGCGCGATCATGGCAACCGGAACTCGCATCATGTACCGCAGCACCGACACCCGGGGAAACCCGATCGCAGTCACCGGCACGTATTTCGAGCCCGATAATCCCTGGTCGGGAAGCGGGCCGCGGCCGCTGCTCAGCTACGCGCCAGGCACCGTCGGGCAGGGGGATCAGTGCGCGCTGTCGCGGGTCTTCAACCAAGGCATCCACTGGTCGCCGTGGCTGGACCTGATGGTCAACTACGAAGAGACGTTCGTCGCGACCATGGTGGCCCGCGGGTTTGCCATCGTGATGACCGACTACGAGGGGCTGGGAACTCCCGGAACGCATACCTATGTCAATCGGCTGGCCGAGGGGCACGCGGTGCTCGACGCCGCGCGCGCCGCGCAGCGACTGCCGGGAACATCGTTGGACCCACATGGCCCCGTTGCCTTCTGGGGGTATTCGCAAGGCGGTGGGGCCGCGGCCTCGGCGGCCGAACTCGTGTCGAGCTACGCGCCCGAACTCGATGTGGTGGGCACGTATGCGGGTGCTCCGCCCGCCGATCTCGTCGAGATGCTGCCCTATATGGATGGCAACGTACTGGTAGGCGCCGCCGGCTACCTGATCAACGGATTCATCTACGCCTACCCGGAACTGGCGGATGCGATTCACGAACGGATGACCCCGCGCGGGGAGGACCTGCTCGCCAAAACGCGTCACCAGTGCGTCCAGGAGACGTCGTTCAAGTTCATGTTCCGCCATCTTCGGGGCTACTTCACCAAGGACTTGGACCAACTGGTCCGTGAGGAGCCGTTCAAGACGCTGTTCGAAGCCCAGCGACTCGGACGGCACCAGCCATCGGCGCCGGTCCTCATCGTCAACAACCGCTACGACCCGCTGGTGCCCTGGACCCAAGCCAACCAGCTCGGGCGCGATTGGTGTGCGCAGGGTGCGCAGGTCGAGTTCTGGACCAACGAGGAGCCGCCGTTTCTCAACAAGGCCTCGGTCAACCATGCGCTGACTTTCTGGGTGGACGGCGAGCGTGCCCTACAGTGGGTCGCCGACCGATTCAACGGCCTTCCCGCCGCGCCCAACTGTGGCCAGTTCTGAGCAGACGGCTACGGCGGCCGCGCCGGCCCTGGGCAACGGGCGGGTGGCGTTGGGCAGGCGGGGCCCGACCGGTGCGGGGCGTTGCACCGCGCTGCCGTTGGTGAGCGCACCTGGTCGGTCGTCTTGGCAAGATCAATGGTCATTCGGTCCGGTCCGGGCGCTGGCCAAACGGCCGCCCGAGGAGGGTCGCGCTGCGCCGATGATCCAGTTCGTCGGTGACGTCACCTGGGATTTGGCCGAACCGCTGATCTGAGGCATACTGTTCAGGTTGTCTTGAGCCGGGTTCACGCCTGGCCGGGCATCCGACCGGCGTCCACACGGGCGCGTCCGGTCCCATCCTTGGAGTGCGACCAAATTTTGGCGCCTACAAGGCTGCGTGCGGGTGACACGCCCGACCGCGGGGGCCGGTGTACCACGACAGGTAAACAGCGGCGCAGTATCCAGCGCGCGCAGTTCGACCCGGCAGAGACCGGGCCGATCGGCGGGCTGGGGGCACCAGGTCCGAACACGGGCCTCAAGTTTTTAGAGTGAGGTAGGAGAAGCGTGGCGGGACAGAAGATCCGCATCAGGCTCAAGGCCTACGACCACGAGGCTATTGACGCTTCGGCGCGCAAGATCGTCGAGACGGTGGTCCGTACCGGCGCCAGCGTGGTTGGTCCGGTGCCGTTGCCGACCGAGAAGAACGTGTACTGCGTCATTCGCTCACCGCACAAGTACAAGGACTCGCGGGAGCACTTCGAGATGCGTACGCACAAGCGGTTGATCGACATCATCGATCCGACGCCGAAGACGGTTGACGCACTCATGCGCATCGACCTTCCGGCCAGTGTCGACGTCAACATCCAGTAGGAGGTTCTGAGAGCATGGCACGAAAGGGCATTCTCGGTACCAAGCTGGGCATGACGCAGGTCTTCGACGAGAACAACAAAGTCGTACCTGTGACGGTGGTCAAGGCGGGGCCGAACGTTGTAACGCGTATCCGCACACCGGAGCGCGACGGGTACAGCGCAGTGCAGCTGGCCTACGGCGAAATCAGTCCGCGCAAGGTCAACAAGCCGGTCACCGGCCAGTACACCGCCGCGGGCGTCAACCCCCGGCGTCACCTGGCTGAGCTGCGGCTCGACGATGCCGAGGCGGTCACCGAGTACGAAGTCGGCCAGGAGCTGACGGCGGAGATCTTCGCCGACGGCAGCTACGTCGATGTCACCGGTACCTCCAAGGGCAAGGGCTTCGCCGGCACCATGAAGCGTCACGGCTTCAGCGGCCAGGGCGCCAGCCACGGTGCCCAGGCGGTGCACCGCCGGCCGGGTTCCATCGGTGGCTGTGCCACTCCCGCGCGCGTCTTCAAGGGCACGCGGATGGCCGGCCGGATGGGTAACGACCGGGTGACCGTGCAGAACCTGTTGGTGCACAAGGTCGATGCCGAGCAAGGTGTGTTGTTGATCAAGGGCGCGGTTCCCGGCCGCACCGGTGGGCTCGTAATGGTCCGCAGCGCGATCAAACGAGGTGAGAAGTAATGGCTGCGCAAAACCAAAGCGCCCAGAAAGACTTGGAAATTCAGGTCAAGACGCCGGACGGCAAGGTCGACGGTTCCGTCGCACTGCCGGCCGAGCTGTTCGATGTTCCGGCGAACATCGCCCTGATGCACCAGGTGGTTACCGCTCAGCGTGCAGCGGCCCGTCAGGGTACGCACTCGACCAAGACACGCGGCGACGTCAGTGGCGGTGGCCGTAAGCCATACCGGCAGAAGGGCACCGGCCGCGCCCGTCAAGGTTCGACGCGGGCCCCGCAGTTCACCGGCGGTGGTGTGGTGCACGGTCCGAAACCGCGCGACTACAGCCAGCGCACCCCCAAGAAGATGATCGCGGCCGCGTTGCGCGGGGCGTTGTCGGACCGGGCGCGCAACGGGCGTATCCACGCCGTCACCGAGTTGGTCGCAGGCCAGACTCCGTCCACCAAGAGCGCCAAGACATTCCTGGCCACCATCACCGACCGCAAGCAGGTGCTGGTGGTCATCGGACGCGATGACCAGACCGGCGTCAAGAGCGTGCGCAACCTGCCCGGTGTGCACATTCTGTCCCCGGACCAGCTCAACACCTACGACGTGCTGCGCGCCGACGACGTGGTCTTCAGTGTTGAGGCGCTCAACGCCTATATCGCCGCCAACACGTCCGAGGAGGTTTCGGCCTAATGGCGACCATCGTTGACCCGCGCGACATCATTCTGGCGCCGGTGATTTCGGAGAAGTCCTACGCGCTGCTCGATGACAACGTGTACACATTCGTGGTGCACCCCGATTCGAACAAGACCCAGATCAAGATCGCTATCGAGAAGATCTTTGCGGTCAAGGTCGCATCGGTGAACACCGCCAACCGGCAGGGTAAGCGCAAGCGCACCCGGACTGGGTACGGCAAGCGCAAGAGCACCAAGCGCGCCATCGTCACCCTGGCGCCGGGCAGCAAGCCGATCGATCTGTTCGGAGCGCCGGCATAGCCGGGCGCGAGACAAGGACCTGATTAGACATGGCAATTCGCAAGTACAAGCCCACGACCCCGGGTCGGCGCGGCGCGAGCGTGTCGGACTTCGCCGAAATCACTCGCTCGACTCCGGAGAAGTCGCTGGTTCGCCCGCTGCACGGTCGTGGCGGGCGTAACGCACACGGCCGCATCACCACTCGCCACAAGGGTGGTGGCCACAAGCGTGCCTACCGGGTGATCGACTTCCGTCGTAATGACAAGGACGGGGTCAACGCCAAGGTTGCGCACATCGAGTACGACCCCAACCGCACCGCCCGCATCGCGCTGCTTCATTTTCTTGACGGCGAGAAGCGCTACATCATTGCGCCCAACGGTCTTTCCCAGGGCGACGTCGTCGAGTCGGGTGCCAACGCCGACATCAAGCCCGGCAACAACCTGCCGCTACGCAACATCCCGGCCGGCACCTTGGTGCACGCCGTGGAGTTGCGGCCCGGCGGTGGCGCCAAGCTTGCCCGCTCGGCGGGATCGAGCATCCAGTTGCTCGGTAAGGAAGCCAGCTACGCCTCGCTGCGTATGCCCAGCGGCGAGATCCGTCGGGTCGACGTTCGGTGCCGCGCCACGGTCGGTGAGGTGGGCAACGCCGAGCAGGCAAACATCAACTGGGGTAAGGCCGGTCGTATGCGGTGGAAGGGCAAGCGCCCGTCCGTCCGTGGTGTGGTGATGAACCCGGTCGACCACCCGCACGGCGGTGGTGAGGGTAAGACCTCCGGTGGCCGTCACCCGGTGAGCCCGTGGGGCAAGCCAGAAGGCCGTACCCGCAACCCGAACAAAGCGAGCAACAAGCTCATCGTCCGACGCCGGCGCACCGGCAAGAAGCACGGGCGCTAGGAAGTCGAGGAGTAGCGAACTATGCCACGCAGCCTGAAGAAGGGCCCGTTCGTCGACGACCACCTGCTGAAGAAGGTCGACGTGCAGAACGAGAAGAACACCAAGCAGGTCATCAAGACCTGGTCGCGGCGTTCGACCATCATCCCGGACTTCATCGGCCACACCTTCGCGGTGCACGATGGCCGCAAGCATGTCCCGGTGTTCGTCACCGAGTCGATGGTCGGTCACAAGCTCGGTGAATTTGCCCCCACGCGCACGTTCAAGGGACATATCAAGGACGACCGAAAGAGCAAGCGGCGATGACAACAACCACTGAATTCCCGTCGGCGACCGCCAAGGCGCGGTTCGTGCGGGTGTCGCCGAGAAAGGCGCGCCGGGTAATTGACCTGGTGCGTGGCAGGTCGGTTTCAGACGCGCTCGACATCCTGCGTTGGGCGCCGCAGGCCGCCAGCGAGCCGGTCGCCAAGGTGATCGCCAGTGCGGCCGCCAACGCGCAGAACAACAACGGCTTGGACCCGGCGACCTTGGTCGTGGCCACGGTCTACGCCGACGAGGGCCCGACCGCCAAGCGCATCCGCCCGCGGGCGCAGGGACGCGCGTTCCGGATCCGCAAGCGGACCAGCCACATCACCGTGGTGGTGGAGAGCCGGCCGAGCAAGGACCAGCGGTCTTCGAAGTCGTCGCGGGCTCGCCGCGCCGAGGGCAGCAAGGCCGCCGCAACGGCGCCCGCGAAGAAGTCCTCGGCCAGCAAGGCGCCGGCGAAGAAGGCCGCCACCAAGGCACCGGCGACAAAGGCGGCCACCAAAGCCGAGTCCAAGACTTCTGAGACTTCTGAAGCGAAGGGAGGCTCAGACTAGTGGGCCAGAAGATCAACCCGCACGGCTTCCGCTTGGGCATCACCACCGACTGGAAGTCGCGTTGGTATGCCGACAAGCAGTACGCCGACTACGTCAAGGAAGACGTCGCCATCCGTCGGCTGCTGTCCAGCGGCCTGGAGCGCGCCGGAATCGCCGACGTGGAGATCGAGCGCACCCGTGACCGGGTCCGGGTCGACATCCACACCGCGCGTCCGGGCATCGTCATTGGCCGCCGTGGCACCGAGGCCGACCGCATCCGTGCGGATCTGGAGAAGCTGACCGGCAAGCAGGTTCAGCTCAACATCCTCGAAGTCAAAAACCCTGAGTCGCAAGCGCAACTGGTGGCCCAAGGGGTCGCTGAGCAGCTGAGCAACCGGGTGGCGTTCCGCCGGGCGATGCGTAAAGCCATCCAGTCCGCGATGCGTCAGCCCAACGTCAAGGGCATCCGGGTGCAGTGCTCGGGTCGTCTTGGTGGCGCGGAGATGAGCCGGTCGGAGTTCTACCGCGAGGGCCGGGTTCCGCTGCACACGCTGCGCGCGGACATCGACTACGGCCTGTATGAGGCCAAGACCACCTTCGGCCGGATCGGTGTGAAGGTGTGGATCTACAAGGGCGACATCGTCGGCGGCAAGCGCGAATTGGCCGCCGCCGTTCCCGCGGGCGCCGACCGTCCGCGCCGCGAGCGGCCGGCGGGCAGCCGTCCGCGCCGCAGCGGTGCTTCCGGCACCACGGCCACCGGCACCGAAGCCGGACGCGCCGTGGGTAGCGAAGAGCCCGCCGCCGCAGAAAGCGCTACCACCCCCGAAGCGCAGAGCACGGAGAGCTAAATCATGTTGATTCCCCGTAAGGTTAAGCACCGCAAGCAACACCACCCCCGCCAGCGTGGCATCGCCAGCGGCGGGACGTCGGTGAACTTCGGCGACTATGGGATCCAGGCCCTCGAGCACGCCTACGTCACCAACCGGCAGATCGAGTCCGCTCGTATCGCCATCAACCGGCACATCAAGCGTGGCGGCAAGGTGTGGATCAACATCTTCCCGGACCGTCCCCTGACCAAGAAGCCGGCCGAAACCCGGATGGGTTCGGGTAAGGGCTCCCCGGAGTGGTGGGTGGCCAACGTCAAGCCGGGCCGGGTGCTGTTCGAACTCAGCTACCCCAACGAAGCGATCGCACGAGCGGCGCTGACCCGCGCGATCCACAAGCTGCCGATCAAGGCACGCATCATCACCCGAGAGGAGCAGTTCTGATGGCAGTGGGAATTTCCCCTGGCGAACTGCGCGAGCTCACCGAAGAAGAGCTGACCGAGCGTCTGCGCGAATCCAAGGAAGAGCTGTTCAACCTGCGTTTCCAGATGGCGACCGGACAGCTCAACAACAACCGCCGGCTGCGCACGGTGCGTCAGGAAATCGCACGCGTCTACACCGTGTTGCGCGAACGAGAATTGGGTCTGGCGGCTGGACCCGGCGAACCCGATGGTAAGGAATCGTGATGGCAGAGGCGAAGACTGGCGCTAAGGCCACCAAGTCCGCAGCGGCGGGCGCGGTCGATGGCGCTTCCAAGGAAAAGGGTCCCAAGCACACGCCGAGCACTCCTAAGCCGCGCGGTCGTCGCAAGACGCGCATCGGCTACGTCGTGAGCGACAAGATGCAGAAGACCATCGTGGTCGAGCTCGAAGACCGCGTGCGTCACCCGCTCTACGGCAAGATCATTCGCACCACCAAGAAGGTCAAGGTGCACGACGAGCACAGCGCCGCCGGCATCGGCGACCGCGTTTCCCTGATGGAGACGCGTCCGCTGTCGGCCACCAAGCGCTGGCGGCTCGTCGAAATTCTCGAGAAGGCCAAGTAAAGATCGGGCGACAGCCCAGCTTTCGAAGCAGCCGGTCCGGTGGCAAGCGCCACCTGGCCGGCTGCTTCGTCTAGCGGCTTGGGCCGATGAGATTGGCGCGCAGGCCGTGCACGAAGGCGCGCAGTCGCTCCGGCGTCGCGGTCTGCGGTTCACTGAGGCGCAACTGCAGTAGTTCGCGCCCGGTGGCGTACAGGACCCGGGCGGTGTACTCGGGATCATCTAGCTGCGGATTGAGTCGCTGCAGTTCCCCTTGTAGGAACTCACGCACGATCGTCTGAGACTGGGCGAGCCGGGTATGCAGTTGCGGGGGAGCGCCCTGCGGCGGGAACAAGAACAGCCGCCAGGTTGCCGTGTGGGCGTCCACAGCCGCTAGCACACCGTCAAACGCACGCACCAAGGTTTGGTTCTCTTCGCTGGGCTCGCCCAGGTCGCTGATCGCTTCGGCGAACTGTTCGCCTGCCCGGCCGGCTTCACGGTCGATGAGGGCGACGAACAGGCCCGCCGGGCCGCCGAACTGCTGGTAGATCAGCGATCGATTGATCCCGGCCTCCCGCGCGATGCGGATCGGCGTTGCGGCGTGGAAACCGTCGGCGTCGATGATGGCATGGGTCACGTCGAGGATCTGCTCGCGCCGCCCTTGCGCGGTCATTCGCCGCTTCGCCGTGCTCGAGTCGGCCTCGGTCACACTTGACAGCCTAACTAACACCTTGTGAGTATTACTCACAAGGTGTTAGTTAGCCAGGAGGTCGTGATGGTCGCCCACTACCCCGAACTCGCGCGGCGGGTGCGCAGCCAACGCGAATTGCAGCCCGACCTCTACGGCGGCTTCGACTTCGACCATCAGCCGGAACGGCTGGCCACCGAGCCCGACGTCGACTCCGCCCTGCCGACCTGGGTCGCTGATCGCGCACCGATCCTGGAAGACGACCGCGTCCTGGAGCTGATCAGCACTGCCACCATGCTCGGAGACGTCGTCGCCGATCCCTACGCGGCACTGATGTCCACACGCGCCGTCACGCAACTGATCGACATGCTCAAGACGGCCTGCCGGAAGGGAATCGAGGCGGTGCCCGACGCGCCCGCCGAGTTGGCGTCGTTCATCGCCGCCATGGAGGTCACCCCGGACTGGATCGACTTCGAGCTGGTACGCGAGGGTGCCCGGGTCGAGCGCATCCCCGCCGCGCTGCTGGCCCCCTTCATTACGAGGGGGGCCTTCATCGCGACCTTCACCAACACCTACGCCGCGCTGCCGATGGCACTGACCGGTGCGCTCTCCGGCAAGCGGGCAGCCCGGCGGGTCAACGAGACAGCCAGTTTTTTCGCCGTCACCACCCTGCCCGGTGCGCTGGACCGTTACGGTCCAGGTTTCGAAGCCGCCGCCATGGTCCGGCTGATGCACTCGATGGTCCGCTACAACGCCCTGAAGAAGTCCGACAAGTGGGGCCGAAAATGGGACGCAGCCATCTACGGCATGCCGGTGCCGCAGGTCGACCAGATGCCGGCCGGCATGATCGGCCAGTACCTGCTGGCTCGCAAGGCGCGACAGCAGGGCCGGACCGAGTTCACCGCCGAGGAACGCGCCGTCGTCGAATTCGCCAGGTATCGCTGCTTTCTACTCGGTCTGCCGGAGGAACTGCTGCCCGCCGAGCCTGCCGACATCATCCACGTCATGCACGCGCGGGCGGCTCTGTTGCGCCACGGATTCGACGACGTCTGCCGCGAACTCGTCAGCGGCACGATGGCGGCCTACCTGCGCCCCAACACCACGCTGTTCGACCGTTGCGCCGACGCGGTCGAGAAGAGCTTCAGCAAGCTCACGTTCGTCCGCACCTTCTGCGGCAATGACCGCGACCTCGCCGCGGCCATGGGCGTCACACTCGGGCCCGAAGACCTCTTGCGCGTCGCTTTGACCGCGCCCTTCATCATCGGGCGCTTCACAGCAGTGAGCCACGCCAGCCGCATCCCGGTGCTTCGAGACATCACCGACGCGTACGTCATCGGGCTTCTCAAGCTCCGGCTGGCGACCTACGGCAGGCCTGAGTTCACAACCGATGCAGCGCATTACACTCCTGTCCTGCACTGACGGTGGTGGTGGCCCCCACTGAAATCCTTAGCTGATTGCTATCCGGCGCGTGTAATGTCCACGGACGTTCGGGTGGTCCACTACGGCGAAGAGGCTGGGGCAGATGACGGGGTCGAATGGTTTTCAGGGCAAGATCGAGTTGGATATCCGCGACTCGGAAGCGGATTGGGGTCCGTACGCGGCGCCCACAGCGCCCGAGAATGCGCCCAACATCTTGTACCTGGTCTGGGATGACACCGGAATTGCCACCTGGGACTGCTTCGGCGGGCTGGTGCAGATGCCGACCATGTCACGAATCGCCGAACGCGGCGTGCGACTGACCCAGTTCCACACCACCGCGCTGTGCTCGCCGACGCGGGCGTCGCTGCTGACCGGGCGCAACGCGACCACCGTGGGGATGGCGACCATCGAGGAGTTCACCGACGGGTTCCCCAACTGCAGTGGCCGCATCCCCGCCGATACGGCGCTGCTGTCTGAGGTACTGGCCGAACGTGGTTACAACACCTACTGCGTCGGGAAGTGGCATCTGACGCCGATGGAAGAGTCCAGCATGGCGGCGACGCGACGGCATTGGCCGGTCTCGCGCGGCTTCGAGCGGTTTTACGGGTTCATGGGTGGGGAGACCGACCAGTGGTACCCCGACCTGGTGTACGACAACCATCCGGTCAACCCGCCTGCAACCCCCGAGGATGGCTACCACCTGTCGAAGGACCTTGCCGACAAGACGATTCAGTTCATTCGTGACGCCAAGGTGGTAGCGCCTGACAAGCCCTGGTTCAGCTACGTGTGCCCGGGTGCCGGGCACGCGCCCCATCACGTCTTCAAAGAATGGGCCGACAAGTACGCCGGCAAGTTCGACATGGGCTATGAGCGCTACCGCGAGATCGTGCTGGAAAACCAGAAGGCGATGGGCATTGTGCCGCCCGACACCGAGTTGTCGCCGATCAACCCCTATCTCGACGTCAAAGGCCCCTCGGGCGAGTCGTGGCCGATGCAGGACACGGTGCGGCCCTGGGGCTCGCTGAACGA
Source organism: Mycobacterium marinum (assembly GCF_003391395.1). Taxonomy (NCBI): domain Bacteria; kingdom Bacillati; phylum Actinomycetota; class Actinomycetes; order Mycobacteriales; family Mycobacteriaceae; genus Mycobacterium; species Mycobacterium marinum. The sequence goes on from NZ_CP024190.1 coordinate 1,197,548, forward strand.
GGAAGAGAAAAAGCTGTTCAGCCGGATGGCCGAGGTGTTCGCCGGTTTCCTGAGCTATACCGACGCGCAGATCGGGCGGATCCTGGACTATCTCGAGGAATCCGGCGAGCTGGACAACACGATCATCGTGGTGATCTCCGACAATGGCGCCAGCGGCGAGGGCGGTCCCAACGGATCGGTGAACGAAGGCAAGTTCTTCAACGGCTACATCGATACCGTCGAAGAGAGCATGAAACTGTTTGACCACCTCGGCGGGCCCCAGACCTACAATCACTATCCGATCGGTTGGGCGATGGCTTTCAACACGCCCTACAAGCTGTTCAAGCGCTACGCCTCGCATGAGGGCGGTATCGCCGACACGGCAATCATTTCCTGGCCCGACGGAATCGCGGCGCACGGTGAAGTTCGGGACCACTACATCAACGTCTGCGATGTCACGCCGACCGTCTACGACCTGTTGGACATGACGCCGCCGGAGGTCGTCAAGGGCATCGCGCAAAAGCCGCTGGATGGTGTGAGTTTCAAAGCGGCCCTTACCGATCCCGCCGCCGATACCGGCAAGAAGACCCAGTTCTACGCCATGCTGGGAACCCGCGGCATCTGGCATGAGGGCTGGTTCGCCAACACCGTGCACGCTGCGGCCCCGGCGGGATGGTCGCATTTCGACGCCGACCGCTGGGAACTGTTCCACATCGCCCAAGACCGCAGCCAGTGCCATGATCTGGCTGCCGAGCACCCCGACAAGCTGGAGGAACTCAAGGCACTGTGGTTCTCCGAGGCCGCCAAGTACAACGGGCTGCCGCTGGGTGATCTGAACATCATGGAGACGATGATGCGGTCGCGACCGTATCTGGTCGGCGAACGCACGAGCTACATCTACTACCCCGGCTGTGCTGAGGTCGGCATCGGTGCCGGGGCCGAGATTCGCGGCCGCTCGTTCGCCTTGGTGGCCGAGGTCACCGTCGATACCACCGGCGCCGAGGGCGTGCTGTTCAAGCAGGGTGGGGCGCACGGCGGTCACGTGTTGTTCATCGCCGACGGTCGCCTGCACTACGTCTACAACTTCCTCGGTGAACGCCAGCAGTTGCTGTCCTCGGTGGGGCCGATTCCGCTGGGCCATCACTTGTTCGGGGTGCGCTATGCGCGGACGGGCACGGTGCCCAACAGCCATACGCCGCTGGGCGACCTTACGATGTACTTCGACCACAACGAGGTGGGCTCGCTTGCAGATGTGACGACCCACCCCGGAACGTTTGGACTTGCTGGTGCGGGCATCACCGTCGGCCGCAACGGCGGTTCTGCAGTGTCGAGTCGCTACAAGGCGCCCTTTGCCTTCACGGGCGGAAGCATCGCCCGAGTGACCATTGACCTATCCGGACGACCATATGAAGACGTGGAAAAAGAACTTGCACTTGCCTTTTCAAGGGACTGACCGGCTGGCCCGATCGTTGTCCGCGGCTCTGGGTGTGGTGAGCCTGGTGTGCCTGTCCGGCGTCTTGTCCGCCTGCGCGGAGCGCGGCGGGTCGGGTTCACCCGGCTTGCATCCCGACCCCGCTAGACCAGTACCGGGAGTCGTAGCGACCCAGCCGGAACAAATACCGCCCCACACAATCGGCTGCGCTCCGTCGCTGACCGGGGAGGGCCGGGCCACCACGGCCGCGGCGGCGGACCAGGACGCCCCCAGAGTCACACTCAGCGTGCCCGACGGCTGGACCGCGCGCGGTGGAAGCGGTGACACGGCGCTGAGCCTGACCGGCCCCGATGGGATGGCGGCGACGGTGACCATCACCGCAACCGACGCGCTGCCAGAGCGTGCCTTCCAGGAGTACACCGCACATCTGGGAGGTTCGATGCGCCGGCTCAACTTCGCCGTCGCGGGGGCACCCTTCTGCGGGTACAGCAGCGAGTTGCTGACCGGCACTCTGCAGGGTCCGTCGGGCGCAATCCAGTTCGCTGACCGCATCACCCACATCTGGACCAACACCAAGATGTACCTGGTGGCCGTGCATCTGGAGGGCCCGGCCGGGGTGGCTGGCTTCACTGCGGCGAAATCCGCATTGATGCAAAACTTTGCCGTCCTCATACCCTGAAGTTGTGCTGACCGAATTGGTCGACCTGCCGGGCGGATCGTTTCGCATGGGGTCGACGAGCTTTTACCCGGAGGAAGCGCCGATCCATAGCGTGTCCGTGCACGCATTCGCGATCGAGCGCTACCCGGTGACCAACGCCCAGTTCGCAGAATTCGTGGCGGCGACGGGCTATGTGACGGTTGCAGAGCAGCCCCTTGACCCCGCGTTGTATCCGGGGGTAAATCCGGATGACCTACGTCCGGGTGCGATGGTGTTTCGTCCCACCGCGGGACCGGTCGACCTACGTGACTGGCGTCAGTGGTGGGATTGGGCGCCCGGCGCGAGCTGGCGTCATCCGTGGGGGCCGGACAGCGACGTCGACGACCGGGCCGATCACCCGGTGGTGCAGGTGGCCTATCCGGACGCCGCGGCCTACGCGCGGTGGGCGGGGCGTCGGCTACCGACCGAGGCCGAGTGGGAGTACGCGGCCCGCGGTGCCACCACCACCACCTACGCATGGGGCGACGAAGAGAAACCCGCCGGACAACTGATGGCCAACACCTGGCAGGGCAAGTTCCCCTATCGCAACGACGGAGCGCTCGGCTGGTTCGGAACCTCGCCGGTGGGAACCTTTCCGGCCAATGGGTTCGGCCTGTTCGACATGATCGGCAATGTCTGGGAGTGGACCACAACCCCGTTTTCGGCGCATCACCGCATCGATCAGCCGCCCAAGGCGTGCTGCGCGCCGACCGGGCCCGCCGATCCGACCATCAGCCAGACCCTCAAGGGTGGTTCGCACCTGTGCGCGCCCGAGTATTGCCACCGCTACCGGCCGGCGGCCCGTTCGCCGCAGTCCCAGGACACCGCGACCACCCATATCGGATTCCGCTGCGTGGCGGATCGCTAGCCGGCAACCGGACCGGTCGCGAACTGATTTGGAAACGCCGCCGCAAGGCACCTCGGTTGCTACGATCTGTCACCGTGTCTCGTGACGGGGGCTCGGCTGCATCAGTGCCATCTCCGGCGGTAACCGCGGATGGCAGATAACAACGCTGCGCCGGGTGCGGCCGCCGCCCCGGATCCACCGGCGAATGCCCGGCCCGAACCCAAGCACATGTCGCGGCGCAAGCACCTCGTGCTCGACACCACAATCATTGTGGGCGTCATCGTCGTCTACATATTTTCGCTGGTCGGTTACCACTGGCTGGCCAGCACGCCGGGGCCGCTGCCCAAACCCGACGTCGGCACCACCGACGACACGGTGGTCCTGGTCCGCTTCGAGGCGCTGCATACCGTTGCAAATCGCCTCGATGTGAAAGTTCTGGTGATGCCCGACGATTCGATGATCGACCATCGGCTCAACGTGCTCACCGTGGACACCTCGGTGCGCTTCTACCCGGAAAATGAACTGGGCGACCTGCAGTACCCGGTGGGCAAGTCACCCGCCCAGGTAGCCACCACCATCGAAGCGCACGGCGACCCCGGTAACTGGCCATTCGACCGGTACACCACCGACACCATCCAAGCCGATGTCCTGGTGGGAACCGGTGAGAACCGTCAGTACAAGGCCACCCGGGTGGAAGTGACCGGATCGCTGGAGGGCTGGGACATCAGCGTCGAGCGGGTAGGGGACGCCAGTCAGACCTCCGACCGCCCCGACAACGTCATCGTGACCTTCCAGCGGGCCAAGGGGCCGCTGGTCTTCGACCTGGGCATCTGCCTGGTCCTGATCACCCTGCCGACGTTGGCCTTGTTCGTCGCGATCCAGATGATCACCCGCCGGAGAAAGTTTCAGCCACCGTTCGGCACCTGGTATGCGGCGATGCTGTTCGCCGTGGTGCCGTTGCGCAACATCCTTCCGGGTTCTCCGCCCGCGGGTGCGTGGATCGACCAAGCCATCGTCATCTGGGTGCTAATTGCGCTGGCCACGGCCATGGTGGTGTACGTTGTCGCCTGGTATCGCGTGTCTGAATGAGCCGCTGCAAAGCCGGCCACAGTGCAAATTTGGCTCTGAGCAGCTCGTCCCCTAGACTCTAGGGGTTGCCTTGGGCAGACCTCGGCCGGTGCGTACAAGTCCCAAAGCTTGTCGGCTGGCCCCGCGTGCCCTTCGGTAACGAAAGACCGCGCATGTCAGGTTTGTGGTGGGCCTTGTCCGTTGAGGCTCGCTTAGGCCCATTTGGGCTGCATTCCTGCTGTGCACACGTCCACCCGAGTCAGGAGATCTAGTGATTCAGCAGGAATCGCGGCTGAAGGTCGCCGACAACACCGGCGCCAAGGAGATCTTGTGCATCCGCGTGCTCGGCGGATCGTCGCGACGCTACGCCGGGATTGGTGACATCATCGTCGCCACCGTCAAAGACGCCATCCCGGGCGGCAACGTCAAGCGCGGCGATGTCGTCAAAGCCGTTGTGGTGCGCACCGTCAAGGAGCGCCGGCGTCCCGACGGCAGCTACATCAAGTTCGACGAGAATGCCGCCGTCATCATCAAGCCGGACAACGACCCGCGCGGTACCCGCATCTTCGGCCCGGTGGGTCGCGAGCTGCGCGAGAAGCGGTTCATGAAGATCATTTCGCTCGCCCCGGAGGTGTTGTAGATGAAGGTCCACAAGGGCGACACCGTGCTGGTTGTTTCCGGCAAAGACAAAGGCGCCAAGGGCAAAGTCCTGCAGGCCTACCCGGAACGCAACCGGGTGTTGGTCGAGGGTGTCAACCGAATCAAGAAGCACACCGCGATTTCGACCAACCAGCGTGGTGCAAAGTCGGGCGGGATCGTTACCCAGGAAGCGCCGATCCACGTGTCCAACGTGATGGTCGTCGACTCCGATGGCAAGCCCACCCGGATCGGCTACCGGGTCGACGAGGAGACCGGCAAGCGGGTCCGTATCTCCAAGCGCAATGGCAAGGACATTCAGGCATGAGCACTACTGATAGCGCAGTGAAGATTCCGCCGCGGCTCAAGGAGCGCTACCGCAGCGAGATCCGCGATGTGCTGCACAAGCAGTTCGGCTACGGCAACGTCATGCAGATCCCGACCGTCACCAAGGTCGTGGTGAACATGGGAGTCGGCGAGGCCGCGCGGGACGCCAAGCTGATCAACGGCGCGGTGAGCGACCTGGCACTGATCACCGGTCAGCGCCCGGAGATCCGCAAGGCCCGCAAGTCCATTGCGCAGTTCAAACTGCGTGAGGGCATGCCCGTGGGCGTGCGGGCGACGCTGCGTGGCGACCGGATGTGGGAGTTCCTCGACCGGCTCACCTCGATCGCGTTGCCGCGTATTCGTGACTTCCGCGGTTTGTCGCCCAAGCAATTCGACGGTGTCGGCAACTACACCTTCGGGCTGGCTGAGCAGTCGGTGTTCCACGAGATCGATGTGGACAAGATCGACCGTGTCCGCGGTATGGACATCAACGTTGTCACCTCGGCGACAACCGACGAGGAAGGACGAGCGCTGTTGCGGGCCCTCGGCTTTCCGTTCAAGGAGAACTGAGCAGATGGCGAAGAAGGCACTGGTCAACAAGGCCGCACGCAAGCCCAAGTTCGCGGTGCGCGGCTACACACGATGCAGCAAGTGCGGCCGCCCCCGTGCGGTGTTTCGCAAGTTCGGACTATGCAGGATCTGCCTGCGCGAGATGGCTCACGCAGGTGAGCTGCCCGGCGTGCAGAAGAGCAGCTGGTAAAAAGACCAACCCCCAGATACAGGTGCGCGGTAGGCCCTGACCGGGAACCGCCGCGAGGAAGGGTACAGACGCTGTCATGACCATGACGGACCCGATCGCAGACTTCTTGACTCGTCTGCGTAACGCCAATTCGGCGTACCACGACGAGGTGAGTTTGCCGCACTCCAAGATCAAGGCCAACATCGCCCAGATCCTCAAGAACGAGGGCTACATCAGCGACTTCCATACCGAAGACGCGCGAGTTGGCAAATCGTTGATCGTTCAACTCAAGTACGGGCCGAGCCGGGAACGCAGCATCGCCGGTTTGCGGCGGGTGTCCAAGCCCGGGCTGCGGGTCTACGCCAAGTCCACCAACCTGCCGCGGGTACTCGGCGGCCTGGGTGTGGCGATCATTTCGACCTCCTCAGGCTTGCTGACCGACCGCCAGGCAGCCAGACAGGGCGTGGGCGGCGAAGTCCTCGCGTACGTGTGGTGAGGGAGTAACCATGTCGCGTATTGGTAAGCAGCCGGTTCCGGTTCCCACCGGAGTCGACGTAATGATCGAGGGACAGAAGGTCTCGGTGAAGGGGCCCAAGGGCGCCCTGGACCTGACGGTCGCCGAGCCGATCACGGTGTCGCGCAACGATGATGGCGCGATCGTGATCTCCCGCCCCAACGACGAGCGGCGCAACCGTTCGTTGCACGGGTTGTCACGCACCCTGGTCTCCAACCTGGTGACCGGCGTGACTGAGGGATACACCACCAAAATGGAGATCCACGGCGTGGGTTACCGCGTGCAGCTCAAGGGCGCCAACCTGGAGTTCGCACTCGGATACAGCCACCCCGTTGTGATCGAGGCGCCCGAAGGCATCACCTTCGCCGTCCAGGCGCCGACGAAATTCACGGTCTCTGGGATCGACAAGCAGAAGGTCGGCCAGATCTCGGCGAACATCCGCCGGTTGCGCCGTCCCGACCCGTACAAGGGCAAGGGCGTGCGTTACGAAGGCGAGCAGATCCGCCGCAAGGTCGGAAAGACAGGTAAGTAGTCATGGCGCAAACACAGGCTGACACCGCCGCGCGGAAGCCGGTGGGGCAGAGCGTATCCGCTACCCGCCGGGTTTCCCGGCTGCGCAGGCACGCACGGCTGCGCAAGAGGATCGCCGGCACCCAACAACGTCCGCGCCTGGTGGTGCACCGGTCCGCTCGGCACATCCACGTGCAGTTGGTGAACGACGCCAACGGCACCACCGTGGCCGCCGCCTCATCGATCGAAACCGATGTGCGTGGCCTGGATGGAGACAAGAAAGCCCGCAGTGTTCGGGTGGGCCAGTTGATCGCCGAGCGCGCCAAGGCCGCCGGTATCGACACCGTGGTATTCGACCGCGGCGGGTACACCTACGGCGGACGGATCGCGGCGCTGGCCGATGCCGCGCGCGAGAATGGATTGAAGTTCTGATGACTGGGAACCTGAACAACACTGGAAGGACCGCATAATGGCGGAGCAGTCGGCCGGTGGGCAAGGCGCCCCTGAAGGCCGCGACAGCCGCGACTCACGCGAAGGCCGCGGCCGGCGCGACGGTGGCCGCGGTGGCCGCGACAGCGACAAGAGCAACTACTTGGAGCGTGTGGTTGCGATCAACCGCGTCTCCAAGGTGGTCAAGGGTGGTCGGCGATTCAGCTTCACCGCCCTGGTCATCGTCGGTGACGGCAACGGGATGGTCGGTGTCGGCTACGGCAAGGCCAAAGAGGTCCCGGCCGCGATCGCCAAGGGCGTCGAGGAGGCTCGCAAGGGCTTCTTCCGGGTGCCGTTGATCGGCGGCACCATCACCCATCCGGTGCAGGGCGAGGCGGCCGCCGGTGTGGTGCTGCTGCGTCCGGCCAGCCCGGGTACCGGTGTGATCGCCGGTGGCGCTGCGCGCGCCGTGCTGGAATGCGCCGGCGTGCACGACATCCTGGCCAAGTCGTTGGGTAGCGACAACGCGATCAACGTGGTGCACGCCACCGTTGCCGCGCTGAAGATGCTGCAGCGTCCCGAGGAGGTGGCGGCCCGACGCGGACTGCCCATCGAGGACGTTGCCCCGGCCGGAATGCTCAAGGCGCGCCGCGAAAGCGAAGCGCTGGCCGCCGCTGCAGTACGCGAGGCCCAAACTTCGGGGGCACAACCATGAGTGAAGCAACCAATCAGCTCAAGATCACCCAGGTGCGCAGCACCATCGGGGCGCGCTGGAAGCAGCGCGAGAGCCTGCGCACCCTGGGCTTGCGCCGGATCCGCCACACGGTGGTCCGCGACGACAACGCGCAGACCCGCGGGCTGATCGCGGTGGTGCGCCACCTCGTCGAGGTGGAGCCCGCCCAGAATGGCACCGGAGGTAAGGCACAGTGACCATCAAGCTGCACGATCTGCGCCCGGCGCCCGGATCGAAAACCCCGCGGACTCGCGTGGGTCGCGGTGAGGGCTCCAAGGGTAAGACCGCGGGCCGCGGTACCAAGGGCACCAAGGCGCGCAAACAGGTTCCGACGACGTTCGAGGGTGGGCAGATGCCCATCCACATGCGGCTGCCTAAACTCAAGGGTTTCCGTAACCGGTTCCGCACCGAGTACGAGATCGTCAATGTCGGCGACATCGCTCGGCTGTTCCCCGAGGGCGGCACCATCGGTGTCGACGAGCTGGTCGCCAAGGGAGCGGTTCGCAAGAACTCGCTGGTGAAGGTGCTCGGGGACGGCAAGCTGACCGTCAAGGTCGATGTCACCGCGCACAAGTTCAGCGGTAGCGCCCGGGAGCAGATCACCGCCGCCGGCGGATCCGTCACCGAACTGTAGTACCGCGAGCAGACGCTCAATCGCACAACGCCACGGCGATTTGTGCGATTTCGCGTCTGCTCGCGAGCTAGCGCAGCCGCGGAATGACCTCCGCGGCGAGGCGCTCCATCTGCTCGTGGTTCTGCCCAACATCGGGGCCCACGGGATTGAGCAACAGCGTTTGCGCCCCCGCGGCGATCACCTCAGCCAGACCGCGGGTGACGTCGTCGGGAGTGCCCGCCACCGCCACCGCATCCAGGCCGCCCATCTTTCCGTAGATACTGCGCAAACCCGCCAGCACGCGCTCGCGGGCCCGCTCGGGGTCGTCGTCCACCATCAGATAGACCCGTTTGCCGATGGTGAAGCCGGCGGGATCGCGGCCTTGTTCGGCCAGTTCGTGACGCAGTGTGGTCACCGCCGTGGCGAAGTCGGCCGTCGTCGAGGAGCCCGCGCCCAGGAACGCGTCACCGTGCCGGACCGCCCTGGCCAGGGCCTTGGGCGCGCGCCCGCCGAACCAGATCGGGGGGTGCGGGCGTTGCACCGGCTTGGGCTGGATGGGCAGGTCATCGACATCGCGGAAGCGGCCATGGAACCTCACCCGTGGCTCATCGGACCAGGCCGCCTTCATCAACTGCAGGCCCTCGGTGAAATAGCTGACATGGGTGGCGCGGTCCACCCCGAAAGCCGCGAACTTGCGCGAACCGCCGCCGGCCGCGACGCCGAGGTCGAGGCGGCCGTCGCTGAGACGGTCCACGGCGGTCACCGACGAGGCCAATTGCAGCGGATCGTGCAGGGACGTCACCAACACGGCGACCCCCAGCCGAAGCCGATTGGTGCAGGCAGCGCAGTATGCCAGTAGCTCTAGCGGTGCCAGCAGCGGCGAACTGCCGATGATCTGCTCGAGTACCCACCCGCCCTCGAACCCGAGTTCCTCGGCGCGAGCGAGATAGGCGCGCAGTCCTGCGGCGTCAAAGCCGTCGGTGTCGAGTTGGGGGATCGCTATCGAAAACCTCACCTCGCCACCGTACGACGCGCCCAGGGGCCCGGTACCCGGGCCGATGGGCCACGATGCCGGGGCCTGGCCATCGGTACGCTACAAAATATGTTCGCCTTTCTGCCCTTCCTGCCCAGCTTGTCGAGTGTGGGGGACGACGTGCGCGCACTGGCCGAACGCGTCGACACCGCCCGTCACCACGGGGTACCCAACGGCTGCATCCTGGAATTCAACCTGCGCACCATGCCGGCGGAGAGCAACGGTTTCGACCCGCTTTTGATCATCTCCGGGGGCGGGCGGCCGATGGCGCTGCGCGATGCTGTTGCGGCGCTGCACCGCGGTGCCGAGGACCCTCGGGTCGCTGGCCTGATTGCCCGGGTGCAGCTTCCACCGGCGCCGATCGGGGCGGTTCAGGAACTTCGCGAGGCGATCGCGGCGTTTAGCGCCGTGAAACCGTCGGTGGCCTGGGCCGAAACGTATCCGGGTACGTTGTCCTACTACCTGGCGACGGCGTTTCGGGAGATCTGGATGCAGCCCTCCGGGGAGGCCGGGCTGATCGGCTTTGCCAGCAACGCGATGTTCCTGCGCGATGCGCTCGACAAGGTGGGCATCGAAGCCCAGTTCGTGGCGCGAGGCGAATACAAGTCGGCGGCAGACCTTTTCACTGAAGACGGTTACACCGACGCCAACCGTGAAGCCGTCACAAGGATGCTGGAAAGCCTGCAGGACCAGGTGTGGCAGGCGGTCGCCCAATCGCGCCAGATCGACGCGGGTGTACTTGATGAACTCGCCGACAAGGCTCCGCTGCTGCGGGATGAGGCGCTGTCCTCCGGTCTGATCGATCGGATCGGATTCCGCGACGAGGCCTATGCCAGGATCGCGGAATTGGCTGGCGTGGAGGGTGTTTCGCCGGAATCGATCGACACCGCAGACAAACTGCCGCGAATGCATCTGGCGCGCTATGCCGGCACCGCTAGGCCGCGTCTGGCGCCGCCCGTGCCGTCGATCCCGGGGCGCCGGGGCAAGCCCACGATCGCCGTTGTCAGCGTCGAGGGGCCGATCGTCAACGGCCGGGGTGGCCCACAGGGGTTGCCGTTGGGTCCGTCCAGCGCCGGTGGCGACACTATCGCATCGGCATTGCGTGAGGTGGCGGCCGACGAGGAGGTGTCGGCGATTGTGTTGCGGGTGGACAGTCCCGGCGGCTCGGTCACCGCGTCGGAGACCATCTGGCGTGAGGTGCAGCGGGCCCGCGACCGGGGCAAGCCGGTGGTGGCCTCGATGGGCTCGATCGCGGCCTCCGGCGGCTACTACGTATCGATGGGTGCGGATGCAATCGTCGCGAATCCGGGCACGATCACCGGTTCAATCGGAGTGATCACCGGGAAGCTGGTGGTCCGTGATCTGAAGGATCGGCTGGGTGTTGGGTCAGAGACGTTGCGCACCAACGCCAATGCTGACGCCTGGTCGATAGACGCACCATTTACCGACGAGCAGCGCGCCCGACGTGAGGCCGAGGCAGACATGTTCTACACCGATTTTGTGGAACGCGTAGCCCGGGGCCGCAACCTTCGCACCGAAGACGTGGATGCGGTTGCCCGAGGGCGAGTTTGGACCGGTGCCGATGCCCTGGAGCGGGGCTTGATCGACGAGCTCGGCGGCTTTCGCACCGCGGTCCGGCGCGCCAAGGTGCTGGCCGGCCTGGATGAGGACACCGAGGTCCGCCTGGTCGGCTATCCGGGCTCGTCGCTGCTGGATCTGCTGTGGCCGCGCGGGTCGTCTCGGCCGGTGGCGGCTTCGGTGCCCGAAGCCGTGGGCGCGCTGGTTGTCCGCTCGGTGGCCGGCGCCGTCGGGCAGGTCGAGCAGACGTTGACCGGGGCCAACGTGTTGTGGCTGGGGCGGTCGCGGTTCTAGCCGGTCAGGGCGGCGCTGATGAAGATGATTTCGCCGAGCGGGTCGTCGTCGGAGGGGTCGGGAACGGCCATGCCGTTGCGCTCGAAAAGCTCGCTTCGGGCCACGCCCTCGGCGTCCCAGCCCTTGGCGCGCAGATAGTCGACGACGTGATTGCGCGCGCCGGTGTAGACCAGCGACGACATGTCGATGTCCAAACCATGGTCGCGAAACGGACCTGACATCTGCCGCGCCCGGTCGACATCGAAATCCACAATGCCGGGCACGAATTCGGTAGCCACGGTGCTGCCCGGCGCGCTGAGCGCGGTGATGTTGTCGAACAACCGGTCTTGGGCCTCGGGCGGCAAGTAGATCAGCAGGCCTTCGGCCAGCCATGCCGTGGGTGCCGTGGTGTCCAGGCCGGCCGCCCGCAGCGCCGCCGGCCAGTCCCCACGCAGATCGATGGGGATTGCGCGCCGGGTTGCCCTGGGTTCGGCGCCGAGGTCGGCCAGAACATTGGTCTTGAATTCGATCACCTGAGGTTGATCGAGTTCGTAGACCACGGTGTCGGCCGGCCACGGCAACCGGTATGCGCGGGCATCCAGCCCCGACGCGAGGATCACCGCCTGCCGGATCCCGCTCTTGATGGCGTCGCCGAAGTAGCCGTCGAAGTACTTGGTGCGTACCGCCATTCCGTCCACCATCGCCTGGGCCTTTGCCGACGTAACATTCTGCAGGACACTCAGATCGAACTCGCCGTCCATCATCTTGATGAAAAAGTCGACACCGACGGCGCGCACCAGCGGTTCGGCGAACGGATCGTCGATCAAACCACGGGGATCCCTCGATGCCATCGCCCGGCCCGCGGCGACCATGGTGGCGGTGGCGCCGACGCTGGAGGCCAGATCCCATTTGTCATCGTGCGTGCGTGCCATGTCGGTCCTATCTGAGGTTCTACTTGCGGATCCCGGTGACGTAGCTCATCCCGCCGAACAGCGCCATCATTTCATCGTCGGGCGGCTCAAACCCATTGTGTGCGTGCATCTCTTCAAACGTTCGGGCCCGCACCCGCCATCCGTGGTCGGCGAGGTAGTCGATGACGGTGTTGCGGTCGCCATGGTAAATCAGCTCGGCCATGTCCAGATCCAGCCCCATCCGGCGCCAGCGTTCGGAAAGCCGCTGTGCGCGCGGCCCGGAGAAGCCGTTGGGGTCGGGGAAGTGCTCGGTGGCGACCTGGCTTCCCGGCGTGCTGAGCTCGGCGATGTTGTCGAACAGCCGATCCTGGGCCTCGGGCGGCAGATAGACCAGCAGGCCCTCGGCGATCCATGCGGTCGGTTGCCCGGCGTCGAAACCGCGCTGCCGCAGCGCGCTCGGCCAATCCTCGCGCAGGTCGATACCGATCGGCCGATGGTCGGGGCAGGGGAGTGCGCCGAACTCGGCCAGCGTGCGCGTCTTGAACTCGATCACTTGCGGTTGGTCAATTTCGTAGACCGTCATGCCCGATGGCCAGTTCAATCGGTAAGCCCTGGTGTCCAGACCTGACGCCAGGATCACCGCCTGGCGGATACCGCCCGCACAGGCAGCAGTGAAGAAGTCATCGAAATACCTGGTGCGCACCGCGATCTGTTCGTTTAGCGACCGGGGGCTTGACGGCGGATCGTCGACCGCGGTGTCACCATCGATCATGCGAACCAACGGCTGCAGCCCCACCGCACGGACGAGCGGCTCGGCGAGCCGGTCGTCGAGCAGCGCATCGGGTCCCCGGGAGGCCCGTGCCCGCGAAGCCGCGACCATCGTCGCCGTCGCTCCCACGCTGGACGCCGGATCCCAGCTGTCCGCGTCCGTCCGCCAGTTCATGGCGCCGGGTCCGGCCGGGGCGTCGTGTAGAGGGTGCCACTGACGTAGAGCATGTCTACCGAGGGGCCGTCGTCGTCGACCGCCGCCGGTGCAAGTCCGTTTGCCGCGCGCAGTTCAGGCAACGGGGTGCTGGTCAAGAGCCAACCGCGGTCTGAGAGGTAGGGCACCGCCTCGTTGCGGTCGCCGAAATAGACGAGTCCGACCATGTCGACGTCGAAACCATGAGCGCGCCAGCGCGCGGAGACCTCTTGCATGCGCTCTTTGAGCTGTTCCTCCTCGCCCGGATCCACACTGCTCAGGCATTCGGCGGCCAGCCGGCTGCCGGGGGCGCTGAGTTCGGTGACGGTGTCGAGCAGCCGGTCCTGGGCCTCCGGCGGGAGGTATCCCAGTAGACCTTCGGCGCTCCATGCGGTCGGCTGGTTCGGGTCGAAACCGGCGGCGCGCAACGCCGCGGGCCAGTCTTCCCGCAAATCGACGGCCACCACTCGGCGGTCTGCGGTGGGGGCGGCCCCCAGATCGGCCAGGGTGCGGGATTTGAAATCGATCACCTGCGGCAGATCAATCTCGTAGACCACGGTCTGGGGCGGCCATGGCAACCGGTATGCGCGGGCATCCAGTCCCGAGGCGAGGATGACGACCTGCTCGAGGCCCGCCCGCGTCGCATCCAGGAAGAAGTCGTCGAAAAACCTGGTGCGTACCGCCATGTTGTCGGCAACGTCGCCGATGGGGCCAAGCGGGCGTTGGGGATCGTCATCGAGGTCGGCAACGTTGAATTCGCCGGTCGCCAGCCGGGTCAAGAGGTCCACTCCGACGGCTCGCACCAATGGTTCGGCGTAGGGATCGTTGATCAGCGGGTTCTCGGCACGGGTAGCCATCGCGCGGGCGGCGGCCACCATGGTCGCGGTCACCCCGACACTTGATGCCAAATCCCAGCTGTCGCCGTCATACCTGGTGGAACCGGTGGAGGTCATATGGTGCCCCGTTCGCAGCTAGTGGTTCAGCCCCGTCAATATTTAGATAGTTTAACAAGCTTTCGGGCGGTCGGCGTTGGCGCTGGACCGGGCAAAGATCCGGTGGCTGGCACCGCGCGGTCCTGCCATGACACCGGTCAACCAGGTGCCGCGATCGGATCCACTTTCCTGCCTAAACCGTCCCCGGGCTGCGTTCGCACGCGGCAACCTGGAGGCATGTCGTACACGATGGCCGGCCGGCGGGTATTGATCACGGGTGCATCGTCCGGGGTCGGCGCGGCCCTGGCCAGAATGCTGGCCGCCCGCGGCACGACGGTCGGGTTGATCGCCCGTCGGCGCGACCGGCTCGAGGAGGTCCTGGCCGATTGCCGCAAGACCTCGCCGCAATCGGTGATGTGGGTGGCCGATCTCTGCGACACCGCCGGGGCCGCCCGGCTGGCTCTGCAAGCCTGGCAGGCGATGGGCGGCATCGACGTGCTGATCAACAACGCCGCGATCCCGAAACGTCGGGAAGTGAGCGCGTTGCGGCCGACCGAGGTGGAGCAGGTCATGGGGGTCAACTTCTTTGCCCCGATGCGGATGACCCTGGCTTTGTTGCCGCGGATGTTGGCGCGCGGATCGGGCACCATCGTCAACGTGTCCAGCGTCGGCGGTCGCCTCGGCATCATTCATGAATCTGCCTATTGCGCAAGTAAGTTCGCGCTGTGCGGCTGGAGTGAGTCGATCGCGGTCGACCTGGCGGGAAGCGGTGTCTCGGTAAAACTGATCCAGCCTGGTCCCGTCGACACCGAAATCTGGGACCGGCCCGACAATGAGGATCCGCTCTACCGCGGGCCCAAGGTCCCGGCCGACTTGGTGGCCGAGGGCATCATCGCGGCCATCGGCAGTGACCGCTTCGAGCACTACCTGCCCGAGATGATGGCCTTGAAGGACATCGTGGATGCCAAGAATGCCGACCTCGATACGTTTCTCACCGCCGCGGCGGCCATGACCTGGCAATGAAAGCCCTGGTTTACGGCGTAGCCCCCGAGCCATTCGAGGTCGATGAGCCGGCGAACCCGTTGGCGTGCAACCTGGCCCGCACCCCGACGGCGCTGCGCGAGCTGGCCGATCCGCGGCCGCTGCGACCGGATTGGGTGATCACCCGGCCGCGGCTGACGGGCATCTGCGGGTCTGACTCCAAGCAGATCCTGCTCGACTTCGGCGAGCAGGACGCCGACAACGCCTTGGCCGCCTTCTGCTCGTTCCCGCAAGTCATGGGACACGAGGTGGTCGCCGACGTGGTGGAGCTGGGGCCCGAGGCGGGTGGGCTCGAAGTCGGTCAGCGGGTGGTGCTCAACCCGTGGCTGTCGTGCCGGCCACGGGGGATCGAACCACCGTGCCCGGCCTGCCAAAGCGGTGACTACAGCCTGTGCTGGAGCTTCACCGACGGTGGCATCCAGCCGGGCATCCATACCGGGGTGTCGGCGGACGTAACCGGCGGATACGCCGAACTGATGCCCGCCCACGACAGCATGCTGTTTCCGGTTCCAGGGCCAATTAGCGACGAGGCGGCGGTGTTCGCCGATCCGTTCTCGGTGTCCCTGCATGCGATCACCCGCCATCCGCCGCCGCGATCCGGCCGGGTGCTGGTCTACGGCGCGGGATCACTCGGGTTGTGCGCGATCGCGATCCTGCGGGCGCTCTACCCGGACGTGGCGGTGGCCGCGGTGGCACGGTTTGCCGCCCAGGGCGAGCTGGCCGGCCGCTTTGGCGCCGCCAAAGTCGTGGCTCACGAACCGCGGCTGGCGATCATCGAGGAGTTGGTCGCCTGGGGCGGTGGCCGGCTACGGCAGGCTCTGCTGGGCTTGCCGATGGCGCACCCCGGGGCCGTCGACGTCGTGTACGACACGGTGGGCAAGCCAGAGACGTTCGAGGTAGGAGTGCGGGTCCTCAACTCGCGCGGGACCCTGGTCAAGGCCGGCGTTCACGCGCCGGGGCGGTGGGAGTGGAGTCCGCTGTATTTCAAGGAGATCAGCTGGGTCGGTTCCAACGCGTTCGGCGTCGAGGAGGTCGAGGGGGTGCGCAAGCATGCCATCGCCCACTATTTCGACCTGGTCGCCGACGACCGGCTGGACTTGCGGAGCATGCTCACCCATACCTTCGCGCTACCGCAATGGCGCGACGCCTTCCTGGCGATTGCGAACCAAGGCGAAAGCGGAGCGGTGAAGGTGGCCTTCGATCAACGTTGACCGAGGCCTCAGGCGCACGGGCGGGTGGCGCGGTAGTAGACGAGCCGGCCGAGCAGCGGGTGGCGTTGGGCGCCGACCTCGGCGACGTCGAACCCGGCGGTATCCAGCAGGCGTCGAATCCCATCGCCCAGGTTGCCCGCGACATGGAGGTTGTGCCTGATGAAGCGCGACGCCAGGCCGTCATGGGCGGACATGTCGCCGCCGACATCGACCAGATGCAGCCGGCCACCGGGCCGCAGCACCCGAAATGCTTCCGCCGCCGCAGCGGATTTAGCGTCTTCATCCAGATGGTGCAGCATCATCGAGGACAGCACCCGGTCGAACTCGCCGTCGGCATAGGGCAGCCGCTGAGCGTAGCCCTGGTCGAAACGAACTCCCTCGACATTGCCCGTCTTGCGTTGCGCGCGCTGCAGCGCGCGCGGGTCGGGATCGGATCCGATCACCTCGGCCCGGGGTTGAGCGCGCTTGGCTTTGATGGCGAGGTTCCCAGTGCCGCAGCCGATTTCCAGGATGCGACCGCAGTCGGCGAGTTCGGCCTGGGTGATCAGCGTCCGATGGATCTTGTTCATGCCCAGCAGGCGGGACAGCAGGTCATACGCGGGAAGCAGCGCATCATGGCCGGCCGCGGGCAGGTAGTCGCGGGATTCGCCGCTGTGGTGGAGACCGAAACGTGGATGATGATTGGTCATACATCCAATTGTGTAGGCCTGATAGGAAACAATATTTGGCAATCTTTGTTGAAACTTGGACTATCTTTGGCGCATGGCCCGGGCCGCACGGCTGATCCAGCACCGCAGTGGGGTACCCATCTATGGATATCGCACCGACCCGGATATTCCACGGGTGTCGGTGCTGCGGCCCGGGCCTGAGGATCTGGGCGACCGCGCTCGTCACATCCACGACTTCCCTGCGCTGTGGTACGTACCCGCAGCCGGGCTGGTGTACATCGCCGCTGCCGGTCAGGTGCTCGAGCCCACGCAATTCGGGTCCCTCGAGGGTGGGGCTGCGATGTTTTTCGATCCTGCCGCCCTCGGCGGGGACGGAGGGTCGCCCTGGCCGTCGTGGCGGACGCATCCGTTGTTGTTCCCGTTTCTGCACGGACACTCGGGCGGGATCCTGAAGCTGGAGGTGCCCGCGGCCCGACGATCGACGTGGAATGGTGCGATCGCGGCGATCGAAGCGGAGTTGACCACGCGTCAGCAGGGCTACGGCCAGGCTGTTGCGGCGCACCTCACGCTGCTGCTCATCGAACTCGCCCGCCTCGCCCGCGACGTGGTCGGGGACTTGCGCCGCAGCGGCGAACCGCTACTGGCCGAGGTGTTCGAGGTGATCGACCGGCGCCACGCCGAGCCGTTGTCGCTGCGCGACGTGGCGGCCGAGGTCGGCATGACGCCAGGACACCTGACCACGATCGTGCGTCGCCGCACCGGACGCACCGTGCAGGAATGGATTATCGAGCGCCGCATGGCCCAGGCGCGCGAGCTATTGGTCGCCACGGACCTTGCGGTTGGCGAGGTTGCCAGACGGGTGGGGATCTCCGATCCCGGCTATTTCAGCAGACTGTTCAGCAGAGCGCATGGCACCTCACCGCGGCAGTGGCGGGTGCTGGCGCCCCGGCACTGATCCCGCCGGCGCCCCACGGCGGGCTACATCGGATTGGCGCGCAGATACGCGTACACGCCGGCGAAGTTACGGTTCACGTCTTCGGGAATGGGCACCGGGCCGCCGAGAGCTCTGGCGCCCCAGACGATTTGGGCGGTGCGCTCAACCAGTGCCGTGACGTGCAGCACCTTGTCGGGGCGGGGCCCGACGGCCACCAGTCCGTGGTTGGCGATCAACGCGGCGGCGCGGCCCTGCAACGCCGCAACCGCGTTGCGGCCGACCTCGGGTGTTCCGGATGCGGCGTATTCGGCGCAGCGAACGTCTCCGCCGCAGTAGACCGCGAATTCGTCGATGCAGGCCGGAATCGGTTGGTGCGCGATGGCGAACATGGTCGCCCATACCGGGTGGCTGTGGATGACGCTGCCGATGTCGTCGAACGCCTGGTAACACGCCAGGTGCAGGTGCATCTCGGTTGAGGGCGCGCGCCCGGCTTTGGCATGCAGCACCGTGCCGTCGGCGTCGACCTGCACCAGGTCGTCCAGCGTCATGTCCGCATAGTCGACCGAGGAGGGCGTTATCACCAGGTTGCCGTCCGCGCACCGCGCGGATATGTTGCCGGCCGTTCCTTCCACCAGGCCGCGGCGCAGCATGTCCTTGGCCGCCGCCAGCACCGCGACCTGGGCGTTGTCAACGAATTTCACCGGGCCAGCACCTCCGGGTTGAGGATATGGGTGGGTCTGGTTCCGGACAGCAATGCTTGCAGACCGTCGGCGACCATCTGCGCCTGTCGCGCCTCGGTGTTCCAGGTGGCCCCGCCGATATGGGGAGTCAGCACGACATTGGGCATGCTGGCCAGTGGGTGATCGGTCGGCAGCCATTCGCCGACGAAATGGTCCAGGCCGGCGGCGGCGACCTTGCCGGCGCGCAGCGCCTGCACCAGTGCGTCGGTGTCGTGCAATTGGGCCCGCGCCGTATTGAGGAAGACGGCGCCGTCGCGCATCGATGCGAATTGTTGCGCGCCGATCATGCCGACGGTGTCGTCGGTGACCGGCGCATGCAGGGAGACGATGTCGGACTCGGCCAGCAGCTCCTCCAGACCGTGTCGCGCGTCCGCGCAGTACGGATCGTGCGCGATGACCCGCAGGCCCAGGCCGGTCAGCCGCCACGCGGTGGCACGGCCTACCGCCCCCAGGCCCACCAGCCCGGCGGTGCGCCCGGCGATTTCCCAGCCGCGGAATCGCTGGTAGGGGATGGTTCCGTCACGAAAGATATTGCCGGATCTGACGTCTGCGTCCGCGGTCAGCAGGTGGCGGGTGCTGGCCAGCAGCAGTGCCACCGTCATCTCGGCGACCGCATCGGCGTTGCGGGCCGGCGTGTTGAGCACCGGGATGCCGGCCGCGGTGGCCCCGGCGATGTCGACGTTGTTGGGATCCCCGCGGGTGGAGAAGATGGCGCGCAAACCCAGCTGCAACACCGCTCCGCTGACCGAATCAGCTTCCACCACAACAATGTCGACAGACTCGCTGGTGATCCGCTCGGCCAGTTGCTCGGCGCTGTAGATGCGCAGCGGGCCCCCTTCGAGCTCGCTTATCCATGGGTCATAGACGACGTCCACCAGTTGCCGGAGTTTGTCCAAGCCGGAACCGCGAAGCGGGGCCGTCACCAGTGCGCGCGGTCGAGACCTCACGGGTGTCCATGCTGGCGTACCGTGGCGCCCGTGTCACGTGAAGACGCCACAATCGGCATCGACATCGGCACCACCGCGGTCAAAGCGGTGGTTGCCGACGCCGATGGCAACGTGACCGCTCGGCTGCGGATTCCACACCAGTTGCGGGTTGGTGCGCCCGACCAACTCGAGCACGACGCCGACCAGGCGTGGCGGCGGGGCCCGCTGACGGCGCTGGAGCGGCTGGCCGGGCCCGACATACGGGCGGTGGCCGTGTCGGCGATGGTGCCGTCGATGACCGCGGTCGATTCCGGCGGCGTCCCCATCACGCCCGGACTGCTCTACGGCGACAGCAGGGGCTGGGTACCCGGGGCAGCCAACCAGCGCGCCCAACCGCTGCCGTCGGTGGGCGAAGCCGCGCAGTTTCTGCGTTGGACCGCCGCACAAGCACCGGAGGCGGCGGGATACTGGCCCGCGGCGGCGGTGGCCAACTACGCGATGTCGGGCGAACCGGTGATCGACTTCGCCACCGCGATTACCAGCCTTCCCCTGTTCGACGGGACGGGCTGGAATCCCCAGGCGTGTGCGGACTGTGGTGCCAGCGCCGATCGGATGCCGCGGGTCGAGACGTTCGGCACCGCGGTCGGCCAGGTACACGGCACCGATGCGGTGCTGGGGGCCGGCGGCATCGATGCGGTGTGCGAGCAGATCGTGGCCGGAGCCGACCACCACGGCGATGTACTGGTGCTCTGCGGCACCACCCTGATCGTGTGGACGACCATCTCCGGGTCCCGTCAGGTGCCGGGCCTGTGGACCATTCCCCACACCGCCCCCGGGAAAAGTCAGATCGGCGGCGCCAGCAACGCCGGGGGCCTGTTCTTGAGTTGGGTCGACCGCGTTATCGGCCCCGCCGATCGCGACGGCGAGCAGGACCGGGTCGATCCGCGGCGGGTGCCGATCTGGTTGCCCTACATACGTGGTGAGCGCACACCGTTCCACGATCCCGATCGGCGGGCGAGTCTCGAGGGGCTCGACCTCACGCAAGGCGCCGCGGCAGTGCGGCGGGCGGCCTACGAGGCGTCGGGCTTCGTCGTCCGGCATCTGGTCGAGCTCAGTGGAGCGCCGGTGTTGCGCATCGTGGCATCCGGTGGCGGTACGTGTGTGCAGCCCTGGATGCAGGCCATCGCCGATGTCACCGGGCGGCCGGTACACGTCTCGGCCGTGGCCGAGGGGGCCGCGCTGGGGGCGGCCTTCCTCGCGCGGATGGCGGCCGGTCTGGAATCGTCAATCGCCGACGCCGATCGCTGGGCCCGCACCGATCGCATCGTGGAACCGCGCCCCGACTGGGTGGGCCCCACCAAGGACCGCTATCGCCGATTTCTCGAGCTCAGTGGATCACCACTGGCCTGAGTCGGCCCGCTAAAGCCAGTGCCCGCCAAGGTGGTTGGTGACGGTGCGGGGGTGGCCCCGGGGTCGGGGCGAGTCGCGCCGCGGGTGGGCCAGCCGGATGGGTATGCGGGTAGCGCAATTCCCACGGCGTCGTTCTACGCTTATGCCATGACAGACCACGACCACACCGCAGCCCGTCGCGAAATCGCAGATGCCCTGCTCGCCGCACTCGAACGTCGGCATGAGGTTGCCGACGCCATCGTGGAAGCCGAGAACAAGGCCGCTGCGGTCGAGGCGATTGTGACACTGCTGGGTACGTCCCACCTGGCCGCCGAGGCGGTGATGAGCATGTCCTTCGAGCAACTCACCCAGGACGCGCGCAAGAAGATCATCGCCGAGCTCGACGACCTCAACAAGCAACTGAGCTTCACGTTGACCGAACGTCCGGCCAGTTCCGGTGAGAGCTTGGAGCTGCGCCCCTTCTCCGCCGCCGAGGACCGCGACATCTTTGCCGCGCGGACCGAGGAAATGGGCGCGGCGGGCGACGGATCCGGGGGGCCGGCCGGCACTGTCGACGATGAGATCAAGGCGGCGTTGGCTCGCGTCGATGATGAAGAAGCTGCCTGGTTTGTCGCCATCGATGCCGGGGAGAAGGTCGGCATGGTGTTCGGCGAGCTGGTCCACGGTGAGGTCGACGTCCGCATCTGGATCCACCCCGAGCACCGCAAGAAGGGCTACGGCACCGCGGCGCTGCGCAAGTCGCGGTCCGAGATGGCATGGGCATTTCCGGCGGTGCCGATGGTCGTGCGCGCACCCGCTGCCAACCCGGCCTGATCCGGGGCGGGCCCACGGCACCCGGCGGGGTGCGGGGGAGCGCCGGCAGTGCGGTCTAGCCGGCCTCCCCGAACGTGGCGGTGACGGCGACGATGCTGCGCAGTTGCGACGTATCGGCGTCCGGGAAAACGCGGCCGTAGTCGGTAAACAGGTCCTGGCGGGGCCGCGCGGCCACGTGCCAGCCGTGTTCGGTCAGGTAGTCGACGACGTTGCTGCGCTCGCCCTCGTAGAACAGTCCCGACAGGTCGATGTCGCATCCCAATCTGACCCAGCGCTGGTTGAACTGCTGGGCGCGTTCGGCCATGGTTGAGCCAGGGTCGGGATGGTATTCGGTGGCCAGCCGGCTCCCGGGGGCACTCAGCCCGGAGATGGCATCGAACAGCCGGTCCTGTGCGTCGGGCGGCAGGTACATCAGCAATCCCTCGGCGCTCCATGCGGTGGGTTGCGTCGTGTCGAATCCGTTGTGGCGCAAGGCTGCCGGCCAGTCGTCGCGCAAATCGACCCGGACGGTTCGCCGCGTTGCGGTGGGGACGGCGCCCAACGCCGACATGGTGGTGTCTTTGGACTCGATGACATCGGGCTGATCGACTTCGTAGACCACGCTGCCGCTGGGCCAGGGCAAGCGGTAGGCGCGCGCGTCCAGTCCGGCGGCCAGAATCACCGACTGGCGCACCCCGCGGCGGGCCGCATCGAGGAAGAAGTCGTCGAAGAACCGGGTGCGTACGGCGATCGAATCGGCCACCAGCTGGCGATCGCGCTGGGCCTGTTCGTCGTGGTCGATCTCGCCCTCGGCCAGGCGGGTGAAGAAGTCCAGGCCGACTGCCCGCACCAACGGTGCCGCGAACGGGTCGTCGATGATGGGATTGGCCTCGGCGCTGGCCAGCGCGCGGGCGGCCGCGACCATGGTGGCGGTGGCCCCGACGCTGGATGCCAGATCCCAGCTGTCTTGATCGGTGCGTGTCATGTGCGTAGTCCCTCCCTTACGGCGCAGGTGTGGCGTCTTTTACCGCGCTGAGGTACAGCACCTCGCCGAACGGCGCGTCATCGCCGTTGAGCGGCTGTAAACCGTGTTGAGTGAACAGCTCGGAGTTACTGGCGCTGGTGACCTGCCAGCCCTGGGCCGCCAGATAGGTCCCCGCGTCGGTGCGGTCGTCGAAATACACCAGAGCCGCCATGTCGAGATCGAAACCATGCCGATTCCATCGCTCGTTCTGGCGCTGCATCCGTCGCCGCAGTTCTTCCTGTTTGACGTCGTTGACGTCCGGGAGGCCCTCGGTGGCAAACCGGCTGCCCGCAGCGCTTTGGGCGGCGATCTGATCGAGCAGTCGGTCCTGCGCCTCGGCGGGTAGGTAACCCAGCAGGCCCTCGGCGATCCACGCGGTGCGCTCGGTGGGGTCGAACCCGGCCTGGCGCAGGGCCGCCGGCCAGTCCTCACGGAGGTCGACCGCCACCGCGCGCCGATCTGCCGTCGGCTGGGCCCCCAACTCGGACAGGGTCGCGATCTTGAAGTCGATCACCTGTGGCTGATCGACTTCGAACAACGTGGTGCCCGCCGGCCAGGGCAGCCGGTACGCGCGCGAGTCCAGGCCGGAAGCCAAGATGACGGCCTGACGAATGCCCGACGCGGTGGCGTCGAGAAAAAAGTCGTCGAAGAACCGGGTGCGGATCGCCATCGCGGCGCCGAAGTGGCGCATGCCGATTGCCGTTTCCTCGTCGAGTTCGGCGGCATCCAACTCGCCGGTGGCCATCCGGGTGAAGAAGTCGACACCGACCGCGCGCACCAGCGGCTCGGCGAAGCGGTCGGTGGCTACCGCACCGGCCCCCTCGGGGTCCCTGGCTGCCACCGCCCGTGCCGCCGCGACCATGGTGGCCGTCAGCCCGACGCTCGAGGCCAGATCCCAGGTGTCACCGTCGAAACGTGCGCTGCTCATCTTCGTCTGCACCGCCCCTCGCTTGATACTTAGCCAATGTAATTACCATTCGAGACTGTACGCTTCATTGTGCGGTTCTGCGCCGCCGCGGCCACCCTGGAAAGACCTGCCCGCACCAGCTGTTAGTCTCGTACACGGTTTGACGCGCGACGCCGTACGTCCTGGCCTGCGGGTGTGGGCGCGTAAACGCACGATTTAGCAAATGCCGGCCAGACCAAGCCCGGTTGGCATTACGGGACCAAGAGTTCGGCCGCGCAGGAGGAAGAGTGCTTTCGGCTTTCATCTCATCGCTGCGTACAGTCGACTTGAGACGGAAGATCCTTTTCACGCTGGGCATCGTCGTTCTGTACCGCCTCGGTGCAGCGCTTCCGTCGCCCGGCGTTGATTTCCCCAACGTCCAGCAGTGCATCAAGGAAGCCAGCAGTGGCGAAGCCGGACAGATCTACTCGCTGATCAATCTGTTCTCCGGCGGCGCGCTGCTCAAGCTCACCGTGTTCGCGGTCGGGGTGATGCCCTACATCACCGCCAGCATTATCGTGCAGCTGCTGACGGTCGTCATTCCCCGGTTCGAAGAGCTGCGCAAAGAAGGCCAGTCGGGCCAGGCGAAGATGACGCAGTACACGCGTTATCTGGCGATCGCGCTGGCGGTCTTGCAGGCGACCAGCATCGTGGCGCTGGCTGCCAACGGAGGCTTGCTGCAGGGCTGCTCGCTCGAGATCATCGCCGACCAGAGCATCTTCACCCTCGTGGTCATCGTGATGGTGATGACCGCCGGCGCCGCGCTGGTGATGTGGATGGGTGAGCTGATCACCGAACGTGGCATCGGCAACGGCATGTCGCTGTTGATCTTCGTCGGCATCGCGGCCCGCATCCCCGCCGAGGGAAACCAGATCATGGAGAGCCGTGGCGGGGTCATCTTCGCTGCGGTCTGCGCGGCCACGCTGATCATCATCGTCGGGGTGGTCTTCGTCGAACAGGGTCAGCGCCGGATCCCGGTTCAATACGCCAAGCGCATGGTGGGCCGCCGGATGTACGGCGGAACGTCGACCTACCTGCCGCTCAAGGTCAACCAGGCCGGCGTCATCCCGGTGATCTTCGCCTCGTCATTGATCTACATCCCGCATCTGATCACCCAGCTGGTCCGCAGCGGCAGCGGCGGTGTCGGACACAGCTGGTGGGACAAGTTTGTCGGTACCTACCTGTCGGACCCGAGCAACCTCGGTTACATCGCGATCTACTTCGGGCTGATCATCTTTTTCACGTACTTCTACGTGTCGATTACCTTCAATCCCGACGAGCGTGCCGACGAGATGAAGAAGTTCGGCGGCTTCATCCCCGGTATTCGCCCGGGGCGCCCGACCGCCGACTATCTGCGCTATGTGCTGAGCCGGATCACCTTGCCGGGGTCGATTTACCTTGGTGTGATCGCGGTTCTGCCCAACTTATTCCTCCAGATCGGTAACAGCGGGGGAGTCCAGAAC
Organism: Mycobacterium marinum; assembly: GCF_003391395.1. Classification (NCBI taxonomy): domain Bacteria; kingdom Bacillati; phylum Actinomycetota; class Actinomycetes; order Mycobacteriales; family Mycobacteriaceae; genus Mycobacterium; species Mycobacterium marinum. The sequence continues at coordinate 1,222,915 of NZ_CP024190.1, forward strand.
CTACCCTTCGGGGGTACCGCGGTCCTGATCATGATCGGTGTCGGTTTGGATACGGTCAAACAAATCGAGAGTCAGCTCATGCAGCGCAACTACGAAGGGTTCCTCAAGTGAGAGTCGTTTTACTGGGGCCGCCTGGGGCGGGCAAGGGTACGCAGGCTCAGAAGCTGGCCGAGAAGCTTGGGATTCCGCAAATCTCCACCGGCGAGCTGTTCCGGAAAAACATCCAGGACGGCACCAAACTCGGCGTCGAGGCCAAACGGTATCTGGACGCCGGTGACCTGGTGCCCTCCGACCTGACCAACCAGCTCGTCGACGATCGGCTGGATCAGCCGGACACGGCTGCCGGTTTCATCCTGGACGGGTACCCCCGCTCGGTCGAGCAGGCCAAGGCCCTGCACGAAATGCTGCGGCGCCGCGACACCGACATCGACGCGGTGCTCGAGTTCCGGGTATCGCAGGACGAGTTGTTGCAGCGGCTGAAGGGCCGTGGCCGCGCTGATGACACCGACGAGGTCATCCTCAACCGGATGAAGGTCTACCGCGACGAGACCGCGCCGCTGCTGGAGTTCTACGACACCGAGGTGAAAACCGTCGACGCCATCGGCACCCTGGATGAGGTTTTCGCTCGCGCCCTGCAAGCACTGGGGAAGTAGTCATGCGGGCCCTGGCCCGGCTGCGGGGTCGCAGAGTGGTGCCACAGCGCACCGCCGGTGAGTTGGATGCAATGGCTGCGGCGGGCGCCGTCGTGGCTGCCGCGCACCAGGCCGTCCGCTCGGCCGCGGTGGCCGGTGTATCTACCCTGCAGCTGGACGAGATTGCGGAATCGGTGATCCGGGAGGCTGGCGCCACGCCCTCATTCCTGGGTTATCACGGCTATCCGGCCTCGATCTGCGCTTCGGTCAACGATCGCGTGGTGCACGGCATCCCGTCGGCGACCGAGATCCTCGGGCCGGGCGACCTGGTATCGATCGACTGCGGCGCGGTGCTGGACGGTTGGCACGGCGACGCGGCGATAACCTTTGGGATCGGCACGCTCATTCCCGTCGACGAAGCGCTATCGGAGGCGACCAGGGAGTCGCTGGAGGCCGGAATTGCGGCGATGGTGATCGGCAACCGGTTGACCGACGTCGCGCATGCCATCGAGACGGAAACCCGCGCCGCCGAGGCCCGTTACCAGCGTTCCTTCGGAATCGTCGACGGATACGGCGGTCATGGCATCGGCCGTGAGATGCACATGGATCCGTTTCTGCCTAACGAGGGCGCCCCGGGGCGGGGGCCGACGTTGGTCGCCGGTTCGGTGCTGGCCATCGAACCCATGTTGACTCTGGGCACCCGCAAGACGGTGGTGCTCGATGACCAATGGACGGTCATCACCGCCGACGGGTCACGTGCTGCACACTGGGAACACACGGTGGCGGTCACCGAGAACGGGCCACGCATCCTGACCCTCGGCTAGCCGGCTGAACCAAACACCTACTCGGCTCGTGTCAGAAGCGGGAGGTGATCGAGTGGCTCGCGTTGCTGGCGGTGGAGCGGCTGAAGCCGCCTTGATGCAGGCGCTCTACGACGAGCATGCGGCGGTGTTGTGGCGCTACGCAATGCGCCTGACCAGCGATGCCAGCTATGCCGACGACATCGTCCAGGAGACGCTATTGCGCGCCTGGCAGCATCCGGAAGTCATCGACGAGCGCGGGAGGTCTGCACGCGCATGGCTGTTTACGGTGGCCCGCAACATGATCATCGATGACCGGCGCAGCGCGCGGTACCGCTACGTTGTCAGCTCCACCGACGCGGACGGTGCGCCGGAGCAATCCACGCCCGACGAAGTGGGTGCCGCGCTGGACCGGCTGCTGATCGCCGACGCGCTGGCACAGCTCTCCGGCGAGCATCGCGCGGTCATCGAGCGGTCCTACTACCGCGGCTGGACCACCGCACAGATCGCGAAGGACCTGGAGATCGCCGAAGGAACGGTGAAGTCGCGCCTACACTATGCCGTGCGGGCATTGCGGCTCACTCTGCAGGAACTTGGAGTTACACGATGACGGCCGTGCTCATAGCGGGGTTTTTCGGGGGATCCATGCGCACAGCTGTTGGCTTGGAATGCTTGAGGGTGACCGGAAATGGATGACATCAGGACGCCAGTCACAGGACTGGGCGCGCCCACCGAGGGGGAGCACCCCTACTTGATGTGGGACGCCGCCTACGTGCTGGGGTCGCTATCGGCGGCCGACCGCCGCGAATTCGAGGCGCACCTGGCCGGCTGCGCGTCGTGCCGCGCGGCCGTGGCCGAACTCTGTGGTGTGCCGGCGCTGCTGTCGCAGCTGGGCGCCGACGAGGTGGCGGCTATCGGTGAGCCCGGTGTGGCGGCGGGGACCACATCGGGCTCACCGCAGATGTCGTCGCAGCTGCTGCCGACGTTGCTGGCGACGGTGCGGTGGCGCCGCCGCCGTACCCGGTTGGCGATCTGGGTGGCATCATCTGCGGCCGCGGTGTTTTTGGGGATCGGTGTGCTGGTTGGTGTGGTAGGCCATTCTGCTTCTGCGCCGGTTCAAACCGCGTCCGCCCAGCCGATGGCTCAGGTCGGGACGCACCTGCTGGAGTCGACGGTTTCGGTCGACGGGATGCACTGGGGGACGTTCATCAATCTGCGATGCGTCTGCCTGGCGCCGCCGGATGCCCACCATGACACGCTGGCCATGGTCGTGGTCGGACGTGACGGCAGCCAAACCCGGCTGGCGACCTGGGTCGCCGAGCCGGGGCACACCGCCACCCCCGCCGGCAGCATCTCGATGCCGGTCGACCAGATCGCGGCCGTGCAGGTGGTCTCCGCCGATAGCGGCGAGGTTCTGCTGCAGCGTTCGCTCTGAGGCCGGCGACCCGCGCCCGACGGCGGTGCTCGCGCCAATATCGCAAGCGATAACCGGACCCGGGGGATTGTGCGGTAAGAAAGGGTGTGGCCCCGGACAACAAACGTGACCCGATCGCCGCGGCGCGGGCCAACTGGGAAGCCGGCGGTTGGGGTGACGTGGCGCAGGGCATGGTTGCGGTGACGTCGGTCATGCGCGCGCATCAGATTCTGCTGGCCCGAGTCGAGGCCGCGCTGCGCCCCTATGACCTGAGTTTCTCCCGCTACGAACTGCTCCGGCTATTGGCGTTCAGCCGCACCGGCGCATTGCCGATCACCAAGGCCTCCGACCGGTTGCAGGTCCACGTCACCAGCGTTACTCACGCGATCCGCCGGCTGGAATCCGATGGGCTGGTGCGGCGGGTTCCCCATCCCACCGACGGCCGGACCACCCTGGTGCAGATCACCGATCTGGGGCGCTCCACCGTCGAGGATGCGACCGTCACGCTCAATGAGCACGTGTTCGCCAACATCGGGATGTCCACCGGGGAGTCGGAGGCACTGGTGTCGTCGATCGAAACGTTGCGGCGCAGTGCCGGCGATTTCTGAGAAGAACACAGAGAGGCAGGACGATGGATCCACTAACTGCTCACCAGCGTGCCCAGGACGCGTTCGAGAGTGTCCTTGCCAATGTCAGCGCGGATCAGCTTGGGGCCGCGACGCCGTGCTCGGAATGGACGGTCAGCGATCTGATCGAGCACGTGATCGGCGGCAACGAGCATGTCGGGATATGGTCGGGCGGCGCCGATAGGCCCGCCGCCCGGCCCGACGACATGGTCGCGGCGCACCGGGCCACCGCCGCCGCCGCCCAACAGGTCTTCGCCGCACCAAACGGGATGGCGACGGTGTTCAAGCTGCCGTTCGGTGAGATCCCCGGACAGGTCTTCATCGGGATGCGCACCAGCGATGTGCTGACCCATGCCTGGGACCTGGCGGTGGCAACCGGTCAGGCCAGCGATCTTGATCCCGACTTGGCCACCCAGCAGCTCGCCGCGGTGCGCGCGTTCGTCGGACCCCAGTTCCGTGGGCCGGGCAAGCCCTTTGGGGAGGAGCAGCCCTGCTCGGCGGAGCTGTCACCGGCCGATCAGCTGGCGGCATTCCTGGGCCGAAAGGTGCAGTGACGCCGCGGTGAACTAGCTGCCGCGCAGCATCTCGATCACCGCGCTGAAGTCCTGGTCGGCGTGGTCGGCGGCGAACTTGGCGTAGATCTCGGCGGCGTGGCTGCCCAGCGGTGCCGCCGAACCGGTCGAGGTCACCGCGTCCATGGCCAGACCGAGGTCCTTGTTCATCAGCGCGGTGGCAAATCCCGGCTTGAAGTCGTTGTTGGCCGGCGATGTCGGCACCGGGCCGGGGACTGGGCAGTTGGTGTGCACGGCCCAGCAATTTCCGGTCGCGCCGGTGATGACGTCGAACAGCGACTGCGCATCCAGCCCGAGGTTCTCGGCCAGGACGAACGCCTCACCGATGGCGATCTGCTGCACTGCCAGCACCATGTTGTTGCATACCTTGGCGGCCTGTCCCGCGCCGGCCGCGCCGCAGTGAATGATCTTGCCCGCCATCGGCTCCAGGACCGGCTGCGCCTGCGCCAGCGCGCTCTGGTCGCCACCGACCATGAACGCCAGTGTTCCGGCCACCGCGCCTTTGACCCCACCGGAGACCGGTGCATCGAGTTGAGCCATGCCGTGCGATTCGGCCAGGGCGTGTACCTCGCGCGCATCGTTGACCGAAATCGTTGAGCTGTCGATGAACAGCGCACCCGATCGGGCCGCGGGCAGCACCTCGGCGTAGCAGCGCTTGACCACCGCGCCATTGGGCAGCATGGTGATGATCACGTCGGCCCCGGCCACCGCCTCGGCGGCGCTGTCAAACATCGTCGCGCCCTTGGCGGCCGCGGCGGATGCGGCCGCGGGCACCGGGTCGAACCCGCGTACGGTGTGGCCGGCGCCGATGAGATTTGCCGACATCGGCGCACCCATGTGGCCGAGCCCCAAGAACGCGATCTGGCAGGACTTGGTCATGAGGCCCCTTTCCTATGCGCTAGCGCGAAACCGTGCGGCCTCGGCCCGGCCGACGACCACCCGCATGATCTCGTTGGTCCCCTCCAGGATCCGGTGCACGCGCAGATCACGGACGATCTTCTCCAGACCGTACTCGCGCAAGTAGCCGTAGCCGCCGTGCAGTTGCAGAGCCTTGTCGGCGACGTCGAAGCAGGTGTCGGTGACAAAACGCTTCGCCATCGCGCACAGCTCGACCTTGTCCGCGTCGTCCTCGTCGAGTGCGTTTGCCGCCCGCCACAACAGCATTCGCGACGCCTCCAGGCCGGTGGCCATATCGGCCAGGGTGAACCGGACGGTGGGCTCGTCGAGCAGGCTGGAGCCGAACGCCTGGCGCTCGCGCACGTAGGCACCCGCCTTGGCGAAGGCGGACTGGGCGCCACCGAGCGAACACGCCGCGATGTTGAGCCGGCCACCGTTGAGGCCGTTCATCGCGATGCCGAATCCGGCGCCCGTTCCGTCAACGCCGCCCAGCATCGCGTCGGCGGGTACCCGAACTCCTTCGAGCACCACCTGCGCGGTGGGCTGTGCGTGCCAGCCCATCTTCTCTTCGAGCGCCCCGAAACTCAGCCCCGGCGTGCCCTTTTCGACAATGAACGCCGAGATGCCGCGCGGCCCCTCGGCTCCGGTGCGCGCCATCACCACGTAGACGTCCGAGGCGCCCGCACCGGAGATGAACTGCTTGACGCCGTCGAGCACATAGTCCGACCCCGGGTCCGAACCCTGCCGCACCGCCCGGGCGCTCAACGCGCTGGCGTCGGAGCCGGCACCCGGCTCGGTCAGGCAGTAGCTGGCGATGGCGTCCATCGTGGCCAGCCGCGGAATCCAGTCCTTGCGTTGCTCGTCGGTGCCGAAGCTGTCGATCATCCAGGCGCACATGTTGTGGATGGACAGAAACGCGGCGGTGACCGGGTCGGCGATGGCCAGCTGTTCGAAGATGCGCACCCCGTCGAGCCGGCGCAGCCCGCTACCGCCCACGTCTTCTCGGCAGTAGATCGCCGCCATTCCCAGTTCGGCGGCTTCGCGCAGCACGTCGACCGGGAAGTGCTTGGTGGCATCCCATTCCAGCGCGTAGGGGGCCAGCCGCTTATCGGCGAAGGCGGCGGCGGTCTGGGTGATCACCCGCTCGTCGTCGTTGAGGGTAAACATGGCGGCTACTTCATCGTGGGGATGACGAACTCGGCGCCATCTTTGATGCCCGACGGCCACCGGGAGGTGACGGTCTTGACCTTGGTGTAGAACTGGATCGACGTCGGGCCGTGTTGGTTGAGGTCGCCGAATCCGGAACGCTTCCAACCGCCGAAGGTGTGGTAGGCGACCGGAACCGG